>JAYOTQ010000059.1:0-8486 GCA_038150505.1 Opitutales bacterium | reverse complement strand
CCCTCCCCATGTCCGGCAGAGGTACCGGCCACTTCAGGAATACCTTTACCAATGACGGTTTTGATTTCAATGAAGGTTGGTTTTTCGGTATTGGCCCGGGCACGCTCGAGAGCGGCGGAGATCGATGCTAAATCGTGACCATCATCGATCCGCTCCACTGCAAACCCATAGGAGGCAAAGCGGTCGATCACACTTTCGCTCTGGCTGGCATCGGCCATCGCATCAAGGGTGACATCATTGGAATCGTAAAGGATGGTCAAATTATTGAGGGCTAAGTGACCGGCGAGGGAAGCAGCTTCCGCAGCCACCCCTTCCTGCAAGCAACCATCCCCGGCGAGGGCGATAACCTGATGGTTAAAAATTTCGTGCTCGGAGGTATTGAAGTGAGCCGCGGCCATTTTGGAAGCGATCGCCATACCCACGGCATTGCCCACTCCCTGACCAAGGGGACCGGTGGTGCACTCCACACCCGGGGTTTCTCCATACTCGGGGTGCCCAGGGGTTTTACTGTGAAGCTGACGGAAATTCTTTACCTCTTCCAAGGGGAGATCATACCCGGCGAGGTGGAGCCAGCCATAAAGGAACATACTGCCATGACCGGCGGAGAGGACGAAGCGGTCGCGGTTGAGCCATTGGTCGTCCGATGGGTCGACCTTTAAGTCTTTGCCGAACAGAACGGCCCCAACCTCGGCGGCTCCGAGGGGAAGACCCAAATGCCCTGAACTGCAGGCGTGGATTGCATCGATGGCCAAGCCACGGGCTTGATCGGCGGCTTGCTGAAGGATTTCTTGGTTTTGCATATCTTTAAATAAAAACTTCGAATTAAAAGAAGAATACTTTAGGCGTCTGCCCGACCATGGCGAGCAATTCTTGCCCAATCTGCAGATTCGCCTGAAAAAGAAAAAGGGGTTACTCCTGGTAGATCACATCTGTGGAAGTCAGCTCAACCATATTTTCCCCTGGAGAAACTTCCACTTCTTTGGACCAAATCGTGACCACATTGGTGTCTACATCCTTATCGATCCCAATTACAAAATACTTATCATCTGGGGAGAGGTTCTCCAGGGATGCCTGACCATAAGGATCAGTTCGGGCACGCCCCACTTTGGCAGAAAGCAAAATGGATTTAACACCCAGAGCAACTTCAGGATTTTGGGAAACATTCTTTTCCGCCTTGGCCCACAATTCCGCAACCGAGCGAACTTCTCCGGCAACTGCTGGGTCGGCAGAGATGTCCTTAAGTAGTTCTTTTAAGTCTTGGGTGGTTAAGTAAATTTCTGATGCTTGAGCAGGTTGCAGGGTGCCATCACGGGAAGGTTTGCGAGCTTGCAACTTCATTGATGTTTTGCCCGGGTATTTGAGTTCTTCAGTATTTTCCCCAGGGGTGGCGGGTGTGGGAGGCTCTGGCAGATTTTCGGTGTAAACAGGATAAGGCTGGGTAGAAACAGGTATGCGGTTGGCAAGGTTCGCTTTAGAAAAGAGGTTGCCTGAACTGCGGTTAAAGGATTCGGACTTCAGTGCTTTTTTCACCTCAGGGGAGTCATTTAACAAGCTGACCACAGGATGGTTGGCATATTCATCCTTGAGCAGATTGTCGATAATCTCCTTGGAGTCGACGGGAGGAGTGTACCTCTTACGGCCTTCTTCTAAAAAGGCCTTCAATTGATCATCGGTGGGAAGAGGAGCAGAACTCTTCGGCACAAGCAAAAGAGAAGTGTCGAACAATTGTTTTTCCCGCTCAGCAAGTTTAAGGTTTCTATCCAAGGGAAGAACGGACTGTTTTTTGGCAACTGCCTTAGTAGAGTGAAATTTGTGAACAGGGGAAAGACCTGGGTTGTTGGCCAGTTGATTTAGAGTGTACATTCTTGGCAGGGATCCATCCAGTCGCTCAAAAATGCTGACCATTTTAGGAAAGAGGAGAGGTACGGAAGACGATGACTTGGTCATTTCCACAATTTTATCCCCGCTAAGATCTTCCATGCGTAAGGGGGTTTGCACAGTGGAGGACGAGAACCAGTATTCGGACAGGGAATACGCACTCGCTTGGCAGGCGAAACAAAAGGCTAAAAGTATTGTTAGGGACTTGGGCATTTTCCTAGGGTATGATCAATTTAGATTAAATCTTATAGCCTTGTAAAGATTTTCTTCTTGAAAGGATTCCCGAGAAACAATTTTTTGAACCTTTGCACAAATTAGAAATGCCCTGTCGCATATCTCAGTTGTACTTTATTTATGCCTTTTAAAATACACCCTTACACCACACCTAAATATTTATGAGCGAAGACAGCACTGATGAATTCATGATCGAGGCAAATGGCCTTTCTAAGTACTACGGCGATTTTATCGCCGTGGAAGACCTTACCTTCAATATACGCAAGGGCGAAGTGGTTGCTTTCCTCGGGCCTAATGGTGCCGGGAAAAGTACCACCATGAAAATGCTTACCGGATACTTAGCCCCTTCCTCGGGCACCGCGAAAGTATGTGGTATGGAAGTGGCCAACAACCGATCTTTAGTGGCGAACCGGATTGGCTACCTTCCTGAAAACGGCCCACTCTACGAAGAAATGACCCCCATTTCACTGCTCAACTTTTTCGGGGATGCCCGCAGTATGGATCTTTCCACCAAAAGGGATCGCATTGCCAAGGTAGTTGAACAGTGTGCCCTGCAAACAGTGCTTAACAAGCCAATTGGTAAATTGTCACGTGGGTTTAGGCAACGGGTGGGTATGGCAAATGTGCTTCTACACGAGCCCGATGTTTTGATCATGGATGAACCAACTGCAGGGCTTGATCCAAACCAAGTGCTGGAAGTGCGCAAAACCATAAAAGGATTGGGTAAGACCATCCTTCTTTCCACCCACATCTTACAGGAGGTGCCCGAAGTGGCGGATCGTATTATCCTGATTCATAACGGAAGACTGATTTTTGAGGGTACTCCGGATGAAGTGAGGGGTGAATCCTCCCTCGATGCATGGTTTAACAAACTTACTTTAGCTGCTTAACCAATTTATTTGATCCCTATGAACACCCAAGCCGTTCTCGCCGTATTTAAAAGAAACTTGGCCGCCTACTTTGGTAGTCCAAGTGGATATGTTTTCATCTGTGCCTTTTTGCTCGCCAGCGGACTGGCCGCATTTTGGCCTCAGGAATTTTTCGATTCCAACCTCGCTAACCTCGATCAGTTAAACCGGTTTCTCCCCCATATTTTACTGGGATTTATTCCAGCCATCACTATGAGCATATGGGCGGATGAAAGACGCCAGGGAACGGATGAACTGCTCCTAACTTTACCAGGGAGTGATTTTGATGTGGTCATCGGCAAGTATCTCGGTGCCGTAGCCATTTTTTCCGTATCACTAGTAATCTCGCTGATCGCCAATTATTATGTGTTAAGCCAACTGGGCAACCCAGACTTCGGGCTGCTGGCATCCACATACATTGGATATTGGTTTGTTGGTCTCAGTATGATTGCGATTGGTATGGTTGCCTCTTTCCTGACCCCAAACCTGACGGTGGCATTTGTCTTGGGTGTGGCTTTTAATTCTCCCCTCGCCCTGCTCCCTGACTCCGAATGGGCGATCGCTTCCAACTTTCTCGATTTCAGCCGTGGAATCATAAGTACATCGGGAATGATTTTCTTCCTCGGTCTTGCCATTGCCATGCTCTATCTCTCCTCGATTTTGATTGGCAGAAGGCACTGGGTAGGCAGCCCACAGGGAAAATCGAAGTACTCCCACTTTGGCATACGGGTGGTAGCCACCGTGATCACCGCTTTTGCCCTGACCCAGTACTTCCGCAACCATGATGTGGTACGAATTGATGCCACAGCTGAACAGTTAAGCAGTTTATCAGAAGGATCCATCGATCTTCTTGGTGAGTTAAAGAGCCCTGTGGAAATTGATGCATTTATTTCCCCATCGGAATCGATGCCTGAGCAGTATGTACAGACCCGTATCAACTTACTCACCGCACTTCGTGAAATCGATCGAGAAACCAAGCTCGTTTCTGTAAACATCCATGTAATCACTCCAGAAGACAATGCCTCGGCGACCGCTGAAAAATATGGAGTGGAAAACCAAAACGGGGTCACCCCTCCCCTCTTCGTTATGGAAGGCGGACGAATGGTACCCTGGCAAAAAGACCTCTACATGGGGGTTGTGTGCAAGGGTGACACCGGGCAGCAAACCATTCCCTTCCTCTACAAAGGATTGCCGGTTGAGTACGAAATTGTTCGCACGATCAATGCAGTAAGCGGTTCCCAAAAGAAAAAGACCCTGGGTGTATTTGCCACAGATGCTCCCGTGCTTGGTACCGCCGGAATGGGAATTATGGGATTCAACCTGGGCGGTGGCACCCCAGCCTGGGAATTTTTTACTGAATTAAACAAGCAATATGATGTGCAGGAGGTAACCGGGGGAGATATTTCTCCCGACGATTACGATGCTTTGGTCGTTGTCCAGCCAAGCACGCTCGACAACGAAAAGATGGACGACTTAGTGGCGGCGATTAAATCTGGCATCCCTACAGCCATCTTTGAAGACCCCTTGCCCTTAATCCAGGGAAGTGTCACCGGAACCTATGAACCACGCAGAAACAATAACAGTGGTCCAGAAGGTGGAAGTGCACCAGAAAAGGGAGACCTCAACAAATTGTGGGATTTACTGCAGGTAAACTTCAACCTCGACCCCATGGAAAGGCTGAAAAAGATTCAGGATGAATTACAAAGCCTTAAGCAAAATGCCACCCGCAGTTTGGCTCCTGCCCGTGGGCGTTTTCCTGAAGTGGGTGTCTTCTTCACCAGTTTGGACAATCTAATCAGTAAAGCATCTGAATATGAAGCGAGGCTTAAATCCAATGCTTCTCTTAGCCAGAACGATTGGAACAGCCTTAAGCTGACCTCCCTGCGAAATGCTTTTGATAAGATGGAAAGCAACCACCCGATACGCAATTTTGTGGAACAACGGCTGCTCTCTGACCTTGATACCAGATTGGGTGGTCTTCAGGAAAGAATTTTAAGGGATCCATACAACCCATTCCCCAAGATTCCCCGTTCGGAAAATTTTCCTGATGAGTTTGTTTATGTCGGTGGGTTGCCGAATTCCTTTCACAACGACCCCATCACTTCCGAATTGCAGTACTGCTTGTTTACCTGCCCTGGCACGCTCTATCCAAGGGCATCAGGCAACCTGAACTTCCAGCCCCTGCTTCGTACCCGAGGTGGACCACTCGCCGGAACCACCAGCCTGGAAACTTTCTGGACGGGTGGAGTATTCGGAACTCCTCGCCGGTTTAATCCAGACCGTACCCTCTACCCCGGTTCAGGTTTGCAGGAAGTCATCGCCGCATCGATCTCTGGAGATATTGTTGATGGAAACAAAACCAGCAAAATCGATGTAGTATTGGTTGCTGATGTCGATATGTTGGCGGATCCTTTCTTTAATATCAGAAGCCGTGGGCCCGAGTCGGATTTCCCTCTCGATGTAGATAATGTCACTCTCTCGCTCAACTTAATCGACCACCTTTCCGGAGAAGAAAGCTTGCTTGATATACGTAACCGCAGAAGGTTGCACCGCACTCTGGAGGAGTTTGAAAAGAGCATAGAGGAAGCCCGTGAAGTGGCATCCCGCACCATTCAGGAGGCAGAAAGTTCCATCCAGGCAATTTTACAGGATGAAAACCGCAAGCTCAATGAAGCCCTCGCCGAAGTGCAAAACAGCCAAGGTTCGATGACCCAAGGCCAGTTCATGCAGGTTTTACAGACCGAGGCCGCGAAGTTGCAAAAAAACCTCGCCAAAAGGGAACGTGAATTGCGCCAAACCACCAATGTAAAGGTTAAGGATGCAGAAAGAAAAAGAGACCGAGAAATTCGGGAAAAACAAAGAAGCATTCAGCGGCTTTCTGTCTTCATCCCTCCCCTCCCCCTGCTCTTGATCGCTCTGTTTGTTTATTACAAAAAACGCGGTGCTGAAATTCAGGGAGCAGTGGATTCCCGGGTAAGGTCCTAATCCTTACTCTTTGTAACTTACACCAAAACATTTCGACATTCCTAAGATATGAACGAAAACAAGAAGACTATCACATTTCTCGTAGCTGCAATTGTTGCTGTAGCGATTGCCACCTTTACCTCCCCGACCAAAAGAGACCCCTCGGCCAAACCCAACCTCATGGGACAAGCCCTGTTTGAATCTTTTGATCCCCGTGCCGTTACTGGTATTGAAATTGTGGAAGTGGATGAGGAAGATATTCAGACCAAGTCCATTGAAGTCACACAAACCGATAAGGGATGGTTTATTCGTCGCCCAGGCAAAGCAGACTACCCTGCCAATGCCGATAACCAGCTGAAGGATGTGGCGAGTATACTATTTGATCTTAGAATTATTGATCAGGCTGGTGAAGGTGCAGGCGAGCACAGTAAACTAGGGGTGCTTGATCCCAGCAAAGCTGACCCCACCCAGTCTGGTATTGGCAGGCTGATTCACCTCAAGAATAGCTCGGGTTCCAACCTGGCCAGCTTGATTATTGGAGAGGAAGTGGAGGGCTTGCCCAGCACTTATTTCGTCCGCAAACCTGAACAAAATGCCGTTTTTCGTGTGGAAGTAAGAAATGCACGCGATGTATCTTCTAAATTTGTCGACTGGGTGGAACAGGACTTTCTTGATCTTGATAAATTTAAGATCCGCCAGGTCACATTGGACAACTACGATGTCAACCTAGCTCAGGGTCAAATTAACCGTTCCAACAATCCCTATGTGCTGAACTTTGCCGACTCCAAGTGGTCACTTTCCGGATCAGCCCTCAAAGATTCGGAAGAGCTAAATAAGGAAGCACTCGATGCGATGAAAGACGCGTTGGATGATCTTGAGATTATTGATGTGGAAAGAAAGCCCGAAATCCTGGTCAAAAACTTGGAACAAGGGAGAGAATTTTTTAACAACCTCAGGGATGCCAACAACCAGGCGGTGGTTCAGTCCCTTCAGCAAAAAGGGTTTTATACCATCGCGGCCAAGGATGCTTCTGGCCAAACCGTTCCCAAAGTTGTATCCAACAAGGGAGAGGTTCTCGTGGGTATGGAAAGCGGAGTGGAATATGTTCTCCGCTTTGGAGAAATTTACCGCGGACCGGAAGAGGACGAAAACGCATCAGGGGACAGTCGTTACATTTATGCTTTTGCCCGGGTCAATGAATCCCTGCTTTCACCCCCCGAACTCGAACCACTTCCCTCGGCCGGCGGAGCCAAGGGTCCTGAAGGAGAAAAAGGACCGGTTGCCAAACCCGGCACTCCTCCAAACTTTACTCCTCCCACGGCTCCTCCGAGCATCACTCCTCCCCCACCACCTGCTGGAGCAACCGCTAAAACCTCTCAAAAATCACCAGAGGTTACGGAAAATAATTCTTCCTCCACCAAAGATGCACAGCAGGCAAAGAAAAAGGCGGAGCAAGATGCAGAAGTTGCCCGGATTAAGGCTTCCAATGCCCGCAAACAAGGAGAGTATGATGCCAAGGTGGCTAAGGCCCGCCAAAAAGTGAGCGAACTCAACCAAAACCTTGCCGGTTGGTACTATGTAATCTCCAATGATGTTTATGAAAAGATCCGCCTGGACAGGCCATCCTTTGTGAAAAGTAAGGAAAATCCAGAAGTGGTATTGCCCGATGAGGTGGCTGCGTCACACATTCTTATATCTTACAAAGGTGCCGACCGTGCGGACTCCAAAATCAAGCGCACCAAACAAGCAGCGAAAAAAGAGGCCAATCGCATACGCGGATTGGTTGTCAATGAGGGCAAAGATTTTGCGGAAATGGCAAAAAAACATTCGGATGGACCTTCGGGCCCTAAGGGTGGAGACCTCGGTAAATTTAAGTTTGAAGTGATGGCCAAACCATTTTCTGAAGCTGCATTTGCTTTGGAAGTGGGTGAAGTTTCCGAAGTTGTCGAAACCGGATTTGGATTTCATGTCATTCAAAGAACCGAGTAATCCATACGTGCTTCTTTTGGCTTTGAGTGCCTAAACGCTTTCGTTAGGATGCGGAATGGCTTCGCTTTTTCGCACATCTCAAAATCCCAGCATCTGGGAACGCATCCGTTCGGATGAAGCTACCAAGCTGCGTCTAAAGTATGATGCTTACTATCATATTTTCGAAGAGCAAACAGGTACCCGGGTAAAAAAAGAAGGCAAAGAATATGTCATGCTTTCAAGCAATGATTACCTCGGGCTTGCTCAACATCCAAAAATCAAAGAAGCGGCGACGGATGCTTTGCAAAAGTGGGGAAGCAGCACCACGGGAGCAAGGCTGGCAAATGGTGGTAGAATATTCCACCAAGAACTTGAGCAAGAACTGGCTGAATTTCTGGGCAAAGAAGCCTGCCATGTCTTTTCTGCCGGGTACTTGGCCTGTGCCTCTGCCATAACTGGTTTTATCGATCGAAAAGATCTAATTTTCGCGGATAAAAACCTGCACTCCTCTCTTTGGAGCGGAATACAATTGAG
>JAYOTQ010000058.1:0-8618 GCA_038150505.1 Opitutales bacterium | reverse complement strand
TGAGCAAAAAGGAAAAAGGCCCTTCTAAGCGGGAAAATTGTGATTCATAATGATCCCGCGAGCTATGAGGACTCAAATATATGAATAAAGCATGAGAAAAAGGGACCGGCAGCCCTTCTCTGCGGGCGAGACCAAATTCGACATCCATGGGGCTTGCAGCGCGTCTCATTCCAGGGACGACCAGGCCATTTACCATACCTAAATCGATGATCTCAAAATTTCTTAACGGGTTTACCTCTTGCAACAAATAGTTGTAATAACGGTCCCGTGTAGGACGGTTAAAACTGGTAATTTTTGCTGCATATTCAAATTCCTGCTCCACGGCACTTTTTTTCCCGTCATAAAAATTTAATTTTCCTGGAGGATCTATAGAGTGATCTGTAGGTATTGATTTAAAAATGGGATTCAGCTTGGCCAAATCAGGCTCCCCCCATGCAAAATTTAGCCGCCATTTTGCATAGGGCTCAACCAGCCTAAAACAGGCACCTTCAATCAAATAAAGGGAAAGCAACAGCACTGCAAAAGAGAGAGCATAATTTATGATTTTTTGGATGATCAACATGGGTTTTATTTAAGAACATTCTCCTTTGGGTCTGGGTCTTCCGAAGCCACTGATTCATCAGGTTCTTCAGGTTCCTCAGAAGGTTCAGCAGGATCATGGTCTGCGCTCACTTCTGTTTCTGCAATCAGATCTTCCTTTGCCTTGGCTGGCTCCACCTGCTCTTCTTCCGTCTTGCCTTCTGCTTGATCAGGCAATGGCTCTTCCTCTAAATCAACACTTTCTTTATCCTCCTTCTCCTGAGTAAGTTCAGTGGAATTGCTGTCCGCCTCCTCAGAGGTTAATGAACTTGCTAGAGCAGTGCTTTCTGTACCTTCCTGTTCCTCTCCCTCCGCAACCTCAACAGAAGTAGTTTCTTCATCTTCGTTCGATTCAGAAGGTTTATCTGCATCATCATCACTGGACGGCACCACGGTTTTTGGGGCAACCACTGCGTTAGGAACATTTATTGAGGATGTAGTTTCTCTTTGTTGGTAAACATTTTTGGCGGACTTTGGTCTCATCGCATACCAAAGGGTAAAAATTCCGACTAAGTAGGTAAGCACAGTAAAACCAAAAATCGCCGCCTTTTCTGAATTTTTAATAACTTCATGCCCATTAATCAAAGTTAGCCAGAAGAGAGCAAGTGCGGTAAAAAGAGGCAATGCGAGCCCAAAACTCAATGACCTCAACTGCCATGACAACCTGGGTAAATAGCTTATAATAATCAGGTATACCGAACCGGTTGCGATAACGGAGCTGATAACTATTTTAAGTGCATGTATTTTTAACCCAGGATCTGCATGGTTTGGCAGTAAAATAAATTCCGTCAGGAAAAAGCCTGCAAATTTATAATTTAAAAAGGTGTCTATTAAGTAATTCAGCTTAAATAGACCGTAATTTAATACGGACCAAAGAAATACCAAAACCAAGAGACCAACGGTTCCTGTAGTAAAAAAAAGCGTCTTACAAAGAGCATGCATAGAGTCTATAAAACATGATAATGCTTTTCAAAGATGGGTCTTATGGCAAGAGAATCTTTTCAGACGAAAAGCACATTTTATCCTAAAGATTAATTACTTACGCGAATAAGCAAATTATCCCAAAACATTTGCTCTCCAGCATAAGAGAAACCCCACAATAGACTCCTACCACTGGCAAGTGGTTCATCCAAAATAAATTTGGATTTTTGGAGGAGGGAATCTGAGAAACTTTCATCCGAAACCAACAAATTTACCAAGGTTTGCTTGGATGTAGGGTCGGGAATCGCCATAAGTTGTATTTTCATCCATTTACTGGAAGACCAGTTGATGTCTCCTCCAAAGATCTGCTCTTCCCTCTTGGAGAAAAGTACTTTTTGTGAACTTGGGTTGATCCGAAAAGCAAGCCCGCGCATCCCTCCAAGCGCACCGGCAAAAACATTGTGCCTTCTGCTTTTAAACGCCCCCAAACAAGAGAAAGAGAGACTGATGCTTCCTTCCCTGTACCTTGGCCCAAAGAGAAACCCATGTTCGCCAACCGGATTTCCCGTTAGGGACAGGCATTTTCTTCCCTTTTTAGAAATTACTTTAAATTCTCCGTCCAAAACAAAGAAATCTTTCGGAATCGTCCCCTCCTCCTGGCTTTCAAAGTTTTCCTCGTAAACCGTCGTCCACTTTACATCGCTTTCTACTTTGGCATGTAGAATGAGCTGAAGCATCCAAGTGCCCATGCAATAAAACAGGATCAGTATAAGCGTTTTTTTACTCATTCCTTAACGAATCAATCGGAGCACTCCTTAATCCTATTCGCACGCCTACATTCAGACTTACCCATGCCAGAAGGAGGAGGGAGATTCCAAATCCAAAAATATGAAACCATGAGTAGTTATATACATCATTCATCCAAGTGGGAAAAAGAGCAATGATACCAGCAAGCAATCCTAGGGTGAGCCCAAAAAACAGGACCCTCCTGTTTTCATTGAAGTAAATTTCATGAAGTTGTGTAAGTGAGTAACCAAGGGCGGATAAAATCGCTTGTTCCTGTCTTCTTTCCCATAAATTTCTGAGCACTACGATCAATAGTCCAATTGTGCCGAGAAGTACACCCAAAGCACCCAAAGCCTGAAAAATTGAAAGGTAGGTATTTTCCACTTGTTTTAACCTTCCAAGCCTTTCGAGAGTTGTTTCGCTATGTACACCATAATTGAGCAGTCTGTCCTCGATATGATCAATAACCGCACTTTCCATTCCTCCACCTCCTAGCCAAAATTGTTGGTAGCCACCACGTTGCGGAAATTTACTAAGCCAATTTTTTTCTGATATATAGAGGCCCCCCTGCAAAAAACTACCTTGTACCACTGCACATATCTCCACCTCAAACTTCTCTCCCTTTCCATCAAAATAAGTGATTCGATCACCGATACCCTTTTTGAGGGACCACATCATGGTATTTTGATCAACCACGGCAGGAACAACATTGGTTGGATACGGTTTTTGTAGATTTGCCCAATTGCCTTGTGCGAAAGGAAACCTGCCCATCACTAAATCTACTGGCAAGCCATACAAAGGGGGCGATGTGGACTTATGTAAATTCAGGCAACTTGCATCGTCGCCTCCATGGGTTCTCAAAGAAACAATTTGGGATCCCTTAAGTAAATTGGGATCCAGATCAAAAAGTTCAATCCCTTCGTTACTTAGAAGATCATCATAAAGGGGAAGACTGGTTTGAATGATATGGGAGAACCCACCTGTTCCTGATCTCCACTTTTGGAAGTCTTGGGGTAATTCCTGCCTGAACGCCCCAGCACCCAGCACCAGAAAAGTTCCCACGGCAAGCAGCCCGACAACCACCACCTTTCTCCCAAACCGAAAGTCTAAATGAAACAAAATATCGTGAGGTTTTTTGGGAGTCTTGCGTTTGCTTACCCTTATCACCCCAAGGATTCCTGCGGTTACAACCAACGCTCCGATTCCAAAAAAGCTGGGCCCCGGCAAGCTCTCTATGCCAACTGTGTAAACCATCAGACCGATCACTCCCATCCATAATAAAAGCTCGGCCCACATGATTACAGGAAGAACAAGGAGCTTCCCTAGGGAAAGTCTTTTTGATCGGACAAACTCTCCCGACTGCAACAATTCCATGGGCGATCTTTTAAACTGCCCATAAGTAGTCAGCGCCAAGGTAAAAAGAGCCACAAGAAAAGATCCTAAAACACCCCAAAGCACGGATTCCCACTGGGGGGCATACAAGATCTGCAACTGAGCGACTGCAGCCCCCCACACATCGTTTAGCATCCATAGCACCGTGCGACCAAAAAACCACGACCAGCCCACTCCCATTGCTGTTCCCAGAAAACAAATCGATCCAATCTCCAGCCAAATTATAAATTTTATTCTTTCCGGAGTATACCCAAAGGATCGTAATAAACCTACCTGACGGTTTCTTTGCTCTAAGGAAAAACCAAAAAGCAGGGCACTTAAGGTGAGACCCGCCAGCAGAACAAAAAAACCGAACCCCATAAATAACTGACTGAAATCAACGGGTCCTTCCGTGGCCTCGATGGAGTCATGTTTTAAGTTAAGCCTTCGCAAGCCAAAATCAGCGGGTCTAAGCTTGCCTAATAGTCCAGTACCAAGGGAGTCCGCATGCTTTTTTCCATGGATGCGAAGACCAGTGACCCGCCCCCAACGGTTTCCCCACATTTCCTGGGCTGCATCCAAAGAGATAAAGGCTTTGGGAGTTCCGCGGTAATCATCCCAGTATTTCTCATCTTTGGTCCGAATCTTGTGCTTTATCGGTATGCCTGTATCCCACTCGCCGCAATTTTCTGCATCCATTAATCCAGGGAATTTTGGGGACCAGTCACTTTCCTCGCCTGGTCCGAGCTTATCCGGCATAGGCAGTACCTTTGCTACCCGAAAAGTTCGGTTTTCTTCTTTTAAGTGCCGCCTCTGACCAACCACAAAATATTCCAAACTTATTCGATCCCCAATGCTGAGGTTTAAGTCCTTAGCAGTCCAATCATTGACCGCAATTTCATCTCTTTTCCACTCCAAGCCCAGCATCCCTTGCTCACGCACCTCTACCCCAGTAACCATCGAATACGGGATCAGGGAAGAGCCCTTTTCAGGGGACGTAGAGGGCTTTCGGATAGCGTTGACCAGGTAGGTCAGTTCACTCTCCAAACGGGGATTGATCTCTTTGGCCACGGCAACCAGTGGGTCGGGCAAAAACACGCTTCTGCTTCTCAGGTTCCATGTATCCGGATGGCGTAGTTTTGGGATTTCCAGTCCAGCATCCCCCAGTGTCCAGCAACTCCTGATTGTCTCTTCCACATCAAGAATTGAATTGGTATCAGCTTCCACGAGCATAAGATTGCAAAAATCAGTCCTGCCTTTCTCGGGCTCAAAGCTAACAAACATATCCTGTTGCAACATGCTCAAAGGCACAAAGACCGTACGAGCTTGGTTCATGGAGGCACGCAATGAAAAATTCCCCAGAACCGAGGGGTCAACACCACCAAGCAAGGGCCGATTCCAGGAAATAAACCGGGAATCCCGCTCGCCCGATAAAGGTGCATCCCTGGAAAAAAGGCTTGGTTCTTCAACCCTCAAAACCAATCGTGATCCAATCTCCATCTTTATTTCATTAAACAATGCAGGGCTTGCCCAGAACCCTGACACGCTCATGTCTGGAACTGGACCCGCTCCATTGGTAAAATGAAAGAACCTCGGATCGATTCCCAAAACCGTAAGGCCACTTGCACGGTACCTGCCATCAGGAGAAGACAGGGTGCCTTTTGTCATGAGCACCGGAGCGAGTTTTATTTCGTTATT
Organism: Opitutales bacterium; assembly: GCA_038150505.1. Lineage (GTDB taxonomy): Bacteria > Verrucomicrobiota > Verrucomicrobiia > Opitutales > Seribacteraceae > Chordibacter. Next base: position 3,263 of record JAYOTQ010000058.1, on the reverse strand, counting down.
TAAACTTTTTGACTGCCGGATACGATCGGCCAAATCTGAATAAAAATATCCCTCCTCTGATAGAAAGACATGGGATACAGAACCCGTTCGCTCTCTTGCCTGGTTGGTTAAAGCAGCCTCGATTGAATCTCCAATGCATAAAGATCCAACAAGAAGCATAGTGGCAAGCGAAAGCCCTAAGCAAGTGCCCAAGTGTTGCCTTCTCGAAAACTTGAGGTTGGCGAAGATAATTCGCCAAATGCTCATAAGTTCCTCTCTTTCAATTCCCCATCCTCAAAAGCCCATACCTGGTCTAATTTATTCGCAAGAGACAGGGAATGAGTAACCACCAATAAGGTGGTTTTTAGCCGGTTATTAAGCCGCAGTAAGAGGTCGATTAATTTATGGGCATTCCCTTGGTCCAGTGCACCAGTGGGTTCATCTGCCAACAATATGTGTGGCTGGTTGATGAGTGCCCGGGCCACGGCAACCCTTTGTCTTTCCCCTCCTGATAATTCATCGGGCAAATGATGGGCACGATGAGCAAGGCCAACCTCTTCAAGCAATTCATTTGCCCGGTCTTTGAGCATTTTGCCGTTAGGTTTGGTATGCCCTGCCAGTGCGGGAATCATAATATTTTCCAGTGCGGACAGTGCGGGCAAGAGGTGATGGGACTGAAAGATATATCCGACACTGAGGTTACGATACGATGCCAATTCCTGCTCGGAAAAAGTGCTTACATTTTTCCCATCAACCAGGATTTCACCCCGCGTAGGTCGATCAATCCCTCCAATCAAATTAAGCAAAGTACTTTTACCGGTGCCAGAAGGTCCAACAATAGCCAAAGATTTTCCTTTTTCTGCCGTTAGGCAAAGATTAGAAAATACGGTAACGGAAGGCCCATTCTCCGCTCCGGGATACTGCTTTGACAGGTTGGTTATTTCAATAAAATGCTTCATAAAATGAACCGGCTACCCTCTCTGCTTGCGTACCCATCTCTTCGTTTTCATTTCATACCTGGGCAGGGCACCCTTCTCCACACTTTCTACGGAAATTCTTAGGGAAAAAGCATCCAGCAGGGCAGTTGTCAAAGCTTCGGCCTGTGTTTTACCACATTCTGCACGGATACAAATTTCATCCATTTCTCGTTCCTGATCTATCAATACCTGATATTCCCCAATCTCTGGAATTTTTCTCACCACAGCATCCACACCGGAAGGGTAAAGGTTCACTCCCCGAACGATCACCATATCATCCACCCTGCCTAAAATACCACCCTCCAGATCAAAGGTGGGAAAACCATCAGCATCATACCCACGCTTAGGACATACCCAATCCCCGGTTCGATAGCGAAAAACCGGGCTACCGGTTCGGCCAAGTGGGGTGAGAATTAATTCTCCCATACTTCCATCCTCTGTACACTGGTTCGTTTCGGGGTCCAGCACTTCAGGATAATAAGAATCCAGCAAGATACGTAAGCCACCCTGCCCACCTGGTGTTTCATAGGCAACAGGCCCCACCTCGGTCATTCCATAGTGGTCATACACGAGTGATTCTCTTCCCCATGCCTGATCAACCGCAGTACGGATCGAGGAATTGCTCCCTCCACATTCACCCGCAACAATTATTTTCTGAAGGGAATTTTTTCTTAAATCCATCCCTTGCTCATCTGCAGTTTCAATCATACGCATCGCATATGTGGGCGTGCAAAAAAGATACTCCACTTGGCTTTCTAAAATCGACCTCAACCTAGATTCGGTGGACTGACCGCCACCCGGTATACATATACAACCTCTCGCAACGGCTGCCTCATAAGCAGTCCAAAACCCTAGAAAGGGACCAAAAGAAAAAGCAAAAAAGCACGACGCTCCTTTTGCAACACCCGCTTGCTCCAAAATATCGTCCCAGTTTCCCAGCATCCATTTCCAGTCCTCACTGGTATCCATCCAGGCAATTGCATCACCACAGGTACCACTGGTTCTGGAAAAGCGAGTATAATGCTCTTGTTCAAAGGTAAGATTTGTTCCCAGTGGTGAATGGGTCAATCGGTCCGCTTCCAGTTCTTTTTTAGTCGTGAGTGGACAGGCCGTAGAAAAATCATCAAACCCTTGCCACGATTTCCAGTCTGCTAAGCCTGGGAAACGTTTTTTTTGAAAAGAATTACTTCGATGAATCTTTTCTAACTTTTTCTGAAACTTTGCCCACCTGTTAGACTCCCAACCCGAGGGATTGCTTGGTTGTTCGCTCATACTCGTGGATGCCTTATCCACCCAAAATAGGCTCAGGATTCAGCAGCCTTTGCCACCACCGCAGGCTTGGGAGGCTTCGGTGCGTGCTTGGTAATCATGTACCCGCCCACCGCTGCCAAAGCGATGCCTAAAACAAATGGCCACCTGACATAGGACCAATTTCCCTCCTTGGTGGTGCTGACCAAAGCATTGACCATCGGAGCACCCGCAAAAATGATCGACATGATCACCGGGACATATGCGGGGCTGGGCATTTTACCGAAAGCAAGCAGCACTCCCAATGCACCAATGGCTCCAAGGGTTCCCGCAATCAGGGACCACTGCCAACCCTTGGTTGGGTATGTCAAAAAAGCAATGTTTCCTCCTTTAAGCTTTAGAATGATTAATGGGGCCACCACTGCGGTGAGGAAATAAGCCAAACCAACCCATAAAAAAGCCATAATTCGACCGTTTTCCTTATCCGCCATGTTACTCGATCCAATGTGCATACATACACCGTAAGTTCCCCAACAAACCACGGTTAACAAAGCAAAATGTAAATAGTGCATCCTGTTAGTTTCTAATCGAGGGCCAACTCATGCAAACCGATTTTCAAATCCCGGCAAAATTAATTGTCTGCTTGAGAAATTTTCGAAGTAAAAACATCAGGAATCAAAATCGGTGTCATTGATTCGCTCGCTTGGTCAAAACGAACACATGCAGCTACTGTCTCGCCAATTGCAGCTTTTACCTGCTTACCTTTTTCAGTCTTCCAAAATTGGAAGACATAAGTAATGGAACGCTCTCGCATCTCCGAGACAATCAATCTGATCTCTACCTCTTCTTCGAAACGCAGGGGTCTTTTAAACCGGCAGGTCGCTTTGACCCTCGGCCAACCGAAACGGCCGTTCTCATCTTCCATATCGACAGACAAGCCAACACTGCGCAAAAACTCGTGCTCACATATTTCCATCCATCGATAGTAATTGGTAAAGTGCATTATGCCAGCGAGGTCGGTTTCGGAAAACTCGACCCGGCGTGTAATGGTATATTCAG
>JAYOTQ010000057.1:0-9166 GCA_038150505.1 Opitutales bacterium | reverse complement strand
GGCAACTTGCTCAAAACTTAATCGATGCCCTTCCCCCATCCGAAGATTGGACAGTGGCGATTGCAGGGCCTGGATTTATCAATTTTACACTGACTCCAAAATTTCTGCTCCAGTGGATTGCAGAGCATGGCACAACCCAATCCTTGGTTGCTTCTGCTCGGGACCAAACACCTGGTAAAGTCGTGCTCGATTATTCATCGCCCAATACGGCAAAACAGATGCATGTCGGTCATATCCGTTCCACAATCATTGGGGAATCCATCGCTCGTATCCTTGCTTTTCAGGGAAATGAAGTTGTAAGGGACAACCACCTGGGGGATTGGGGCACCCAGTTCGGTATCTTACTGCTTGCGATCAAGGAACAAAATATCTCACTCGATGAATTAGGGGATGATCCCATTGCCCGGCTCGAAGATTTATACCGACAGGGAAATGTCAGAATAAAAGAAGATGAAAAAGCTCTGACCCAGGCAAGGCAGGAACTGGTAAAGCTCCAGGATGGAGACGAAGAAAACCTCCAACTTTGGGAAAAAATACGCGACATCAGCATGTCTTCCTTTCTCAAAATTTATGACCTGCTTGGTGTGAAGTTTGATCACTCTTTGGGAGAAAGTTTTTACCGGGATAAAGTGGACGAGGTGTATCAGGGGCTGAGCACCCACAAAATATGCCAAGAAGATGATGGGGCACTGGTTGTATTTCACCCCGAGCACAAACGCTTTGCCAAGCAACCCTTTATTATTCGTAAATCCGACGGGGCGAGCAATTATGCAACCACCGACCTTGCCACTTTGACCTATCGTCAAAAGGAGTGGCAGGCACAGCAGATTATTTATGTGACAGATGGTCGGCAGCGCGACCACTTCGAACAACTCTTTTTAACCGCCCAGAAGTGGTTTGCATCGGATGGTAAAACGCTCCCCACCCTTTCCCATGTCTGGTTTGGTACAATTTTGGGAGATGACAACAAAGCGATCAAAACCAGGGACGGACAACCGATCAAACTGATTGATTTGCTGGAGGAAGCAATCCGAAGGGCGGCTGAAATGGTCAGGCAAAAAAATAATGACCTGCCTGATACCGAAGTGGAAAGAAGGGCAAAAATTATTGGATTGGGAGCGGTAAAATATGCTGACCTATCGCAAGACCGTACGCTCGATTATGTATTTTCATGGGATAAATTGCTGGCAATGCAGGGAAACACCGCACCCTACCTCCAATATGCAGTTGCCCGCATTTCGAGCATCTTTCGAAAATTAGAACGATCCACCGATGGACCATTTTCTCATGCCCGCCCCCCACAAACGGATCCGGAAAGAAAGCTGTCCCGTAAGCTTTTGTTTTTTCCGTTGGCCCTGAAACAGGCATCCCGTGAATTAAAACCCCATTTTCTTTGCACCTATCTTTACGAATTGGCCACCGAGTTTAGCTCTTTTTACAACCAGGAAAAAGTAATGATCGAGGATGTGGAAGCGAAAGAGCTTCGTTTACTTCTTTGCTCTTCCACCCAAACAGTTCTGAAAACTGGGTTACAACTGCTGGGCATTGATACTTTGGAAGAAATGTAACAACGGGCGAAAGGAGCCCCTTAATTCAAGGGTGCTTGAAGGGAATAAAAGCTTTGGGCGTTGGATGAACTGGTGATCTGCAAGAGCCCATGCAACTGAGTGGGATTTTCTTTTGGCCAAGTAGGCTTGGGAAGAAGCAGTTCAAAACCAGATGGGAGAAAACGCAGGTTTTGCTGGGCATCTGAGCAAACCAGGTAATCTCCCCCAAATAAATAAGCATCCCTCACTTTCGATGGATCGTCGTGGGCTATGCTAAGTTTGGTAAATTGACCAACCTCTTGGGCTTTTATCGTCCAATTTTTGGGAATTTCCTTGGGCCGGTTATCCAGGAACTCAGAAAATTTGGGCTCCCATTGCTTGTCTGGTTGCAGTGAGTCCACCACCGGAAGGGTGATGGAAAGCTCAGTATATTGAGGGAGGCAAACATTGGAGCATACCATCCACCTCGCCTTGGCAGTTAGTTTGACTCGCTCACCCACTGCAATTTCAGGCACCTGCAACTGGGCGAGGCAAAGAGTCTGCCCATGATGACCATAGGCCTTTACTCCGGCCATTTGCACACGTTTGGGAAATGGAAATTGTAAACTCTCCACTTTAAACCCATCTGGTAATTCCCAATCTAATTTGGGTGTGAGACCAACATTGCCCGGATGCTCCCAGTATGTGTGCCAACCATCCTCTCTTTCGATCCACCAACCAATCCAGGTAGTGGAATTGGGCAAAACACCAGAATCAGGTAGCACCAGAGCCATTGTAATCGGCCCATCTTGGTGGGCAGGACCTGTCAATCCGACCAGCTTACCACACAGGAATATGGCAAGCAGAACGCTAAATAGCCCTTTTAGCTGAAAGACTTTCCGCACCCGCAAGTAGACTGGGCATTGGGATTGCGAATTTCAAAACCCTTTCCGGTCAACCCATCGTCAAAATGTACTTCTGATCCGTTCAGGTAATCCATGCTATCCCCAGCAACCGCATAACGAATGTTTTTGTACTCCGCTACCTGATCATCATCTTTAGGAAAATCAACCGACATACCATACTCAAAACCAGAACAACCACCAGGTTCGATAAAGATACGCAAAAGCATACCCTCTTCCTTCTCGGAAAGCATTTTGCTTACTTGCACCACTGCGGAATCAGTTAATTTGATCATATAACCTAAGATGGAGATTCTTGCAGGGAAGTCAAATTCCTCATAAATGCAGCTATTTTTATGCCATCAATACAAAACAATGCCAAAAGTTTGAATGTTTGACTTGATGGTTTTCATCTACGAGGTACGATTAGGTTGTAATCAAAGGGAATACATTACTGGATGAAACATATATTTAACGAAGTTCATTACGAACTAACCCGCAAAATCGCTGAAGGCGGTATGGGGTTGGTTTATGAGGCTACCCAGCGTGGAATTGGTGGGTTTCGCAAAGTTGTGGCGATCAAATTAATTCGAGAGGAATATTCTGCGATCGAGGAATTCCGAAACAATTTCATTGGCGAAGCCAAATTAGTCGCCGACTTAATCCATACAAATATTGTTCAAACCTACCACCTTGGAAAAATTGGTGAACAATACTTTATGACGATGGAGTATGTATCCGGATGGAACCTGGAAGAGTTTTTGGACCGCCATATTGAAACCGATCAATACATCCCCGCAGATCTCGCTGTTTTCATCGTCTCCCGAATTTGCCGAGGGCTCGCTTACGCCCACCGCAAAAAAGATAAAGACAACCGGCCCCTGGGAATCGTCCACCGGGATGTGAATCCAAAAAACATCATGATTGCTCAGGAAGGGGATGTAAAACTTACCGACTTCGGCATAGCGAAGGCTCTCGATCTGATGTACAATAAGGAGGGTGAAGTTATTGCCGGAAAAGATGAGTACCTCTCCCCTGAACAGGCACGGTGTGAAGTGACCGATCTGCGAGCAGATTTGTTTGGCTGCGGAGTGGTGATGGCTGAGCTTATGCTCGGCTACAATATTTTTGAGGATGCGAATCCTGAAAACACCATCCGCAATATTTTGGAAATGCAGATTCCCAATTTTTCGGAAATTCGGGAAGATATAGATGAGCGGCTCAACTCGATCCTACATCTGGCTCTGCAAAGACCCCGCGATAAGAGGTACCAGACTGCAGATCAAATGCTTACCGAGTTGGAGAATTTTATTTACGGCGAAGGGTATGGGCCAACCAATGAAAAATTGGCCGCCTACACCAATGATTTGTTTAGTCGGGATGGGGAACAGGCTGCCCTTCGTTGGCACCGCAAGGAAACCCCTCCGATTATCTCATAATCATCTAACTGTTTTCCGCACCACCATGGCCCTTTCTCAAGGTCTCAGGCAAGTACAGAAGCAAACACAGAGCCTTGTTTTGGCTCCACAGCTTCGTCAATCCCTGAAAATCCTTCAGGTTCCCGCACTGGAACTGCGATCTGCCATTTTGGAAGAATTACAGACCAATCCTTTGCTTGAGGAAGTGGGAAGCAATGACGATAGCTTAGATGGCGAGGAAATTGAACCATCCCCAGATGAAATATCGGAAAACGAAGACAGTGAGTTTGATAACCTTCCTGAAGAAAACATAAAGACAGACGAAAATTCCGAGCAAACGGATGAGGATTGGGATGAGCCTGCTGAGGATTTAATGGATTTGGATTTCTCCGACGAATTTTCTGTACTTCAGGAAATGCAGGAAGACTTAAGGGAACACTACGAGCGGGAGTACGAGGGGGAAGCACAACTGGGCAATTCCGAGGCCGAGGAAAAACGGCAGTTCTTTTTTGACTCGCTCGTGGCTGAAACATCCCTGCAGGAACATCTCCTCGACCAACTGAAAATGGCTGATACTACGGAAGGGCAAGCCAAAGCCTGTGAATACCTGATTGGCTCCCTCGATGAAAATGGCTTTTTGACGACCCCGTTGTCTGAGCTAGGGTTACTTTCTGAACTTCCACTTAAAGACCTGCAGGAAGGCCTCAAAATTTTACAATCCTTCGACCCCGTCGGGATAGCCTCAACCGATTTGCAGGACTGCTTAATCAAACAAATGGAAGTGCGGCAGTGGGAGAGCACCCTAGCCTATCGTATTGTCAGTGAGCAGTTTAAGCTCTTGGTGCGCCGACGGGTTCCTGAACTGTCCCGCAAACTGTCCCACCCGACTGATGCCATCCATGAGGCATTAAAACAGATCGCCGAACTGGACCCGGCACCTGGCAAAAGATTTTCAGAAGATTCCAACCAGGCAGTGGCGGCCGATGCGGAGGTGGAAAAGGTGGGCAAAGAATGGGTGATCCATTTAAACAATGATTATGTGCCCCGCTTGCGCCTCAATAAAACCTACAAGGAACTCATCACCAAAGAGACACTCTCTGCCAAAGAAAAGGAATATGTAAGAAACCAAATGCGGGCAGGTAAATTCCTGATCAACTCGATTGAGCAAAGGCAAAATACCATTGAGCGGATCACCAAAAAGATTCTGGAAAAACAAAAAGACTTTTTTCTGCATGGCACATCCAAACTGCACCCGATGACCATGGCTCAACTGGCCGAGGAAATAGAGGTTCATGAAACCACTGTGTCCCGGGCTACTGCAAACAAGTACCTTCGTACACCCCACGGTTTATTCCCCTTTAAATTCTTTTTCACTCCTGGATATTCCGGAAAAGATGGAGATACTGTGTCCAATACCAGTGTTAAAGAAATTATTGGCACTATCATCGAGCAGGAAGACCCCAAAAAGCCACTTAGTGACCGTGCCATTGTCGACAAACTAGCCGAGCGCGATATCAAGCTTGCCCGCCGAACTGTTGCAAAATACCGGGAAGAACTCGGTATTGCTCCCACCAATCTCAGGCGACAGTACTGAGAAATTCTTACCTTCATGCCCTCAAGCAATTCCACCCAAAAGGCACAACTTCCGCTCGTGGTAGATGCTTCCTCCACCCCCCTCCAGCTCGGTATACCTACTGCAAATGGATGGGCAAAAATAGTTACGGACCCCGGGCAGGCAATGGAAGGGATTTTTCGTGCATTGAAACAACTTTTTCAGGATCGTAACGATAGCCTAAATGCAGTCGACCAAGTATATTACTGCTGCGGGCCAGGTTCCACTCTGGGTTTACGATTGGCTGCTGCCTTTGTAAAAACGCTAATTTGGGAGTCTCAGGGAAGCAGACTGCTTTTCCAGTACAATGCCCTCGATATGGCAGCCTCTCTCCCCGACAACACCGCCCCATTCACTCAGGCACCCTTTCGTATGGGAAGAAGATTTGTACGCACCGGAAAACCAAGATCGATCGGTACAAAACAGATATTAGATGAAGACAAGGCGATCGAAGACTACCCAGACTCTCTTCACCTGCTTGGTTTGCGTGCTATTTCTGTGGAAATTCCGGAAGAAAAAATTCTCAAATACGAACTTGCGAAAATCCCAGGATTGGAAGTGTTGGACTTAGTTTCTGAGCCCGCAGATGTACCTACTCCCTATAACCCTGAGCCTGCAGTTTTCAAGAGGTGGGAACCAAAAATCCCCGCCAAACAATAATCCCTGCTGAGGAACACCAAATCTATGCAAAAGATGCGCTGTTGGGCAGAAATTGACTTGGCTGCCCTGGAGCGCAACCTCAACCGCATACGCTCTGCCCTTCCCCCTGGGATCAAATATATTTCAGTAGTAAAAGCGGACGCCTATGGGCATGGCATTCATCCAACCGCTGCCAGGTTGATGCAAAGCGGGGTAGATTTGTTTGCGGTTGCCAATGTTAAGGAAGCAGCTGATATCCGTGAAATGGGCTCCGGTTGGCCCATTCTTCTTTTGGGTCCCTTGCTGGAAGAGGAAGATTCTGCCATCCTGGAATATGACCTCATTCCCAGTTTATCAAATAAAGCGGAACTGGAACGGTTCATTCGAATAGGCAAAAAGAAAGGAAAAGCTCAGCCCATTCATTTAAAAATCGATACAGGCATGGGCAGGATGGGTTGTTGGTGGGAAGAAGCAGGATCGCTCCTCGATGATGTGTTAAGGTCAAACGATATTGTTCTTCAGGGAGTGCTTACCCACTTCCCCACTCCCCATGATGAAAAATTTACGAATTTACAAAGGCAACGGTTTCTCTCTGTAGTTCAACCGGCATTGAAAAAATGTCCTGATTTATTGGTTCATGCAGACAATTCATCCAGCATCCAATCAATGGACCGAAACAGCCCATTTAATGGAATAAGGATTGGGCTTCTTCAATTTGGTATTGCTCCACCGAGGGATAGTCTGCTCGCACATATCGAGGTGGAACCCGTGCTCTCATTTCACTCCAGGCTCGCTTTAATGAAGACCTTACCAAAAGGAACTTCGCTGAGTTATGGAAGCGAGAAAACATTGGAAAGAAATTCCCAGATTGGGGTGATTGCTGCAGGGTATGGAGATGCCATACCACTGCATTGTGGGGGGAAAGCAAGAGGACTCATTGACGGGAAAAGCTACCCCTTAGTTGGCCGGGTCACTATGGATCAAACCTTGGTTGATCTAAGTATGTGCAAAGACTCTCCGCAAACCGGATCCCTTGTCACCCTGATCGGAAAACAAGGAAAGGAAGCAATCAGCCTGGGAGAACTAGCGAAGCATGGTAACACCATAGAATGGGAATTGCTTTGTTCGATTACGAAACGGGTACCCCGCATTTATCTTACGAAGAGAGAGTAAACGGATCGAATACCGAAAGGCATTCACCCAAATAAGATTCGCTTAAAAGTCAGAGATGAATGACTCAGTGGAGTAGTCGTAAATAAAAGTACGACCACCGCTTTTCATGATATACAACCAATCAGAAGTGGTGTTAGACCACATAAAGGGCCAGATGCCGTCACGAGTCCAATGCCATCCGTTACCTTCAACCCAGAACCAAATACCAGCATCACTATCCGGAGAAATAAACGCCCAACCAAGGTCCGCATGATAAGTCCAGCCATTGGGTTGCGGTAAGAATACCCCGAACCAATTTGATTTCCACCCAGCTTCCAATTCTTCAGCTCCAAACCACCAGTCCTCGGAATTCTCAACAGTGAATTTGCGGATAGCACCCGTGTTGTAACCGGCTATATTAGAAGCATATGCACGATAGGTGTAGGTTTCCCCGGGAGTTAAAGCGTCTAGGGTAAGTGAAAATTCACTACTTTCAGAAACATTCGTATCTACATACAATAAGTGATTATAGCCAAAACCATCTCCTGTAATCTCGAAACCAAGATTGCTTAATTGGACTCCCCCAGCAGCAAGTAATTTTCCTCTTAATATGTAATTCCCATTTGGGCTAAGACTAGCTGTCAATGTTTGTGCAATAGCTAACTCTGGTCGATTGTATGAATTTTTTGGATCAAAACCTAATTCTAGTTCTATCTCGTCACCAAAACCATCACCATCGTCATCCTCATCATAGTAGTCTTCAATGTCATCTTCGTCGAAGTCTTCCACTACATTGGTTAGATGGATTGTAAAATGTTCTTCGATAAAAGCACCTGAGGGATCACTTGCTCGGGCGATTATTCCAACACTAATCGGATCAGTTTCGAAGTCTAATGGCGTAGTAGTTCTCACCATACCATCTTGATCGATCAAGAATAATGGTGATCCATAAGTATTTTCGGATTCTGCACCTGAAATATGTGGTTCATCAACCTTTTGGAAAATAATTTCTACAAATCCATTCCAAATATTTGTACCATCAGTCTCGGTCCACTCACCTTTGGCAACTAGATGCTCGTCAAAAACTAACTCTGCTACCCACGCTCCTTGGTTGAGTTTTAAAGTGGCTGTACTTGGTCCAGTTTTCTCGTAGTGATATTCTTCCGTTTCCCACTCAGAACTATCGGTATTGTATGTCTCTAATGTTAAATCAGAAAATTTAGCCTCTCCGCTTTCATATTCCTCTCCTTGTTCAGTGAAAATTTTATCGTGATAGGAAGCAATTAATTCATTCAAGCTTTCTGGAGACTCGCCAAGTACTGTAATGCTATATTGTAACTGATCTTCATCCGGATCGGTAGCAGACAGAACACCAACCACTGTTCCTTCGGGCTGATTCTCAGCTACCTCATTGTTACTAAGAATTAATGAATGTGGGGCACGGTTAGGGATCGACTCTGCATCCCGGGGGTCGGTTCCAACCGAAATCTCTTCCTCATCGCTAAATCCATCCCCGTCGTCATCCTCATCGTAGTGATCTTCGATCTCATCCCCGTCTAGGTCTTCCACTACATTGAGCAAGTTAATCGTAAACTCCTCAACATATTCAAAACCATACGGATCCATCACTTCCACTAAAATTATATAACTAGTTGGATCGGTCTCGTAGTCTAGCTCTCGCGTAGTTGTTAATTTACCATTTTCAGCAAGATCGAAGGGTAAGTTAGAACTATCTGTATAGGCCTCAATTGGATCATAATAACCAAAGTAGATCCAAAGTAAGTCTCCTGAAGGATTGATGCTCGAATAGCTACCACTTTTAATTCTGTAGGTAAGTTCATCTCCATCTGGGTCAGTGCCTGCAAATAATCCTACAAGCGTACCGATTGGTTGGTTCTCAAATATCTCTGATTTGCT
>JAYOTQ010000056.1:0-9282 GCA_038150505.1 Opitutales bacterium | reverse complement strand
ATTTGGGAAACAACTGGTTTTCCTCCTGGCTGGGCACAGTTTACCAAACTGAATCTGAATGGATTTATCACCTGCCCCTGGGCTGGCTCTACCCTCAAACGATGGAAAGCAGTCTTTGGTTGTGGAGTGAAGAGCATCAATGGATATGGGTAGAGAAAGAAAGTTTTTCAGAAAACTTTATTTGGTTGGGAAGCATAGAGGAATGGGTCTATTTGGACCTTTCCAGCCCAACCGCACCAAGGTACTACAATTACCAATCTGAATCATGGGCAAGCTGGTAAGTTGCCCACCCTCTTACTCCATAGACTTACGCCCTTCGAACGCACTTCTGAGAGTGACATCATCTGCATAGGTCACCCCTCCCCCGCTGGGCAAACCAAAGCCTATCCGGGAGACCTCCAAGTCATGCCCCGCAAAAATTTCCTGATGAAGATAATGGCAGGTTGCTTCCCCTTCCATGTCATTTCCCAGAGCCAAAATGATCTCTTTGATCTTTCCCTCATCCAAGCGTTTTTTGAGCGAGAGGAGGTTGAGGTTATCCGGCCCCACCCCACGCACAGGGGCAAGCTTGCCATGCAACACATGATACACTCCGCGGAATACTCCTGCCCGCTCCATCGCAAATAAGTCGGTCACTCCTTCCACCACGCAGACTTGCTCTCCCTCTCTTTCCTCCGATAAACAAATCGCACATGTGCCCCCCTCGGCTAGGTTTCCGCAGGATTCGCATGCCCCGAGGTTGGCCGCGGCATCCTGCAGACAGTCCACGAGAGAAGAGCCCGCAGCTGGGTTTTCCACGATTAAATGAAGGGCGACTTTTTCTGCAGAACGATACCCCAATCCAGGCAAGCGTTTCAGGGCTTGCACCAAGGCCTGGTATTGTGGGGTCAAGGAAGGGAGGGATTAGAAGAAGCCGGGCATTTGCACACCACTGGTGAGACCGCCCATAGCATCATCACTTTTCTTTTTCGCCTGCTCAGATGCATCGATCACTGCCTGAAGGATTGCTTCCGAAACAAATTCAGCATCCTCCTTAAGAAATTCTGGGTCAAGTGTAAGCTCCTTAAATTCGCCTTGGCCGGTAATTTTTATGGATACCGCACCTCCCCCTCCACTGACCTCAAGGATTTCATCAGAGAGTTTGGCTTGAGCCTCCTCCATCAGCTTTTGCATTTTTTGGGCTTGTTTAAGAAGTTTTCCTACACCTGGCATGGTTTGAATAAAAGGCTTAGCCGATCTTGCTGGCAAGAAAATCTTCGTATCCTGACTGAAAGTTGGGAAACTTTGGCTTCCACCCCAAAACATCAAAGGCTTTGGAGGGGTCCACCCGGCGGTGCCCGCCCCGCGTATCCCCGCTACCCGTAAAAACGGGCTCGGTCACACCCAGCCGTTGTGCGACCCATCGGGCAATCTCTCCACGGGTGGCATGCTGCCCATCACAGGCATTAAAAACGCCGCCGGTAAAACCTGGGGGTGCTTGCAACAATGCCAGCACGGAGGAGGATGCATCATCGCGGTGAAGCAAATTTAAAAAACGCTCGGAACTGCCCGTCATCGGTTCGCCCCTTTCAATTTTATCAACAAGCAAATGCCTGCCTGGGCCATAAAGACCGGAAAAACGGACTACACTTCGGTGCTGGGCGATAGTTGGAGAAGCTTCCAGGCAAAGCTTTTCCGCAGATAATAAAACATGGGCACGGGCAGAAGACTCAGATGTGTCCGCTTCCTCATTGACCAGGCTCCCATCGGTTTGGGGGTACACAGAACTGCTGCTGGTAAAAACCAATGAGCGGGATAATTTTCCACCCTGCTCCATCCACGCAAGGATTGATTGCATGCCCTGCAGGTAGGACTGCTCATATCCCTCCAGCGTGGGTGAGGATGCACCCACACAATTGACAACATGATCTACCCCCGTAGGGATTTTTCCCCACCACTGCGTCTCCTGCAAGTTTCCCAAAATGGCAGAGGCACCCAATTGCTCTGCTTGTTTTGCTGTATCCGGGTTTCGGGTAAGTGCCGTTACCGCCCACCCCAGCCCAAGGCATTCCTTCGCCAAGGCTAGGCCCACATAACCGCATCCAAATATTACCAATGATTCACTCAAGACACCTGTATCCAATGGGCAGACACACGAATGTCAAGCCATGGCGGGTTCAGCCTTGCCGGGGTTTACTCCTTGTCAAAATGGTCGATCATTGGCACATCCTATGACCATGCACATTCTGTTTGTATGTTGGGGAAATATATGCCGTTCACCTGCGGCTGAATGCACTTTTCGTAAATTACTGAAGGACCGTGGTCTCGAGCAAAAATACAGCTGCGACTCTGCAGGGACCATCGGATCACACCAGGGCAACCCTCCAGACTCCCGGATGAGACAGGCAGCCCAGGCTCGCGGCTGCACCATTTCCGGGGCTGCCCGAATGATCAATGATCAGGACTTCCAGGATGCAGATTTAATTGTGACGATGGATGATTTTAATTTTTCGGAAGTCAACAAACTGATGCCCGATCCCGCTTTCAAAAAGAAAGTCCGTCCCTTTTGCGATTTTGTTAGCTCCGCAGACCGAGAGGTCCCAGACCCATACTATGGTGGACCTTCCGGTTTTGAAAAAGTTCTCGATTTGCTGGACGATGGGTGTGCCCGGTTGCTCGACCATCTCCAGCAAAACTCTGCCTAACAGTTCCCCCCTGCTCCATGAGCGAGATTGATCGTGCCATTTCTCAATCGACCGGTGCGGAATTTTCCACCGGTTCAACAGAAAGCATGGGTGGAGGATGCATCAACCAGGCATCCAAGCTCAGGGGGGCGGATGGGCGCGAATATTTCGTTAAAAAAAACCACACATCTTTCCTTCCCTACTTTCAGGCGGAAGCAAGGGCACTTAAGGAGATGGGAGATACCCAGACTGTGCGAGTGCCAGAGGTCATCGCCCACGGGACAGAAAAAGACCACGCCTTTCTTGTGCTGGAACTGGTTGAGGAAGGTTCTTCCCATACGAATGGACAGGCAACCCTGGGCACTCTGCTTGCGAAAATGCACCGGATTACCAAGCCCCACTTTGGATGGACCATGGACAACTGCATTGGGGCAACCCCTCAACCCAACCCAAAGTCTGAAAATTGGCCTGCTTTTTACCGGACTCATCGGCTGGCCCATCAATTTGACCTCGCCGCCAACAAGGGGTGCCATTTTAAAAATGCGGAGCAACTGCTCGACCAGGTGGGGCATTTTTTCACCTCCTACATGCCCCATCCCAGCTTGCTGCATGGTGACTTATGGGGAGGAAATGCAGGGTATGACATCCAAGGTGAGCCCTTTCTTTTTGACCCGGCATCCTATTATGGAGACCGCGAAACCGACCTTGCATTCACCTATATGTTTGGCGGGTTTTCTTCTGCTTTCTATGATGCATATGAAAAAGAATACCCGGTTGACCCAGGTTTCCGCATCCGTAAAACCTTGTACAACCTGTACCACGAATTAAACCATTTTAACCTCTTTGGCGGAGGGTATGCCAGCTCCGCCCAATCAAGCATTGATCAACTCCTTCAGCACCTGTGAGCCTAACCAACCAACCTATTGAAATTCTTTCGGCCGAAAGAATTGCCAAACGACTCAAAGATTTATCCCAAGAGATCAACCACTTTTATGAGGGCAAAGAAATCCTTCTGGTTTCGATTTTGGACGGGGCGATTATTTTCACTGCCGATCTTTTGCGGCTGCTCACCATTCCCACCCAGTTGGATTGTTTGAGAATATCGAGTTACGGATCCTCCACCTCCCCGGAAAGTGCCCCTCAGATTACCGGCAGTTTAAAATCGGACCTGCAAGGAAAACATATTTTGCTGGTGGATGATATTCTGGATACCGGAAACACCATGGAGCGTGCGGTTCATGAGATTTCATCCCACAATCCTGACTCCATCAAAACCTGTGTCTTTCTTGATAAAGCCGAAAGAAGAACCAATCATTTCCTGGCAGATTGGGTAGGGTTTGCCATCCCCAATGAATTTGTGGTGGGGTATGGATTGGATTACAAGGGGCGGTTCCGCGAACTTCCATACCTTGGTAAATTACCCGGCTAAACCCATCTTCCCGCTGCCCAGAAAAAAACCTTATGGCTATAAAAACCAAAAATCCGCTTCGGTCAGTCTATGACTGGACACTGTCGCTTGCCGAACGCAAACTATCCGGCCTTTGGCTCGGTTTGCTCTCCTTCGCAGAAGCCAGCTTTTTTCCCATTCCTCCTGATGTTTTATTGATTCCACTTTGCCTGGGCAGACTGAGAAAAGCATTCACTTTTGCTTTCATCTGCTCCGTTGCCTCCGTGCTTGGAGGTTTGGCTGGCTATGCCATAGGTGCCTTTGCCTGGGATGGGTTATCCCCCTGGTTTTTTCAGTATGTGCCTGGCTTTACCGAAGCAAAATTTGAGAGGATACAGGTGTGGTATGCGGAATGGGGCTGGCCCCTGGTTTTCCTCGCTGGGTTCTCTCCAATCCCTTACAAAATATTCACCATTGCCAGCGGGGTGCTGGGCATGGCCCTGCTCCCCTTTATCCTCGCTTCTGCGGTCAGCCGGTCAGCCCGTTTCTTTTTGGTTGCGGCACTGGTGGCCAAGTTTGGGGAGCCAATGAAAGATAAAATAGACAAGCACTTCAACCTGCTCGCCCTTCTTTTTGGTTTGTTGTTGGTCGGTGGTTTTCTGGCCCTGAAATTTTTGCGGTAGGGAAGAAATAGCTTAGAACTCATCCACCTCCAGTTTTTCCATATACTCGGTCACATTGCAGGTGAGCATACGTGCCTTGCGGGTGGAAATTTCCAAAACCTTGGTCACCACCCCATCCAGAAATGAACGGTCATGGCTCACAATCAGGGCAGTTCCCTCAAACAGGTTTAATGCTTCCTGCAAAACTTCCTTGCTCCGGATGTCCAAGTGGTTGGTCGGTTCGTCCATAATCAAAAAATTACAGGGTTTCATCAACAACTTGGCCAGGGCCACCCGGTTGCGCTCCCCGCCGGAAAGAACCGAGGTCTTTTTAAACACATCATTTCCACTAAAAAGCAAGGCACCCAGGGCCGCCCGGGGATTGGCTTCCGGGTTGTTTTCACACACCTGTTCCACCTCGGCCAGCACTTCATTGGCAGGGTTGAGTTCCTCTGCCTGGTGCTGGGCAAAATAACCGATCACAGTGTTCACCCCTGTATCCCGCTCGCCTTGCTGAAAGGGTTCCACTCCGGCGAGGACGCGGGCAAGGGTTGACTTCCCTGCCCCATTTACTCCAACAACGGCAATACGGTCCCCCTTATCAATCCGCAAGTCGAGACCATCAAAAACAACATTGTCATCGTACGCCTTGGTCATTCCTGCTAGCTCCACCACTTTCTGGCTGGCTGCGGGAGAGGGAGGGAACCGGAAGTAGATCTTTTTTTCCTCTGCCTCGGGCTTAACAATTTCCATCTTTTCCAATGCCTTGATGCGGCTCTGTACCATCGCCGCTTTTTTTACATTGGAACGGAACCGGTTGATAAACTCTTTCTCTTTTTGAATTTCCTTTTTTTGGTTATTGTACGCTTTTCTTTGGCGTTCCAAACGGGCGGCACTTTCCTTGAGGTAAAAAGAGTAATTGCCCTTGTAATTGTTGAGGCTGCCCAGTTTCAATTCCATCGTCCGGTCGGTAACGGTCTCTAAAAATGCACGGTCGTGGGAGATTACCAGGATCGAGCCCTGGTAGCCCTTGAGGTAGTGCTCCAACCAATTTTGTGAAACCACATCGAGATGGTTGGTCGGTTCGTCCAAAATCAGAAGGGATGGACCCTGAAGAAGCAGCTTACCCAGGGCAATCCGCATCTGCCAACCTCCGGAAAACTCATCTACCGGGCGGTCTAAATCTTCCTTGGAAAACCCCATTCCCATTAAGACCTTTTCGATCCTGAAATTCATTTTCTCTGGCTCAAAACTGGCCAACTGTGTTTCCCAACCACCCATTAAATCAATCAGGTCATAAAATTCCTCATCCTCAGGGTCCAATTCTCCAAGCTTGGCTTCTGCTTCTTCCAATTTAGCCTGCAGTTCGGAAGCTCCGGAAAAGGCTTTGCCTGCTTCCTCCCTCACGGTTCCTCCAGATGCATGCACCCCGTCCTGAGGAAGGTACCCAACGGTGGCATAATCAGGCTTTTCTATGGTACCATCATCGGGTTGCACCTCGCCCATGAGCATGCGCAAGAGAGTGGTCTTGCCCGAACCATTGGAACCGACCAAAGCGATGCGGTCGCGCGGACCAATCGTTTCTGAAATTTCGTTAAATAACTTTTTGTGACCGTAAGAAAGGGTGACCTCGCGTATAAAAATCATCCAGATTACTTATAGAAAGTACCGCGGTCTATCAACGACATTACCCCTGCCCGTTCCTGATTTGAATTGAGTAAATGGGAAATGTAGCATCATTGGGTGCTTATGCGTATCCTTTGCCATATTTGTGCTTCCTTCTTTTTCCTCTCTTGCACAGTCCCAGACTTGTCAGACCCAGAAGTATTTTCGGAGGCCAAGGTCCGTGCAGTGGAACTGCAGACCCTGGAAAGAAAATTTATGTATGGTATGTTTCACCTCTATGTGCACGAAGACGATCAGCCTTTTACCGGATGGGTCAAAACCACTGGTGATACGGGTAAAGTAAAACAGCTAGGGTTTCTGAAAAAAGGAAGAAAAGAGGGTGTATGGATGGATTGGTACAGCGGGGGAAATAAGAAATCACAGATTGTATGGGCAGAGGACCGGATGGAAGGTTCCTTTACCGTGTGGCACCCTAATGGAAAGATAAAAGTGGTGGGCCAAACGAGGGATGGCGAGGTCGATGGGGAATGGAAAGAATATTACTCCAACGGCACCCTCGCTTGTCAATCCACCAACCGTACCGGGCACCTGGTTGACCTTATGGTGTGGAAACCGGATGGTTCACGTTGCCAGCAATCAAAGGTATCTCAGGGAAAAGGATCTTTTGTACGATATTTCGAGGATGGTTCAATCGAGCATATAAGAACTTTTGCCCAAGGGGTCGAAACATCCAGGGAAATCTTCCATCAACGGTAAACCACTTCACACTTGGGCAAGACTCGTTTGAGGCGTTCTAACTGAGCATCTTCGCACGGGTTGCCCGCCAGGATCAAAGTGCGCAAGGAACGGGAGTTCATCAGCGGGGTAAGGTCGCTCACCTGGTTGTGGGCCAGGTTAAGCACCTGTAACTGTTTGAGCCCGACCAAGGCAGAGATATCCTCGATCTGGTTGTGGTTGCAGTGCAACTCACGAATGTAGGGAAGCCCAGCCAATGGATCGAGATTGCTTACCTGGTTATGGCCAAATTTTAATTCGCGCAGTGCTTTAAGGTTGGCCAGGGGAGCAAGGTTGGATACCTGGTTTGCTTCCAGATGAATCTGTTCAACCTTGGACAACTGGGAAAGGGGCCAGAGGTCCGCAATTTTGTTGGAAGATAGTCGTAACCATTCGAGCTCTCTAATGTTGGAAAGCGGGGAAATATCAGATATTTTGTTGTGAGATAAAAACAAGGTTTTAAGCCCGGTGAGCCCGGAAATCTCTCCAAGGTGCGTTACTTCATTGCGGGTGATGTACAGGGTTCTGAGGTTGGTAAGACCGGCCAGGGGTGACAAATCCTGAATCGAATGTTCATCCAGGGCCAGGCTCCACAGATTGGTCAATTTGGAAAGCGGTCGAAGATCAGATATGCGGGCCGATGCAATCTTCATCTTGGGAATTCCATAGAGGCTAAGCACCTGAAGGTTTTTTAAATCGGCCAGAGGTGTTAAATCCTGTACCGGGTTGTGGGAAAGCCTCAACCACTGCAGATCGTTTAAATATGAAAAGGGCCGTAAGTCTTGAATGCCCTCATCCGCAAATTCGAGTTTCAGCTTTTTATCCACCAGTGCTTTGTGGGTAAGTACGACAGTTTTTAACCCGCCAAATGGTGCAGCTTCCTGCTCCGTGGGCTTAATCCCAAGCAACCTGAAGAACCGAGCCTGAGAGATAACATTTTCTTCTGCCCATAGCCAGGAAGAGCAAACAAGAAAAGCCATACATATAAACCTCATTAGCATTACTAAATTAGCTCATTTTTTTACGTCAAGACATCTGGGTGAAAAACCTAGAATTGTAAACTTACTTCGGGGAGGGCTTCCTCGATCTCCGTAATCCTCGATGCAGAGATATTGTTGTCAAAAAGGTAAAGTTCAACCAACTGGTTTAATTGATCTATCGAAGTATCTTCTGCCAATAAATTGTTATTGGCATAGACCCCGCGCAACTTCGGTAAACCGACAAGGGGGCTCAGTGTGCTCACCTCATTAAAATCAATCAAGAGAGTGGACAGTTCCTCCATAGATGAAAGGGGGGAAAGGTCCGATATTGTGTTTTGAGAAAGGGAAAGAATTCGGATATTGTCTAGCTTTTCCATCCCGGAAAGGCTGCTTAATTGGTTTCGGGAAAAGTCAGCCAGCCATAGGTAAGAGGCTCCCTCTTTGATCGATGAAAAATCTCCAAGATTTGTGATTTGATTATTGGAGAGATTGATTTCTTTCAAGCTGGGTAGATTTGAAATCACTGGTATCTCGGTGAGATTATTGTCCTCCCCGTAAAGAACGGATAATTGAGACATGTTACCCAGGGGAGCAAAATCCTGAATCTTGTTATTTCCCAGATCCAAAGTTCTTAATTTTTTAAGGGCCGATAGGGCTTGCACATCCAATATTTGATTTCCTCTTAAGGTTAACTCTTCCAGCAGGGTCAAACCAGCCAGGTTCTCCAAAGAGGTAACCCCAGCATCAGCTAAATTTAGGATTTCTAATCTTCCAAGGTTCTCGAGCACAGTGAGCCCGTTCAAAGGATTATCATCCAGGTACAATTCTTTTAACTCCAAAAGATTGGCCAAAGGGCTAAGATCTTCAACCTGGTTGGAACTCAGATGAAGAACCTCCAGGTTTTTCAGGGTTTCCAAAGGTGAGAGATCGGAAATATTATTGGCCTGCAAGTAAAGGGTACGCAAATGAGTGGCTTCCCTCAATGGAGACAAATCTGTGATTCTTTGGTAACTTAAATCGAGATAGCTTTGGGAATTCAGAATGGCACTTTTAATCTTTTCTAAGGTAAAGTCTCCCCCAAATGCAGAAGAGTTCTCCTCCCATGCCTGCCACTGCGTTTCATTGACGACCGGTGCCTGAAGGCTTTGCCACTCCGCTGCTCCATCATTGTAAATCTGCCAACCGCCTGC
>JAYOTQ010000055.1:0-9365 GCA_038150505.1 Opitutales bacterium | reverse complement strand
ACGGCTACCAAAACTTCCCCATCCAAAACCAAGGCAGCCGCCAAGCCAAAAGCTTCCGCATCGCCAAACGCTTCGGAGAAGAAAAAAGTGGCCTCCAAAACAGTGGTTAAAACAACCGCTAAAGAAGCCGCTAAATCAGTAAAGAAATCTGTCGAGCCGCATGCGCTTAAGAATGAAATCACTGACAAGGTTCGCAACCTGATCAACCTTTCCAGAGAGCAAGGGTTCCTCACTTTTAAGGATATTGATAAAGCCCTTCCTGAAATTGCGACTGATCCGGAAGAGCTCCAAAATGTAATCTCCATCTTCAATAATTTGGAAATCAAGCTTCTTGATTCTGCTGAGGTCGAAAAATTTAAGAAAAACAAAGAGGAGAAAGAAGATGAAACTGCACGGTCGAACCAAAGCGACATGCTGGATGATCCCGTGCGTATGTACCTCAAACAAATGGGACAGGTACCCTTGCTTTCCCGCGAAGAAGAGGTTGAAATTTCCAAGCGTATTGAAGTGGCAGAGGTTGCCGCACTCAAACGCATTTATGCTGTATCTTTGACCGCTAAATTTCATCTCGAAATCAGTCAAAAACTGATAGACCGTGAGGAACGGTTTGACCGCGTGGTCCTCGACAAAAAAATTGATAGCCGGGAAGGGTACTTCAGGATATTGGCCAAACAAGTCGATGCACTCACAGATCTGAACAAGAAACTTGAAAATGCATGGAATGGTTACATTGACGGCCCCAATCCTACGCAAAAGAAACGGGCATTGGGTAGGTTCAAGAAATATGAAGCTGAGCTCGAACCTATCTTCAAAAAATGCTGCCTCAAACTGAAAGTATTTGAGGATTACCTGCAGGAGATCAACCCCGAGCTCAAAGCCATCACCCGTAATGTGCACAACCTCGAGTTGGGAAAGAAAGATCCGGTCAAACTTAAGCGCAAGGGCGTCAAAATGGACAGGATCAAAAAAGAGTTAGCCGAGACTCGTATCAAATTTCATATGGAACCGGATGAACTGATCTCGCTGGTCAAAGAGATCCGCCACTCCATGCGTGAGGCACATAAAGCCAAAACGGAAATGGTGGAAGCCAACCTCAGGCTCGTGATTTCCATTGCCAAGAAATATACCAACCGCGGGCTGTCCTTTCTCGATTTGATTCAGGAAGGGAATATGGGGCTTATGAAAGCGGTCGAGAAATTTGAGTATCGAAGAGGGTATAAATTTTCCACCTATGCAACCTGGTGGATCAGGCAGGCAATCACCCGTTCCATCGCCGACCAGGCACGTACTATTCGTATCCCGGTCCATATGATCGAAACTTTGAACAAGGTCATGCAGGTGCAAAAACAACTGCTGCAGGAACTTGGACATGAACCTACACCTGAGGAAGTAGCCAATGAAATGGGGCTCGCCCTTGATAAGGTGCAAGGAATCATGAAAATGGCCCAGCAACCCATTTCTCTGCAAAGCCCGGTTGGGGATGGGGACGACACTAGTTTTGGCGATTTCATCGAGGACAAAGGAGCGGAAAATCCTTATGATATGACCGCTTACTCTTTGCTTCGTGAGAAAATCATCGATGTTTTGGACTCTCTTACTGAGCGTGAGCGCAATGTGCTTTCCCTTCGCTTTGGGTTACAGGATGGATACAGCCGCACCCTGGAGGAAGTCGGCCGCCAGTTTAAGGTCACCCGTGAACGGATTCGTCAGATCGAGGCGAAGGCGTTGCGCAAAATGCGCCACCCCACCCGTATCCGTCAGCTTCATGGGTTCTTCGAAGCAGATCAAAGTTCGGTCAATAAACCCAAGCCTGAAGCTCTTCGTCAATTGGGTCTCTGATTTTGATTTGTTTATCCTGCAGACAAAACAGTTGCTCTGAACGAATCACACAACTAGCTTTTTATATATGACTACACCAATCACACCTGCCCTCGCCTTCATTGGAAACTTTGGCGGTGGAGAAATCATTCTGATCTTTTTGATCGTTCTCTTACTATTTGGAGCCAAAAAAGTGCCTGAACTGTTTCGGTCCCTGGGCAAAGGAGTCAACGAATTCCGCAAAGCTAAGAACGAGTGGGAACAGGATATTCAAGATGTTATGAACCAGGAACCTCTTGAAGATCACGATTTCAAAGACAAGGATAAGCAGGACACCCAATCTGTTCAAAGAGAAGAAGAAAAGCAGTCTGCTAATTAATTCTTTCTACACGGCATAATTGCCGAAATTTTAGGAACCAAGGCCCCACCGTCTTAGTTCCTTTTTTTAGGGTGGGTTTTCTTCAGCGTATAGATTAGGGCACCGAGAGGCTCATCCACCCGCAAGGACCGGACGAAAGCCCATCGCTTTCATCCACTCCACCACCTCTGCCCGCCGGTCCCCTTGCAGTTCCATATCCTGCCCAGACCAGGTACCCCCGGTGCCAAGGGTATTTTTCATTCGTTTCAAAAGTTTTTCCTTTTTTTCTTTTCCTAAACCTGGTGGGATTCCACGGATAGTAGTCACTGTTTTTCCACCACGCCCAGTTTTTTCACGACGAATTTCCAACCGCTCTCCATTTCCCCATTTCGATTCCTCCTCTTTCACTGAGACTTTGATCTCATGTTTGGGCTCAGGCAGGGCTTCGGGCAAACCGCTCCCATCTAGAGAAGAAAATGGGTTGCTCCCAAATTCATTGTGCGGAGCAGTAGAAATTTTTTTGGACGACCTTTCTTTTCTGCTCATCCTCCACAAGTTCCTTTTTCAGGTGTTTCTCCTGCCAGCCAGACCACTGCTTTTTGGTAACTCCGGTTTTCGAGAAAATGCCTTAGTCTTGGGTGAAGGCTCTGCTTTTGTTCACTTACCAATACATCCAGCCTCGCCAATGTTTGCCTAAATTCATCAGGTTTGGCATCCTTGGGGTTTGTAATTACTTCCAAACAACTTTTGATTTCATCCATGAGTCGATTTATTTTCACGCTCATTCCACAGCTGCCAAGCCTAATCCAGTATTTATCTGTAAGATGATGGATAGTTGCATCATTGGGAGTGGACTGACCGGTTTGGTTCATGCCTGGCATTCTTACAAACGGGGAGAAAAAATTACTCTTTTCGAAGCCTCTCCCCAAACCGGTGGTGTGTTACAATCGAGAAAAATCGACGGGTACCTGCTCGATTACGGGGCCAATACCCTCAGCCTTCGCAGCCGTAAAGCTTCCGAATTACTCAGTGAAATAGGTATTCTCGAACAGGCGTTGGATGCGAACCCTGAGTCCAACCTCCGCTTTATCGTTCGGGGTGGCAAATTGGTCGCTTTACCCCAAAGCCCAGGAACTTTCCTAAGCAGTTCCTTTCTCTCACCCATTGGAAAAGTAAGGCTTCTTCTTGAACCTTTTATTCCTCGAGGGAAAAACAAAGAGGAAAGCGTGGCTGACTTTATTTCCCGAAGGCTGGGCAAAGAAGCTCTTGCCTATGCAGGCAACCCCTTCCTTTCTGGAGTCTATGCGGCCAAGCCCGAGAGTCTTTCGTTAGAACAAGCCTTTCCTGCCCTGCGGGAACTGGAACAAGCCCATGGGTCCTTGTTCAAAGGCATGCTCAAATCCAAAAAAAACCCAAACCGCCTGCCCCAAAGCCGGTTGCTTTCCTTTCCCAACGGGATGCAGGAATTAACCGACCATATAACCCACCAATTGCCCCAAGACTCCATTCAGCTCAATACCCGTGTGCTCAGGATAAAACGCCTGGAAAACCAGTGGCAAGTAACTACCAAGACTGATTCAGGCAGCGAACAGGATTCTATCTTCAACCAAGTGATCTGTGCCGTGCCAGCCCATCAACTTCCTAAAATCGAATGGATCGGTCTCGATAAAACCGAATTGATGGACGATTTAGCAAGCTCCACCCACTTCCCTCTGGCCCTGGTTTTTCATGGTTATAAGAAGGAGAGGATCAAGCACCCTCTTGATGGGTTTGGTTTTTTGGTTCCGGAAGTGGAAAAAAGAAAAATTCTGGGCACCCTGTTTTCCAGCACACTTTTTCCAGACCGGGCTCCCCAGAACCATGCATTATTTACCACATTTGTGGGAGGGGAACGCCAACCCGACCTGGCCGGCTTGGAAGACCATGAGCTTCATGCCCTCGTGCAGGAAGAACATCAAGACCTTTTGGGCACCACTGGAGCACCCTCCTTTCAAAAAATTGTGCGGTGGCCAAAGGCCATCCCCCTGCCCGACTGCAAAATGGCTATCCGTAAAAAAACTGCGAAAACATTGGAAGCCCTACACCCAGGCTTACATTTTGCTGGTGCCCACCTTTGCGGTGTTTCCCTCCCCAACTGCCTGGAGGCCAACATTGCTTAATTTTTTCTCCGTCATTTCTTTTGGAAAGATTGCCTCAGCCACCACACACTGATAAAAAGATATGGTATTTAGATTGTAACAATCACCATGAATTCAAATAAGCCTGACCATTCTGTAAAAACTCTCGTCATCCTTCTCAATATGGGTGGCCCGCAAAACAAAGAGGAAATACACCCCTATCTCAAAGAACTTTTCCAAGACCGAGAACTTTTAAAGTTACCCTTCCAAAAAATCCTCGGCCGATTCATTGCCTGGCGCAGAACCCCTAAAATTCAAGAACGCTACGAAGAGATCGGGCAGTACTCCCCGACCAAAGCTATTATGGAAAGCCAATGCGTAGGGATTGCCCAGAAACTGGATCAACTCAATCCGGATTCCGCACCCCATGTTTGTGTGTCCGGTTTCCGGTATTGCTCTCCCCGCCCTGGAGAGATGATCAAGCAATACAAAGGAGCAGAAAAAATCATCCTTTTTTCCCAATACCCCCAGCATAGTTGCTGCACCAGTGGTTCCTCTTTTTGCGATGCCTATCGTTGGTTAGACAAACAAGACAATTCCGAATACCAGGATAAAATATCCGTGATCGATCAATGGTGGGACCGGTCCGATTATTCAGAACTTTGGGCCATGCTCATCCAAAGAAAGTTTGAAGAAATGAAAAATGAGCACGGGTTAAAAGATGAAGATATTCGTATCATCTACTCTGCCCATAGCCTTCCCGAATCCTACTGCCTTGAAAAAGGCGATCAGTACAACAAGGAAATCCAAGGGTCTGTCAATCGAATCGAAAAAGTCTTGCAGGGCAAGGGTATGCGCCACGAAGGAGCCCTGGCATGGCAAAGCAAAGTTGGGCCCCAAAGAACTAAATGGCTCTCTCCATCCACTCCTGATGTCATCGCCGAGACCAAACAAAAAGCAATCCTTATGGTACCGATCGCCTTTACCACGGACCATATAGAAACCCTTGATGAGATTGATATTGAATTCCGGGGCTATGCCGATGAGGTGGTGGATCACTTTGCCCGGGTGGACTGTTTTAATATGGAAGAAAAATTTATCGATTTATGTGCCAGACTTGTCATTGAGCACATCAACGATGATTTCAAATCCTCAATCCGTCCATGCTGTGTAAATTGCGAAGGATCGGACTGTGCATCGATGCGTAAGTATTTTGGTTCCACGCCTGTGCACGCAACAGCCTAGCTTTTCATCGCCGACTTTAACATCGAAACTTGCACAAAGTTTCGCTATCAAATTAGTTCACTAGCAAATTGCTCTTCGCTATGAATTTAAACGATGTTAGAGACCTCTTGTGGCTGGCCACGGCCTGTTATGGTGCATCGTTTGTTTTGGGAATGGTCAAAACGAGGCATTCCTTTTCTCCCTTCTTTCGGGAAAGCCCATTTGTTCTAATCTTGGCAGGTTTTTTCCTGCAGACCAGGGCCCTATACTTCCGCGGATTGGAGGTGCATGGATGCCCTTTGGGAAATGGGATGGAACGGGCCCAGTTTATTATTTGGTCCCTGATTGTTGCCTTTTTGCTTCTTCGTTTGGTATGGAGGATCAATCTCTTGGGTACATTTTGTGCGGGTGCGTCCCTCCTCCTCGGTGCTCTGTCCTTAGGGCTGAGAAAATGGGATGCTCCCTACTGGACGGCGACTGGATATGTGCGCCTTTTTAAAGACCCGTGGATCGAACTGCATGCATCGATTGCCATCTTTAGCTATGGTCTTTTTTGTTTACTGGCAGTGGTCAGCCTGATGTATCTTTCTCAAAGGCAGGCCCTACTCTCCCGAAAACCAGGCTTTTTAGGCCCCTACCTGCCCCCGATTCAGGAACTGGAGGTCGCTGCCATCCGCCTGCTCGCAGTCGGGGTGGCTTTCCTTACCCTGTCTATGGTGGTGGGAACAATGCATTGGACCCGCCATCCGGAATTTGTCAGCGGGTCGAAACTCACGGTGACCACCGCCCTATGGGTCGGATATTTATTCCTTCTTGGTATGCGGCTAAGCAACCGTCTGTATGGATCGCGCTTTGCCAAGTGGTCGATCGGTCTGTTTGCCCTTGCCCTGCTCTCTTTATCGATAGTCAGTTCAAAATCGAAAAAGCAGGCGTTTTATAATCCCAGCCTTGCCCCTTTGGCACTGGTCGTACGATGAGCAAGCAACCAGACAGTTCCCTCTTCCTGCTGGGGACATCTCACCAGGTGGCCAATTTAAATGAAAGGGAATCGATTGCCTTGCCCAACAGCTCGATCGATTCTTTCTACAATGGGTTGAATGCCTTGCCTGGCTTGCAAGAATGCCTAGTGCTTAATACCTGCAACCGTACGGAAATTTATGGTTCAGCAGATGCCACTTTTCAATTTGAATCCTTGTTGCAATACTTTGCCCATTTCCGTGAGCTTGGGTTAGAGTTTTTGGCAGAAAAAACCTACCAACGTACCGGAGCGGAAGTGGTTCGGCATCTTTTCGAAGTGGCTTCGGGGATTGATTCGCAAATGGTGGGAGAGACTGAGATCCTGGGGCAGTTAAAAAAGGCCTATGATGAAGCGTGCGAACGGGGAGCCACCGGCAAAGCACTAAACCGCTTATTTCAAAAAAGTTTTCAGGCAGCCAAGTGGGCACGGACCAATACCGGTATATCCAAAGGTCAGGTAAACCTGGGCAATGTGCTCTGCGAATTGGCCCGGCGTATTTTTGGGCAGGTGGATCAATGCAGGCTCCTGGTTGTGGGTGCCGGAGAGGTGGCTGAAAGTGCTCTGGAAGCTTTTAAATCCCGTGGATCGGAAGCGATCACAGTGACGGGTAGAACTTTTGACTGGTGCCCGCTGAGCCGTAGAAAACCAGACGAATTGGCCCAAAAGTTTGATGGTTTTACATTGGCCTACTCCAAGTTTCATGAATCCCTTCATCTTTTTGATGTGGTGCTTGCATCCACCGCCAGTAGCCAGGCATTGCTCACCCAATACCAAGTTGTACAGGCGATGAAAAAGCGCCCATCCAAACCTCTCTTCCTAATCGATGCATCAGTGCCCAGAAACGTGGAGGAAGGAGCAGCCGGGGTGGATAATGTATACCTCTACAACATGGATGATGTCTCTGCCATCGCCAATGAGAACCTTCAGTCCAGGCTGGCGGAAGTGGAAAAGTGCCGCCATGCCCTTTCGAAAAGGGCTCTACGGTTATGGGAACAAATAAGGGCTCAGCCCAGCTTGCCTTCCTGAACTAACCACTCCACCAACCCTCGTTCCTGCGGCTGGGCAAGCAGTTGATGAAGCTTTTCTGCAGTATGGGCAGCCTTTTTGCCGGAGCCTTCATCCTGCAAAATTTTCCTGATCTCCGCGGCAAGCCTGCTCCCGGTGGCACTCCCCTGTAAAAATTCGGGGTTGGGCGGGTGATCCGGTAGTAATAGGTTGGCCATTCCTAAGTGGGGCACTTGAACGAGCAGTTTACCAATGAGATAGGTAATCGGGTGTGCCCGGTATCCAATCACCCCGGGGATGCCTGCCCAGGCACAGGAAAGAGACATCGTGCCCGAACTCATCAAAGCGGCCCGGGCAGAAAGACCTTCCGTTCGGTTCACCACCCGTACGCAATTCTTTAACTTGGAACGATGGGAGAGCATACACTCCACCCGTTCCCGGATTTGTGGGCTGGAAGCGGGCAAAACCGCCTGCACCCGTTGTCCACCCATAGTCAATTCTTCCAACGCATCTAAGAATACCGGCAAAATCCGGCTGACTGGTTGTACTCGGCTTCCCGGAAGCAAAAGGAGTTCTCCTTGTGGGTCGTACTTTACCGGCGATTGGTAAGAGGGATGAGCAAAGGGATGCCCGACAAAGGAAACCGGAAGGGAAACATCCTCATAGCACTTGGTCTCGAAAGGAAAAATAACCCCCAGCCCGTCAAGTGTATCGGCCATGGCAAAGCGCCGTTTCGGTTTCCATGCCCATAGCTGGGGACTGACATATTGTAGAACAGGTATTTCTCCCCCACCCTTTTGGGAAATCCCCCGCTGCTGGAGGGCACGGGCCAGACGAAGGTTAAAACCAGGGTAATCGACCAGCAAAATGCAACGAGGCTTTGCCTGCTCGATCCAGGATATTGTTTTTTCAAAAACATCCCGAAAAAAGCCGTAATTTTTAAGAACTTCAAACAACCCAACCACCCCATGATCAGCTAAGGGAAAAAGAAGCTCAGTACCAGCAGCTTGAAGTTTTTCTCCGCCCAGCGAACTAATCTTTAGGTTGGGGTTACGGGCATGCAGGTCGAGCACTGCCTGTGCGGCGTGTTCATCCCCTGATGCTTCCCCGGCAACCACCAAGAGGTCGACAGGCTCTGATGCTTTGGGGAAGTCTGAAAGGGGGCTCAAGGGTTCCAGCTGGATTGAATCTCCCGGGAGATGGTCAGGGCAACCTCAAGGGCGGACTTCCCAAAGCTTCCATCGGTTTTTGGGGTCGACAGATCACGCACACAGGAGAGGAAGGACTCGAGCTCCAGAGCAAGGGGTTCCCCCTGCTCCACCGGTACTTCGTGCCTCTCAAGAGACGGACCGGACTTTTTGATCAGGTGGCCCTTTTGGTTCATGAAGTCGAGGGAAAGGTACCCGGTATCCTGAAAGACCCGGATTTCCCGTGCTTTTTTCTCACTTACCCGGCTGGCACTTAAGTTGGCCACACAACCATTGGTAAAAACGAGACGGGCATTGGCAATATCCTCCGTGGGAGACAACACCCGCACACCGATAGAATCGACCCGCTCGATCGGGGAGTTGACCAAAGCCATGGCGATCCCAATGTCGTGGATCATCAGATCAAGCACCACACCAACCTCCGTACCACGGGGTTGAAAAGGGGCCAACCGCTCGACCGTTAAATAGCGGGGTTGCTCCACCGCACCCTCCAAAAAGGTCATCACCGGGTTGTAATGCTCGATGTGCCCGACCTGGACAAGTACTTTGGCTTGCTGAGCACTTTGTAAAATTGATTCCGCCTCTTCCAAGGATACACAAAGCGGTTTTTCCACAAG
>JAYOTQ010000054.1:0-9911 GCA_038150505.1 Opitutales bacterium | reverse complement strand
GGACCTCCAGCCCAAAACGATATCTCAGAGATTAAGTTATGGAAGAGCGGTCGCGGTATTCAAAAAAACAAAAGCTCGAAATAGATTTCAATTTTTGGGCATAATTGCCCTTTTGAGCAGCTCTTTGCTCACCGCCAAAGGAAGGCCCACGGAAAGAGCTAAACATCCAGTTTTGACCAGAAAGAGTCGTTGGTCTGAGCTGTCCAAGAATTAGAATTTGGCCCCAAAGATCTTCTTGTTTCGATGAAATATTCATTTAAATCTTGCGTATTTCTGTATTTGTGTATTTAGTGTATTTGTATCATAAAACCCAAGTTACCTATGAAGAAATTCTTAATTCCCCTCACATTCGCTCTCTTAGCCGTATCTTACCTTATCTGGATGAACTCTGAAAATGAGATGGTTCAGGAAGTAACTAAAATCACTGAAGAGAAAGAGGCCAAAACTACACCAACGAAGCATGTAAATGTGGTAAAAGAAGACAAAGTGTTAACTTCTCGTAACCCTGAGGTTCAAACAAGAACAGCCAAGGAAACGCAGACTTCTCAAATGAGTGCTTCAGGGAAGGAGAAGCTCAAGCCAAGGGTTCTTCGGGCGAAGGAAATATTAGATGAAGTAACCATAAGGGTTTTGGAGTCAAAGCTGACTCAGTCAGAATCTACCAAAGGTCAGGCAACTCGAGTTTCTTTAATCGAAACCAATATGAAACACCCTTTGATGTTAGTAAAGGAGAGCGGGGTATCCTTAAGCCAGGGTGAGGAAAAAATTGATACAATTGAAGCACAAGTGGCAAGCCACTTCATTTTACAGATTAAACCTAATGTAAGCCAAAGCTTGTTTGAATCCAAACTCGCTTCCATGAATTTTTCAATAAAAGAAAAGCTCAGTGATACCAGCTTTATCGTCTCCATCAACGACCCTGCTACTATCGATGAAATCGAAACTAAAAAACAGTCGTTAGAATCCTTAAATGACTTCGTTGCAGCAGTTGAACCTGACTATTTTGTTTATGCCATTGAAAGTACGAATGATCCGAGGCTTCTTGAACTTTGGGGGCTGCATAACACAGGACAAACTGGGGGAAGCACGGATAAGGATATCGATGCAAAGGAAGCCTGGGACCTCCAAACTGGCAGCAAGAATGTTTTAGTCGGGGTCATTGATACGGGTATTGATCGGAATCATGAAGACCTTCGTGAAAATATGTGGGTCAATCCAAATGAAATTGCAGGTAATGGTGTAGACGATGACCAAAACGGATATGTTGATGATCTGCACGGATGGGATTTTTATAATAACGACAACAACCCAGACGATGACAATGCCCACGGCACCCATTGTGCCGGAACCATCGGCGCAGTCGGTAACAACGGCAAAGGAGTGGTAGGGGTAAACTGGAATGTCTCCATGGTGGGTCTTAAGTTTCTTGGTGGCTCAGGTGGCGGGTACCTCTCGGACGCGGTAAAAGCGATTTCCTACGCAACTAAAATCGGGGTTGATTTAACTTCCAACTCGTGGGGCGGTGGAGGGTTTTCCTCTTCCATGAAAAATGCCATTGATGAGGCTGCGAATGCAGGAATTGGTTTTGTTGCAGCTGCAGGAAATCATGCAGGTGATAATGATGCCTACCCAAGCTACCCTGCTTCATATGAATCAGTGAATGTAATCTCAGTCGGTGCCAACGATCATTTTGGTAAGAGTGCTTATTTCTCATGTTATGGAAAGACCAGTGTCGATTTATTTGCTCCTGGCGTAAATATTCTAAGTACAATTCCTGGCAATAGTTATGCGAGTTACTCCGGTACATCCATGGCGACACCGCATGTAGCCGGAGCTTATGCCCTACTTCTTGCTGCAAATCCACAATGGCAATCTGCCCAAGTAAAAGATGCCTTACTCGAAAGCACCGACCCCGAAGATACTCTTGCCGAAAAATGTGTAACCGGAGGAAGGTTAAATGTTCTCAAAGCCCTTTCCAATGAGCCTCCCAAAGAAAACCTTATTTCAGCCAATCCATCCTCTATTGAATTTGGCGAGATGGGTAAAAGTGAAACTCAGAAGATTGAATTTATCCTTAGCAATACAGGAAACGCGAATACGACCGTAACCGAAGTCTCTTTATTAAGTGAGGATTCATCAGAGGTTCCTTTTGAGGTGTCCTTGCCCACGCCCTTCGTTCTTGAACCCAATATGGCTCAAGTAGGCTCCGTGAGTTTTTCCGCGGATATCGACGGTATTTTCGAAGCCACATTACGAGTAACAAGTGATGCTAGCAATGAACCAAACCTTTCCATCCCTTTGAGTGCTCAGGTTATCTCGCAGCCTCAAATTGTAGTCGACCCAACTGAAATGCACTTTGGTCTCAATGAAAATGAATCCCAAACAAAAATCTTAACCATTCAAAATCTTGGGGATGGAGACCTTGTCTACTCATTGACCAGAGATCAGCAATCGGCGTGGTTGGTCTGTGATGAAGTTCATGGACATGTGTTGCCAGCTGGTCAAAAAACAGAAATTGAAGTGCAGGCAAATGCCAACCAAATGCCTACCAGTTTTGAGCAAACTGGCTTGCAGCTCGAATCCAATGATCCAAATGCTCCTTCTGTTTCCATCGATATCTCTGCTGAAAAATTATCCGAAAATGGAGGACTGGTGTTCCGTCCAGAGAACCTTGATTTCGGAAATGTTTATGTTGGGCATTCTGTAGAAAAAACTCTTGAAGCATACAACTCTGGCACAAACCCAATTTCGATAAGCCGCATAGCCTTTTCCGATTCTTCTTTTTCTCATCATTTAGTATTACCTATCACCCTCCAACCCGGAGAAAAAACATCTGCAAAACTTTATTTTACTCCGCTTGCTGAAGGAAACATGGCAGCAAACATGATGGTTTTGACTGATGAGAATGGGTTTTCGATGCGCTCCTTTCCGGTGTCTGGAAATGCAGTTTTGGCACCCTTGCTTTCGTACAACCCAGGAGACTTTTCTGCCTCTGTGAAAATGAATGAAGAAAAAAGCTTACAAATTCACTTACAGAACCAAGGTGGAAGCACGCTTAGTTGGTCATTGAAAGGAGCGAACGGACTAGCTGGCAGTTCCTTCTCCCTCGGTAATCTATTTGCAGCCAATCATTTTGCCCCGCTCGCCAAGGGTGTTGTAGACCTTAGAGAAGGAGCACCCGTTTCTACACTGGGAGGAGGTCCAGATTACCATGGCTATTCCTGGAACGATTCGAATGACCATGCCGGTCCAGTTCATGTGTGGAAAGATATCTCAAGCAGCGGGCAATTATTAGAAGAGCTTTCTTCTACAGATGACGGCCAAGCAAAAATCGCCACCCCATTTCCTCTCAGTTTTTATGACCAATCATTTAACGAAATTTTTGTCAGTTCAAATGGTTATCTCACCCTCGGACATGGTTCCTCGTTGCACGGACACTTTCCGCTGCCAACCACTATGATGCCCGGAAACCTGATTGCTGCATTTGCCACCGACCTCGATCCTTCTCAGGGGGGTAATATTTATTACCTTGCGGACGAAAATAGTCTGACTGTTCAATACGACAAGGTGAGAGACTTTGCTGGACAGGGGGAATATACCTTTCAGATCAATGTAAATGCGGGAGGGGTTATTCGTTTTCACTATGAAAATATGAACGGGCCAGTTGATCGGGCAACAACTGGCATCCAAAACTCCTCCGCAGATGTCGGTTTGCTTATTGGTTACAACAACCAACAACTTCAATCCAATTCAACCATTCGGGTCTCGACGGCTCCTAAATGGCTCCATATCTCCAAACTTCAGGGAACCATTGAAGGCGGACAATCCGAAATCCTTGATCTCACAGTGAAGGCTGGGTCCATTCGGGCTGGGTCCTACCAGGCAGAGCTTGAAATCACCACCAATGATCCCGCTCAAAAAGAAGTAACCATACCCGTAACCTTGACCATAGAGGAAGCTAAGTCCCTTGCACTCACACCATTAAATATAGATTTTGGGCCCCTCGAAGTTGGTTTGTCTGCTCACAGGTCGATCCAAATTGAAAATAATGGAAATGCTCCCGTCACTCTCGAAAATATGAATATTTCTGGAGAGAGCTTCACCTCTAACTTTCAAGGAGTCATCCTCCAACCCGGACAGATGACTGAAGTGAAAGTAACTTTCCAGCCTAGCCAAGGGGGACTTTTTGCAAACACGGCTTCCCTTGTTTCGGATGCTCAAAACTCTCCAAACGAGGTTCAGCTTAAAGGCGAAGGACTAGCGACTCCAAAATTACATGTTATTCCAGAGGTTCTTAATGTTACCTTGGCAGCAGGAAGTTCAACCATAGAGAAAGTTGCTTTAGAAAACTTTGCCGGTCTCGCGGACGGATCTTTTTCGGTAAAAGCGATTCGCAGTGAAGCTCAAAGTTCACAAGCCAAAAGCTTTAACGAGCAAAACAATGAATCCGGTGAAATCATTCCTGAAGACCCCTTTGCCAACGAGCATGCACCTGATCAATTGATTGTTGGTTTTAAAACAGGTAAGTCGAATTTTGAAAATGCAAATGGCCTCGGAGAAGCTTTTACAATTGAGAGATCATTGGGATCGGCAATCAAACCAGGCAGTGCCAGTAAAGCCCTTTCATCCTCAAATCTTATCCTGATCAAAGCCAAAGAAGGGTTATCCTTACCCGAACTGGCTAGCCAATTAACCAGTGACCCAGCAGTTGCCTACGCCGAGCCAAACTACCTTGTTCGTAGGACTGAGCTTCCCAATGACCCGCAGTTCTCAGACCAATGGGCTTTGGAAAAGATACAAGCAACTCAGGCATGGGATTTAGCCAAAGGCTCGTATGATGTAAAAGTGGGAGTTATTGATACAGGCATTGATTACAACCACCCCGACTTACAGGGAAATATTTGGAAGAATCCAGGAGAAACCCCAGCAAACGGAATCGATGATGACGGCAACGGCTATGTGGATGATGTCTATGGCTGGGATTTTGTGAACTCCGATAATGATCCTATGGACGGGCATAATCACGGCACTCATGTTGCCGGCACGATCGCAGCAACAACAGACAATGGCACTCAAGTTGCAGGAGTGGCCTGGCATACAAAATTGGTTGCCCTGAAATTTCTCGCGGATGGGGGTTGGGGATACACCTCTGATGCAATTGATGCCATAGCTTACTGTGCAGCTATGGATATTCCTATCAGCAACAACAGCTGGGGTGGTGGCGGGTACAGCCAAGCCCTAAAAGATGTTATCAATGAGGCTGGAAATGCGGGCCATCTCTTCTGTGCTGCTGCTGGAAACAGCGGAACAGACAACGATCAATCCCCCCACTACCCTGCCAACTACGACTCTCCTAATGTGATTTCAGTGGCAGCATCCGACGCCAATGATCAGTTGGCCTACTTTTCATGCTACGGAGAAATCAGCGTTGATTTGGCGGCACCGGGAACCAGCATTCTTAACTTGATTCCCAACGGAGGTACAGCATACATGAGTGGAACTTCAATGGCTACTCCCCATGTCGCAGGAGCTGCTGCAGTTTTACTTGGTCAAAACCCAACTGCCCAACACCAAGAACTGAAAAACTTGCTGATGAACTCAACAGATAAGGTACAAGGATTTGAAGGGAAAATGGTATCTGCAGGAAGATTAAACTTATTAAACGCCATACAATCCTCTTCACCCAACTGGTTGTCCGTAAGTCCAAACTCAGGAATCGTTCCTGCCGGCGAAAAATTTGATTTGGATTTTTCAATCAATGCGGCGAATTTTGTAGCTGGACAAAAGAGTGCCATAGTAACTCTTGAAACCAACGATCCCCTCGCTAAATTGCTAGAAGTTCCCGTAAACCTTACCATCACCGGAACACCCGAAATTGCACTCAACCCAGATCTGCTAAATTTCGGTGATGTATGGACCGAAACAAGCAAGGTCATGAAACTCACCATAAGCAATCTCGGTACGGACAACTTGGTAATCGAAGGATTGGACTTCGGGCATGATGCATTCACTACCAGTTCCAATAGTCTATCCTTAGCACCCGGAGAAGAGCAGGTGGTTGAGGTCGAGGGCAGACCAGTTGCAAGTGAAAACATTAATAGCTTCCTCAAAGTTAATTCTAACGACCCTGCAAACCCGGTCTCAGATGTTCAATTGTTGATGAATGCAATCTCACCTCCATCCCTATCCTATGCTCCAAGCTCAATTCAGGTTAACTTGGAACCTAACCAAAAAAGCAGCGACCAGATCACCATTTACAATTCAGGCGAGGCAACCGGAAAATGGGAAGCCCGTATTGTTGAAACCAATGTAAAACGAGCCCGAAATTTTGACTTCGCACAGATGGTAGCCGGGCTTAACGAAGAAGGACGTGCCCCAGACTTCTCAAACCCTGGCCATGCTCTTTTCCTCAATCCTAATCCAACGACTCAAGAAGAGGACGCACCCAATGCGGTACGTTACGAAGGTTCAAACACAGCCAGTGGCCTAGAAATCGCTGTGCTTGGGGGAGAGGCATCTACAGAACTGGAAAGTTTTGGCTTAGGCTTGTCTCAGATGGAAAATATTTCCGGAGTCACCACTATAGATGTATCAGGCCTCACTCCCCTTTTAGAAGAAATAAGTTCTTTCGATGCAGTAATCGTTTACAGTAATTATCCTTACTGGGACAACGAAGCTCTTGGAAACCTTGTTTACGATTATTCAGCTACTGGAGGTGCAGTGATTACCATGCCCGGAGAAAATCTACTCTATGCAGAGTCTAAGGATTGGTCCCTCGGTGGCAATTGGAGAGCGCAAGGAATGTCGCTCTTTGAAATGCAACCATCCTTAGATCGTTTCGAGAATCATTTAGGTGAGATTCAATTGCCCAACCACCCACTACTCGAAGGAGTGGAATCTTTTTCTGGGAACCTCCGAATCCTCCATCAGGAACCTACTCAAGGAGGTGTGGTCGCAGCTTCTTGGGCAGATGGTACACCTTTGGTAACATTCCGTACGGAACCCAATATCGTAGTGGACTTGAATTTCTTCCCCACGCATGAACAATGGGATCAAACAACCGATGGATGGGTACTCATTGCCAATGCCCTCAATTGGTCTACCCGCTCCTTTCAACCCGCGTGGTTAAGTGGGGCCCCCTTATCAGGAGAGGTATCAGGAGGAACTGAAAACCAGATGGGATTAAATGTGGATGCAACTGGACTTGCAGAGGGCAACTATACTGCAGAGGTTCACTTCTCCAGCAATGACCCCAAACAGTCCTTCTATGCCGTGGAAGTAACTCTCGAGGTGTTGGAAAACCAAGCTCCTGTGGCCTCGTCCAAAACATTAATGGTCCAAGAAGATGGGCAAATTGAATTCGTGCTTGAAGGGACAGATCCTGACGGAGATGAGCTTACCTTCATTGTAACCGAGTTTCCCAACTTTGGTTCTTTAAATAACCAAAACGAAAACTTCGTCTATGCTCCCGCAAGAAATTTCAACGGGCAAGACCGTCTTGTTTACAAAGTCTCAGACGGCAGAAAGGAAAGCGAGCTCGCGATTATTTCTTTTGAGGTCGAACCACAAAATGATGCACCCTGGGCACAGTCATTTGATGTTAATGCAACCGAAGACCAGTTTTTCTCTGTCGACTTTGTTTATGGAGATATCGACGGGGATCAGCTCTCTCTTGAGTTCAGTAAATTACCCACAAACGGCTTCCTTTGGGAAGAGAATGGAAATTGGCT
The DNA here is from genome assembly GCA_038150505.1 of Opitutales bacterium. Lineage (GTDB taxonomy): Bacteria > Verrucomicrobiota > Verrucomicrobiia > Opitutales > Seribacteraceae > Chordibacter. The sequence continues at coordinate 2,181 of JAYOTQ010000054.1, read as the reverse complement.
CTATTTCCCGAACAACCACTTCAATGGGAATGATAGCATTCGCTACATTGTTACGGATGGAGAACTACAAAGCGAAGAAGCGGTTGTTTTGATCCAACTTGCAGCAACCAATGATGCTCCCGTTGCCCAAAACCTCTCTTTCGAGACTAAAGAAGACACAGCTCTTTTCTTCCAACTTGAAGCAAGTGATGTAGATGGGGATAACTTGACCTATGAAATTGTGAGTGATCCACAACATGGTCTCCTTACTCAAAAGGAAAGCAACCAGTGGGTGTATTCTCCATTTGATGAATTCTCCGGATCAGACACCTTTACTTATCGTCCGTTTGATGGTTCAGTTCACGGAAACATTGGCTTAGTTAATTTAAAAATTATTCAAGTAAATGATGCTCCAATTGTTCAATCTTCCACCTTTAATCTTAAAGAAGATGGAAGCATTTCAATCAAGTTAATCGCTTCCGACCCAGATGGAGACGATTTGTCTTTCTCGATCACTTCAGAACCCACGAATGGAGTAATCGTTGGGAATGGGCCAAATTACACCTATACTCCATATGCAGACTTTAATGGAGGAGATGCTTTCTCCGTTGTCGCTACCGATGGATCTTTATCCAGTGAACCGGCAATAATTAGTTTGGTCGTAGAATCTCAAAATGATGCCCCTTCCCTCGAGTATAACTTATCTGCCCTTTCTGGTGGAGTTCGTGAAACTCCCCTTAGGATTCAGTTCACCACTGGGGATGTGGATGAAGATCCAGTGACCGTTTCATTAGGAGCTCAGCCCGCCAACGGCGATTGCTACTTGGAAGATGGGGAGCTTGTTTTTCTTCCAGCTCCTGGATTTGAAGGTTCAGACAAGATAGAACTTGTTCTTAGTGATGGAACCCAAACAATCAAAGAAGAGCTTAGTGTGATGATCCATGCCCACCATGACCCATTGAAAATAAGCTTTGATCAGAATACTGATCCACTTTTGGTAAATATGCTCTACCAAGTGAATGAAATTCTTCTTCAAGAGATGAAAGCTGTTTTCCAATTAGAAAATAACCAAAGCGAAAACAGTGTAATCGCCTCCATGGGATCAGAAGCCTCAGCCGATGCAATCGCTTTAAGTGAATGGTTAGAAAATGTAGAATCACTATCCGGCTCATCCTTCGTCTTTCATCCAGAAGAAATCGAAAATCGTTTGACCTGGAAAGTATCCTCTTTTTTGGATCCAGTATCTAGTGTAGATACAGATGACGGTAGTAATGCAGATAATTCTTCAACTGAAGATTCTGCAGAAGAAAGTGAGAGCAAAGAGGACCTTACTGAAGGGGGCAATACGGATGAAGTTTCTAATGAACCAAGCATTGAAAAACTAGCAATCATCGAAGCCCTAGGCTCCAATTGGTATAACGCACAAGGGATTGGATTATTTTTTGATGGAGGAAATGGATGGATCTACCACATCGAAATGGGATGGTGCTTCCTTAAAATTTGTGATGATCAAACATCTTTTTGGATGTTCCATGAGAAATTGGGTTGGTTTTGGATGAACCAGCAAATGCCAAACATGCTCTATCTCTCAAGTGAATCCACCCAAGGATGGTATTATTTTCCACAAAGCACATTAGCAGAAAGCAAATACATCTATGGTTATGAGAACAGCACCTGGTATCAGTGGAACCAATAATCTTTTAAACAACCAACAATCATTATGAAAATGGAAACAAAATACATCACTGTTGTTCAACGATTAAGGCCAAAGAATCAGACATGTGCATCAGGGGTTCATATATTTGAATGCCTTTCTCAGTATTTTAAGGGGTACAACCTTGTCGTTCACTAAGAGAAGTTTTTTAAGCAAATGATCAGAATGAGAATTTTATTTTTAGCACTTTGTACACAGTTGGGCTCATGTGCTTTGATTCATTCTCAACACCACATAACCCTAGACCATAAAATCTCCATAAAAATAGAAAGAGAAGTGGAGCAGTTTATTGAGAATCTATACGGTGATTGATTATAATCTTCCTTCTCCATTAAAGCGATTCTACAAACGCTCTCCCCTTAATGAAATCACCACATATTGATCTCGCAGGAAATTAGTTTTTCCCGTTGGAATGAAAGCTTGGACATTGAACTTTCAGATTTTGGCAAACGATTTGCCGGCAAAATAGGAATTGCTGAGTTAATGGA
>JAYOTQ010000053.1:0-10119 GCA_038150505.1 Opitutales bacterium | reverse complement strand
TTCATTATGTCACCAATGAGGGGTACTACGGAGATGATAGTCTCTTTTCTTTTTGTAATGATGTGATGCTTGGCTTCGCAGCAATGCGTAGCAGGGGCTTGGATGAAGTGCCCAACCTTCTCCTTTTTTGGGACGGGAAAGAAGGGCAGGAAGGGGGCACTTCAGAGGTCGCCCAATCGTGGAAGGATACCTTTAGGGAACCGATGGTTATCAACGCAAATGAGGTCCTTGAATTGCTCGACCAAATGGAAGAACCTCCCATTCCCAGGGGAGATACAAAGCCTATATTTGTCAAAAGCTTCGGCGACACCATCACTGCACTTCGATCCGTAAAAACCATGCTTTTTGCTGATGTGGAAGCCTTTACCAAGGTGCGGGAAGAGTTGACACCCCAATTTGTCGAGGTCTTCCACGGAGGAGTTTCCAAAATGATTCAAGAACTCAATTGCAAGCCGGAGTTTGTTAATAGTTGGGGGGACAGTTTTTTTGCCATTTTTGATGACTTAAACGATGCCCTCAAACTTGCAATGGGGATGAGAGATTTTTTTGGCAATGGAAACTGGCCGGAGCTCAGTGAAACGGGCAAACTCGATGTTCGTATTTCGATGCATGCTGGCCCTGTATATGAAGAGTTTGATCCACTCTTGAAAAAAAGAAACTTTTTTGGCCGCCATGTAAACCAGGCGGCTAGGATTGAGCCCATTGTCCTGCCTGGTTCAGTCTTTGTTTCGGAAACTGTCGCCGCTTTGGTTTCTTACCGTTACGGAGAGTTTGATTTTGAATATGCTGGCAATCTTGAACTGGCAAAAGATTTTGGTGCTTATCCTGTGTATATTCTGCAGCGCAAAGGGTACTGATTTAGATTGATGAAGTCTCATTCCCAGGCGGTTGGCATTTCAGCTCCTTTTGATGCTTATTCCGGAGATGGTCCATACAGCTTTGTTAGTTATGCCCATGCAGACAAAGTGCTTGTATTTAATGCGATGCGCAAATTGCATAAGTGTGGGGCTAATATCTGGTATGATGAAGGAATCAAGCCTGCCGGTGAGTGGGTCGAAGAAATTGCCAATGCAATCAAAGGGTCATCCCTTTTTCTTGTTTTTATTTCTCCCCGCTCAGTTGATTCCAGGTATGTACGAAGTGAAGTGGGATATGCATTAAGTGAAAACAAAGAAATTCTCACGATCTTTGTTGAGGAAACCACCTTGCCTGCGGGGCTTGCACTGTGCTTGCAGCAATTTCAATCCATCTTTTTAAGCGAGGAAAATTGGCAAGACAAAGCCCTCGAAGCTATTTTCGAAAAGATGGATGCTCCCTTATCCGACAACGCCGAGTTGGTTGACGGTGTGGATGAGGTGGTGGATCACGGGAAAATTCTGTGGGACTTCTGGGAAAAATCAAGAGAGCGCCAACTGGCCCGTTGGAAAGAGCCCGTCCCTGCTAAGTCAAAATCTTCCCCCAATAAAAAAGTTCACAAAAATAGGTTGGATCTTAACCAAGACACGCAAAGCCAAACAACTGCCAAGGTTTCTTCACCTAACCGGCACCCGGTCGCTACGAATGTAGAGGTTGTTCCTGAAACCGAAGAAATTCATGGCCCGGGAGATTTATACAAGGATGACAATGTCGGAGAATTTTCATGGATTCCCAAAGGGGAGATTTCCTTAAAAGTTCCCTATTCTGAAGAAACCAAACTGGTTAAGGTGAAACACGGTTTTTGGATGTCGAGGTTGCTGATCACTCAGGAACTTTATTCCAGAATCATGGGCAACAACCCAAGCCACTACGACCCATCTATTCGCGATAGTGTTCATGTTTTACCTGTAAACAATGTATCTTGGCTCGATGCAGTTTCTTTTTGTAAAGCACTTACCATCCTTACCAAAAGCGAAGGCGAATTGCCTGAAAAATATGAGTTCCGTTTACCCACCGAGGTCGAGTGGGAGTATGCTTGTAGGGCGGGCACTCTTTCTGATTATTACTTTGGTAGCCATGGTCATGAATTGACCGAGCATGGATGGTTTCGTGGAAATAGCCAAAAGAGACTTCATCCCGTTGGATTAAAGAAACCCAATCCCTGGGGGCTGTATGATATGTACGGCAATGTCCGGGAATGGGTCGGTAATTCTTTTGTTAACACATTGCTCAATAACACTGAACAGGATGAGTTCCGTATCAGTCGAGGTGGTGCTTACATGAAATCTGCGATCGAGTGTCAGTCCTCCTCGCGTTCCACCAACTCCCTGAACCATCGGTTCCGCAATCTGGGCTTCCGGCCCGTTTTAGCAAAAGTACCAGCTTAAGCACCTCGGTCCATTCCCTTGGGGAATTTCCATTGTCAGTTGCTTGCTCCGGTGTCATGATGCGGGCACTTGTAATGAGCGAAGAAAATAAGAAAAAACCTGTCAAACAGGAGGAGTTGGACGGAAGTGATCAAGTGGCGGTTCGCCAGGCAAAACTTACTGGATTGTGCGAGAATGGGAACAACCCATACTTGTCCAACTGGGAACAAACACATACCTCAAGTGTGGCTGTTGGCCTTCTTGGGGAAGAAGAGGAGAGTGGACCTGAGGTGTCGGTGGCCGGAAGAATTGTTGCCTTTCGTTTGATGGGCAAGGCTGCTTTTTTGAAGTTGCTCGACCGGGAAGGGAAGATTCAGGCTTATGTCCGTAAGGATGAGATTGGCGAGGATGAATATGCGACATTCAAAAAATTAGACCTCGGCGATTTTATTGGAGTCCGCGGACCTCTTTTCCGAACTAAAACGGGTGAGGTTACGGTTCGGGCGAAAGAATACCGCCTGGTTTCTAAGGCTCTTCGTCCCTTGCCTGAAAAGTGGCATGGGCTAAGTGACAGCGATCAGATCTACCGCCAGCGCTACCTCGATTTGATCGTGAATGATGAATCCCGGGAGCGCTTCAAGGTACGAAGCAAAATTATTCGAGAAATCCGCGAATTTATGTGGTCCCGTGATTTTATCGAGGTGGAAACACCGATGCTTCAATCTGTGTCCGGAGGTGCGGCCGCCCGCCCGTTCCGCACACACTTCAATGCATTGGATTGTGACTTTAATTTACGAATCGCTCTGGAGCTCCACCTTAAGCGCATGCTTGTGGGTGGGTTTGACCGAGTTTTTGAAGTCGGGCGCGTATTTCGTAATGAAGGCCTATCCCGCCGACATAACCCCGAGTTTACCATGCTGGAAGCCTATCAGGCCTATACAGATTACCGTGGAATGATGGAGCTCACCCGTTCCTTGATCCAGCAGGTTGCAGAGCGTGCTCTGGGTTCTTTACAGATTGAAAGACCGGAAGGGGATGTGATCGACCTTTCCGGAACTTGGAAAGAAGCCAAGTACAAGGACTTAATCGTGGAAGCAGTGGGACGGGAAGACTGGTTTGAGCTGCCCAAAGAAGAAAAGTTGATCAAGACCAAGGAGATGGGCATTGAAGTCGACCCAGAGCTGGAAGATTTTGAGGTGACCAACGATGTGTTTGAAAAAGTAATTGAGCACACGCTTGTACAACCCACCTTCGTTACCCATATTCCACGGGAACTTTGCCCACTCGCCAAAATCACCCAAAGCGATCCGTCCACCATAGATGTGTTTGAACTGTGTATTAATGGGCAGGAGATTGCCCCTGCTTATTCCGAGCAAAATGATCCTGCCGTTCAAAGAGATGCCTTTTTAAAACAGGTTGGGGAAGAGACCCAGGAACTGGACGACGACTTCCTTCTCGCTCTTGAGCATGGGATGCCACCGGCAGGAGGCATGGGTATGGGAATCGATCGCCTGGTCATTTTCTTAACCCGGGCAGCCAATATCCGGGATACCATTTTGTTTCCCACCCTTCGCCCCCTTTAATTACCTGTTTTTTCCAAAGCTTCCTTCGGTTGCATATCAAATGAGGAAGGATCAAAAGAAGAAGGCAATTGTGGTTAAGCCCATCGGTTGGAGGCATGCATGCTTTACTCTCTTTCTTTTGGTGGTTGCGTGCTTCTTTGCGGTAGTCAGCCGCTTTGGACCCATAGTTAGCTGGGTAGGTACCATTGTTACATCACTGGTATGCCTGCTCAGTTTGCTGGATCAATTGTTTGAATGGTCCCGTTTAAAAATGGATGATCACGGTTATTCCTTGCGTGGATGGTTTCGTAACCTGCGCATAGATCATCATGAGATTGTAGATTTTCACCTTGTTGAATTTGCCGGCAAAAAGCTTATCGGTGTCGAGCTAAAAGAAGAAGCACGAGAGGCGAGAAACTTGGACGACCAACCCCTCCCATTTCCCTGTTGTTTTGGCCGTCCTGTTGATGATGTTTTTAAAATTGTGCGTGCCCAAATCAACCGTACCCCCCGGGCCCGGTTGTCCAAAGAATGATGGGTTAAAACTGCTCTTCCATGGATTGATGAAGATTTGGCAGGGTTTAATTTTCGGATCTCTTTTTGGGCTCTCCAGTTGTACAGTCTTGGATAGAGGACTGCTTCACCAACCTGGTAAGGATTACCAAGATATTCGTGATTATGAAAGTAACTACGGTTCCCGGATCGAAGTGTTTTTGGACATCGCAGAAACTGAACTTGTTGAAAATTATAAAAAGAAAAAGTTTTTGATGATCCGAAAAGACCAGCCCCGGGCTGTGGTGCACCCCCGAAAAGATCTATCTCTTCGCCAGTTTATCGATTCTGCTTACGATGCGGGGGATATATCCAAGGATGAATGGGACCGGTATACCGCTCGGTGTGAAGACTTACATACGCTTTGGCAAAAGCAATGGCGCTCTGCGGACAAAAAAGCACGGATACTCGGATACAAGCGCTAGCAGGCTGGATTTTTGTCGGATGGTGGTGGAAACCAAGAATGCTGCGGTTTAAATAACCTGGATTGCTTTTTTACCGGTAAGCCTGGCCAGCAAAGCGGGCAGGTAGGCCAAACCAATCACTGCAACCTGTACCCCAATAAAAATCATTAGGGGCATAAAGGCTTTGTCCATAAAGCCGTATGCGTGCAAGCCTACACCAAGCATATTGGTCCCAAACCAGGACCATGCAGTGACCACATTTCCAAAAATTGCCAGGGCGGAAAGACCCCGTATCTTTGCAACCCCTGCCCAGCGGGCATGGAGGATGATGGCATTCCAAATAACAATGAGCAAGGCACCGTTCTCTTTAGCATCCCACCCCCAAAACCTTCCCCAGGACTGGTCTGCCCAGATGCCGCCCAATACTGTGCCAACCAGACTGAAAAACAGGGAAAAGCAGGTGACACCAAAGATCATCGAAAGCAATTTACTGTTCAGTTCTTTGCCATTGCTTTCGCGTTTGAAAAAAGTACGGATGAGCAGGGAAAACACATAAGCAATCCCTAAAAATCCCGCCAAAAATGTAGTGGAATATCCGATGGTTATCGTCACTACATGGGTGGCGAGCCAAAAGTTGGAATCAAGCACCGCCCGCATCATTTCCATCGTGTCCCCAGATGGGTTGAGGGAGGAGTCAATGCTGAGGTTGTGAGCAACCACGAGCCCACCAAACCCTATCAATGAGCCCATTGATGATGCGATGCCCAGGCGGAGGAACTTTTCGGTAAGAAAGCACAAAAGGACAGCTCCCCAGCTTATAAAAAGTGCGGAGGAGTAAAGGTTGGTCACCGGTGGCCTGCCTTCGATATACATTCTGCCAGCCAGTCCAAAAGTGTGGGCAAGCAAGACCAGTCCGGTGAGAATGTAGGCACTATTGAGCAAGGTTTTGGATGCATGGTTGGTGGTGTGGTCTGCTTTTTTGTAAGCGGACAAAAGCCACGAGGAACAGGCAATGAAGAGGACCCACAGGTAACCAATGGAACTGCGGTAAAAAGGCTCATATCCATTGTAGGTTTTCTCAAAAGCGATGGTGGCTGTACTGGTGGGAGCTCTTTGGTTTACTTGCTGACGAATTTTTTTGACCAGTGCGTTAAAAGAACCTGCATCCGATTTTCGGTAAGCCATCCCAAGTTGCTCGTAGTCTTGGATAATTGGATCAATCCCTTTTCTTAGTTTGATCGCTTCTGCATACTGGGCGGCAAAGAGGGCAGTTGGGTCCAATTTTAAATTCTCACGAATGCTCTTAATGTTACCGATGAGATCTCCTTCCCCTTTGGCTACAAGGGATTGTACAGTGGAGATAAAACGGGCTGGTTCAATGGTAGCTTTCTCCTTGGATTCGAGGGGTTCTGTGCCCACAAGGGATTCTCCAATTTTTCTCCACTTCCCACCTGTCTCGCCAGCTTCCGGGGGGAGGGGGAAAAATTCGGCGTATAAATTATAGCGTGCGTAGTAATCAATAAAGTACATCAATGGGCCGAGTGCCTCGTTGTTGCCCAAAACAATTTTTTCGGGATGGCTTACTAAGTCTGAGGTAAGCTTGCGGAACCTCTGGTATTCATCCGTGCGGTCCGTGTCCTTTTCAGGATTGTAAAAAAGAGGTGCCAGTTCGGCGTGGTTGTGAACGGAGGAGGAGGGGGCATGAGGGGGTGGAGTGAGGGTGGTCTTCAGGTTTCGGTACAGCACCAGTCCGTGGTAGAGTTCAATGATGTTTTGCTGAAAGTAATTGCGGAATTCGCGCTCAATCGCACCCGCTTCTTTGGCACTGGATTCAATCTCTTCAATAAAGGGCTCGAGATCACTGTAAGAAAAGTGCTTTCCATGTTGGACTAATTTTTTACCAATCACCCCAAGCACCTGATCATGATCAATCAGGAAGGTCTTGAGCTTGTCTGCCCGTTCCGGAGCAAAGAGAACATCAGCCAGCCATTGAATGGCCGGCACCTTGGAATCGTTTTCATCCAGGGCGGTCCGTTTGTTGCGCAGTACCAGCAAGGTATTTCTTGCGACACTGTCCATCGGTTTCACCCGTCCACCCCGCAAGACTGGTATTCTAGAGAAGGCTTCGAGGTCGATAATTTGTTCGTCCACTTTTTGTTCCGGCTTAAAGAAATCAACCAGAGATGCCTTGGTGTATTTGTTCGGTAAGAATACAAAATATACACCACAAAGGATGAGCACCCATGACAGAACAGTTAGCTTTTTTGACTTCTTTTCTAGGGTCATGAGCTTGCCAAGTTAGCTTTCGAGTTTTTGGTGAGAAAGCGAAGTAAATGAAAACTGAACTGCCAAAGCAGACCGATTGAAACCAATACGCATGCGATGTAAGGAACCAGCCAGCTCGGGTTGCGAACCACTTGAAAAACGGTGTAGTCTGCGGCCTTGTTCATCTGATACTGGTAAAAGGTTTTTCCGGCATGGCGTAACGGTGTATTCATGTAGACCAGGGCCCTGCGGGATTGGTTTTCTTCCATTTTTAAAACGATTTCACTTTCGAAATTAAACGGAATATCGGTACCTTGATAAAATTCATTGGCGATACCGAGTAGTTCAATGGAGTAGGGGAGATACTCTCTTTGGGGGCGCAAGGTAGCTCCCCAAAGCCGGCCATTTGTACGGATGGGTTGGAAGGCAAGGTCACCCATTTTTGGGTTGATCTGTGCCCACCAGTGGTTGCCCGCAGGGTGGGAAATCGCTGCCCATGTACCCAGACTTTCTTTACCGTCGAATAACGCAAACACCACATACCCAAAATTCATTCCCTCGCTGCTAAAATCCTCTGGTTTCGGACGAATTTCTAAATTGGCGGTTTGAATAACTCCTCGGTTTACCCCTTTGGCAGGGCCTGAAGTTTTTTGTGCCGGAGGGAGGGAGTTAAACTCGCAGTTCGGTCCGAATTCCAAAACCTTCACCTTAAAAGGAAGTTCCTTGGCATAATGTATGCCCCCTTGTTCGAGCAATTCCTGAGGCAGGGCAACCACCTGTTCAGTGTTGGGATTGGTCACATCGATGAAAGCCAATTCCACACCATGAAATCGCTCGAGGTAGTTTTTGGATTCCCCTTTGTCTATTTGCATGCGGGATTCCTCCTGCATGGCCTGTGTGGCGAGTTGCCCAACGAGAAGCATTATTATGCCCAGGTGGATGAATTGGATACCCATCTTTTTTCCAGACCATTGAAAGCGGGTAATGAAGGCGGCGAGGAGGTTGAAGATGAGCAATCCACCAAGCAGGTATCCGCCAGGAATAGGGATGGGCATGGGGTTGAGGTATTCTCCTCCCCAAAATTGGGTGGGGTAGTGCCAGATCCCATACATGGATTCAAAAAACTCTGCCTGTGCCCCCCGTATGCCCACCCGTACCTGTTCCAGTGTGGCCACGAAAATAAGGATCATGGAGAGACTAAGGAGGGTGAGGGTGATGCGCAGGTCCGCAAAAGGAATCAGCCAGGCAAACCTTTTCCTTCGTTCACTCAGTGAGGAGATTCCTTTGGGTTTTTGTGACATAACAAACTGTTTTTCTAATGGTCTCCCAGACAAAAGGAATCAACCAGCCTAAGAAAGTTTTCTTTTTCAGTCTGAGCGAGGGACCGCTCACCCATAAGTTTTAAAAACCAAGACCTTCCTTTGTGAAACAGAATCGCGGCATACAGTGCCTGATCCTCTGACTCAGCCAGAACCAACTTGGCTGGTTTTTCATCGACGGTCCGATCACTCAGGTACTGTTTCAGTCCCTCCTCATCCGTTGCTTCTATTCCCACCTGCCCGAGCCAACGGTTGACATTGGCAAGGATGCCCCCAACCTGCCCGGGAAATGAGGTGATGGAGAAATCTAGCGAGTCACCGGCATCATTGGTTACTGCATAATTGCCGATGCGCATTTGGGTGGAGGGCTTACGCTCCCAGTGGGGTGGAGCTTCCCATGTAGGTTGATGTGGGGAGCTTGCTGGTTGGGCAGGAGGCAAAGAAGGGGCGACTGCACGGACGGGAGTCTTCCCCGCCCTCAGGGTGGTGGAGCTAAGGAAGGCATAAAAGTTATCCAATTGCTCATTGACCAATTTTTTATTGGCGATGAAAGGGAAAAGCCAGGTTTGCCCATCCTGGCGGTGAAGAGCGAGCAGAGCGGTGCGTTGGGTTTCTTCCTCGCTCGCTTTGTCTTCCAAACGGATCAACTCAAAAGATCGTCCTCCAAGTTCTTTCTTTTGCAGAACCTGATCCACTGTGGACTGGTTGTAATCGCGGTGCCCTAGTTCACGGGCAAACATATTTACAACCTGTGACGTTTCCACGGAATCACGGAAGGGCATAACGCCAATTCTTCCCTGTGGACCATCATCTGTTTTAATGTGAAATGATCCAGCCATGATTCCACCCATCCCTGGGTTTTCTCCCCACTGGTCCGGCAGTTCCCATGCCACAACTGGTCCCTCGTAGTGGTTGGGTGCGGTGTAGGATTGAATTTCTGCATTTTCACCACAGGAAAAAAGCCCCATACAAAAAAGGGCGGAAAGAAACCTGGTCCATGAAAAGTTGCGGTACATCAGGAAATACAGGATATGAGAGGGTGAAAAGCAGGCAACCCCAAGAGGTCTCTTTTAGGCATTACATTTGAAGAGGACGACATCTCCATCAGCAAATATATATTCCTTACCTTCCAACCTGAGCTTTCCTGCATCGCGGGCGGCACTCATACTTCCAGCAGAGATTAAATCCTCGTAGGAAACCACCTCTGCTTTGATAAATTTTTTCTCAAAATCGGTATGGATCACTCCGGCACACTGTGGTGCCGTCATGCCCTTACGAAAAGTCCAGGCACGTGCTTCCTTCTCCCCCGCAGTAAGAAAACTGGCCAGTCCAAGTAAGTCATAGGTTGCTTGGATAAGTGAGCTAACACCAGAGTCAGATACTCCCATGGCTTCAAGGTATTCTTTAGCCTCCTCCTCCTCCAACTCGGAAAGCTCCTCCTCCATTTTGGCGGAAATCGCACAGCAGGCAGCATCCTGCTGGGTGGCTGCCCATTCACGAAAAGCTGCGAAACGGGGGTTGCTTGCAGGGTCAGCAATTTCATCCTCCTTTAGGTTGCAAGCATAGAGCATGGGCTTGGAGCTCAGGAGATGAAATGTTTTTAAACGCTCCGCCTCATCCTCATCCATGGGGAGCAGGTTGGCGGGTTTACCCTCATCCAAATGAGGGGTGAGTTTTTCGAGCAGGGCCACACTGGCTGCTGCATCCTTATCATTTCCCCGTGCTTTTTTGAGGT
>JAYOTQ010000052.1:0-10124 GCA_038150505.1 Opitutales bacterium | reverse complement strand
TAGAATCTGTTTGATTTGTGAATTAAACCCAGAAGGAAGAACGGTTACTTCATCCCCTGTTTTAAATACTCCCCCAGCAACACGCCCGGCAAACCCGCGGAAATCATGATGTTCATCCGAATGAGGACGGATTACCCATTGCACAGGAAAGCGAGCATCCACATGATTGAAATCGGATCCAACATACACATTTTCTAGGTGGTAGAGCAAGGGGGGGCCTTTAAACCAAGGCATATTTTCGGAACGGTCCACCACATTGTCGCCTTTGAGTGCAGATATAGGGATAAAGGTAATATCCGTTACATTTTCTAGACGGCTGGCAAACTCCGTGAATTGTTCGAGCACCTTGATGTAGGCAGCCTCTTCGTAGCCCACCAAGTCCATTTTATTAATACAGACTGCCACATGCTTAATCCCGAGCAGGTCTGCGATAAAGCTGTGCCTTCTAGTCTGCTCGACCACTCCGTTTCTGGCATCGACTAAAATGAGGGCAAGGTTGGCAGTGGATGCACCTGTGACCATATTACGAGTGTATTGAATATGTCCTGGTGTGTCCGCGATGATAAATTTTCTTTTTGGCGTAGCAAAATATCGGTAAGCAACATCTATAGTTATCCCTTGCTCTCTTTCCGCCCGAAGACCGTCGGTAAGAAGTGCGAGGTTAACATGTTCATCTCCCCGTTTTTTACTGCTTTGCTCAATGGCTTCGAGTTGGTCTTCGAAAATAGCTTTTGTGTCGTGAAACAACCTGCCGATCAGTGTGCTTTTTCCGTCGTCCACACTGCCTGCAGTGGTGAAACGCAAAAGGTCCATGTTTAAATAATTTTTATCTTCACTCATTCTATTTTAAAATTAGAAATAACCTTGTTTTTTACGATCTTCCATAGCGGATTCAGATCTCCGGTCATCGGCTCTTGTGCCTCTTTCAGTTACCCTAGAAGCAGCCACCTCTGCGATGACCTCATCGAGGTTCGATGCCGTGGAGAGAACGGCACCAGTGCAGGTGGCATCCCCAATGGTGCGAAAACGGACGATTTCAGTTCTTGTCGTTTCCTTTTCAGTGGGAGAAACAAATTCACTCACGGCAAGAAGGGAACCATTTCTCTCAACAACCTCACGCTCGTGAGAAAAATAGAGAGATGGAAGCTCAATATCCTCTTTTTTGAGGTATTGCCAAACATCCATTTCCGTCCAATTGCTTAGCGGAAATACTCTGAAATGTTCACCGTGACTCTTGCGTCCATTAAATAAATTCCAGAGTTCAGGGCGCTGGTTTTTGGGGTCCCACTGGCCAAATGCGTCCCGATGCGAGAAAAATCTTTCTTTGGCCCTTGCTTTCTCCTCGTCTCTACGCCCACCACCAAGGGCGGCGTCTAGGTTCTCTTTTTCAATTGTTTCCAGAAGAGTGACAGATTGGAGGGCATTCCGGCTGGCGTTTGCCCCAGTTTCCTCTACCGCAGTGCCACGGTCAATCGAGTCCTGTACCAACCCAATGATAAGTTGGGCACCCATTTTTTCAGCAAATTGATCTCTGTAGGCAATGGTTTCTGGGAAATTATGACCGGTGTCGACATGGACCAATGGAAAGGGAGACTTGGATGGATAGAAAGCTTTGAAGGCCAGGTGGGCCATAACGATGGAATCCTTTCCTCCGGAAAAAAGAAGACCAGGATGTTCAAACTGGGCTGCAGTTTCCCGCAAGATGAAAATAGCTTCAGCTTCCAGTTGGTCCAAGTGGGTGAGGTTGTAGTTTTTCATTAATCGATAGAGATTGATTTTAAAATGTAAGCGAACAACGATTGGACAGATTCTTCTTCGCTTTGCTGTTCTGTGTTTATGGTAAGGCTGGGATTATCAGGTTCTTCAAATGCTGAGCTTTTTCCAGTAAATGCCTGAACCTTTCCTGCCTCAGCTTTGGCATATAGACCTTTTACATCTCTTTCTTTGCAGGCAGAGAACGATGCTTTTACGAAAATTTCATGGAAATTGCTTTCCCCAATGATTGATTTTGCAGCTAACCTTGATTTCCGAAAAGGGGTAATGAGTGAGACCAGTACAACCATTCCATTTTCGGAAAGTAATTTGGCAACCTCGCTTACGCGCCTGATATTTTCGATACGGTCTGAATCTGTAAAACCAAGGTCTGAATTTAAACCTGACCGGAGGTTGTCTCCGTCCAAAAGAATGCAGTGTTTGCCTTTATTATAAAGAAGTTTTTCCATTTGGATGGCCAAGGTGCTTTTGCCGGACCCTGACAGTCCGCACAGCCAAAAAACCACACCTTTTTGCCCAAAAAGCATTTCTTTTTGAGACTTCGGTATGGAACGGTCTGTTATGGGATGTATGTCTGTTTTACTCACAAAAGGGAGCAGACTAACATAAAATAAAAAAAAAGCGAGAACGCTTAGGGGCGTTCTCGCTTATTGGGGTGAGAGTAAAACTCTCATGGGGTAAAGATCACACTACTTCACAGGGCATGCTCCGGCAAGATTAATCGAGATGTCTATTTCATTGGCGACTTTATCGAGATATTCCCCCGGTTTGATTCCAAAGTCATCGCGTTTGACCTTAAATTTGGATCGGACAATCAGGAGATCACCAGGTACACGATTACGTTTTTCGAGCATACCTTCGAGGTAGGTAAGCTCGACCGGCAGGTTCATCTTTAGGGTAACATTGCGGATGGTCATCTTCCCTTCAGCTAATGCATGGAGTGAACGGCCTTGTTGCTTTAATTCAGTCAGATTGGCCAGGGAAAACTCAATGGTAGGAAATTTTTGTACATCCAACCAGTCCTCCCCATGCATGTGCTCCTGCAAGACTGAATTGTCCACCCGCAAGCTGGAAGCTTCTAGGGAAATTGTCCCACTTGTCTCAGCAGGTTTTTCTGGATCAAAGGAAACATTACCAGAAACCCCACCTGCAGACCCATTGATCGACTCCAGAAGTGCATCTAGTTGGAAAATAACGGTGTTTACCCCTTTGGGATCTTTAAAATCAAAAGCCTTTGCTCCACCGAAAAGAAGTACTGGAAAAAAGAAAAAAAAGAATCTGATGTGTTTCATTTCTCTATTCCATTGAGGTAGTGATTTTTTTCAAACTTCTTTTTCGGTAAATTCTTATAAAAAGTAAGCATGCAGTGACCAAAAAACCAATGGCGGGAGTTTCAATACCGCAAATAAACTGATCCACCCAGGTCACCTTGGTCTGGGTGCCCAGTTCCGGCATCCCTTCCACAACTGGAACCTCTTCTTGGACTGCAATACTTGTTGCCCAGAAAGAGAGACGGGCACCATCCAGAATCCAAAAGATCAATGTTGTGCAAAATGGAAGAAGGGTGATGAGATTCTGAATCACAGATTTAAGCTCTGGGGTGTGCCTGTTTGTGTGCATTCTTCAGC
Organism: Opitutales bacterium; assembly: GCA_038150505.1. GTDB lineage: Bacteria > Verrucomicrobiota > Verrucomicrobiia > Opitutales > Seribacteraceae > Chordibacter. Next base: position 6,723 of record JAYOTQ010000052.1, on the reverse strand, counting down.
CTGGTTACAGAAACATGGGTGTAGACTTGGGTGGTGGATAGGCTGGCATGACCAAGGAGTTCCTGAACGGCTCGTAAGTCTGCACCATTGTCCAACAAATGCGTGGCGAAAGAATGTCTTAGTTTATGGGGTGTGAAGTCCAGTGGAATGCCGGAGTGTTTTAAGCATTTTTTGAGCAGTATCTGAATCCACCTCGTGGAAAGCCTGTTTCCCGATGGATTGGTAAACAAGGGGGCGGATAAGGACGCATCTTCAGAATATCTCTTTCGAAATTCAGAGATTTTTTGGGCTGTACGTTCGATAATTGGGCAGATTCTTTCCTTGCGGCCCTTCCCTGTTACTTTCACCACTTGGTTTTTCAGATCAATGTGCTCGTGGTTGAGCCCCACAACCTCTGACACCCGCAAACCTGCTCCATACATCAATTCGAGCACGATTCTATCCCTGGAAATCAAAAAGTCTGCACTTTGGGAGTTTTCATGAACCAAGGCGGGAGAGTTCATCAATGTCTTTGCCTGTTGTTCAGTTAAAAATTTAGGCAAGGGTTTATCCGCCTTGGGTACGGGGAGGTTTTTAAAGGGATTGGTTTCGACCCATCCCCTTTTTTGACAGTAGTGAAAAAAACTGCGTAAGGCAGATAATTGGTTTCCCAATGTGGTTTTGGATAATGAGTTTTGGGATTCAATCAGATAAGAGCGGGCAATTAATTTATTCGACTCCAAAATACCACAGCTTGGACTTTGGCTAGTGAGCCATTTGTTATACCGGATAAGTGCTAGTTTGTAATTCCGGAAGGTATGCTCCGATAAGCGTCGCTCAAGAATAAGGTGATCCAGAAATTGGCTTTCCTCAACACTGAGAGTAGAAGAGCTTTTGGGGGTTACTTTAACTGCACCCATGTCTCCATGATCAGTTCATAAATTCCAGCAAAAAAAATAAAAAGAAACACCAAAATGGCCACCGTCAGGTAAGCTCCAAAACCAATTTGAGGACTCTGGTTTCTTTCCTTGGCGTAAGCGTGTGAAGTTTGGTCATGCGGTTGAATAGAAACTAGATTACCAGGTCTTTCGGAGCGGTTCTTGAGCGGAGGTCTGTGGTTCATTGCCTTCTTTAAATCTGGTTCCAATTGGAGAAGATATCAAGGGAAAGAATTGACCAATTATGAATTTGCAAGAAAGGGAACCATTTTTGACATGACCCCATCGAGTTCATCCTCAAGAATGTAGTGTCCCGCATTAGGAAATGGATAAACCTGCAATTGGGGCCAAAACTTTTGCCATCTCTGGAGAAAACCTTCATGGAAACAAAAATCTTTCATCCCCCAGCAAGCGATTGCAGGTTTCGAGGAGAACAACTTTAATTGATCTTCTGTGAACTGTAAGGTTGGTCTGGTTGGGTGCCTTTTTTCATAGGGGATATCCTTAACGAAATTCCAAATAGCCACTCGATTCTTCCAATTGTTGTAAGGATATAGAAACCCTTTTTTGACAATTTTGCTTAGGCCATTGGAAGTAGCCATCCAGGTTGCGGGACGGGCAAACCCATTGAGTGCTCGCACAAAAAACTCACCTATGATTGGGAGCCTGCAGAAGAGAATGCGCTTGGGCACATCTTGGGAAAGAAAAGAAGCTGTATTTAAAAGAACAATTTTACGAACCCTGTCTGGGCTTTTGGCCAAGGCAGTCATTCCAATTGCCCCACCCCAGTCGTGTACCACCAAATTAATTTCCTTAATCCTAAGTGCATCCAACAGTTCAAGAACATGATTCGCATGATCCTGAAGACGGTAACTGAAATCATCAGAGTTAGGTTTGTCTGACAACCCGCAACCGATGTGATCCGGAACAATGCACCTGCCTGTTTCTCTAAGCTTACTGATGACATTCCGGTAGAAGTATGACCAGGTAGGGTTCCCGTGAAGAAAAAGCGTGGGAATGCCACAGTCCTCCCCTTCATCCAGATAACTCATGGTGTGCCCAGACCGGAGGGTGAGCCGTTGGGGCGTAAAGGGGTATTCTTTGCTTACTTGAATGGGTATGCTCAACGGTTGATCGATAACATGATGCTTGAAAGTCCACTGCCTATACCGAGTAGGGACGTTCTCGCAGTTAAATTTTCTGGGTTCTTTTCACATGCCAAAGTGTATGTGATCGGCAAGGATACTGAGCCACAATTTCCGAGATTTTCAAAGCTGGAAAAGTTAGATGTTGGATCGATGCTCATCGCATCGAGGACAGCAGTCGTGTGGGCCTTGCCCACTTGATGGGTGATAACAAGCTCTTGTTCATTGGGTTCCCAATTGTGTAAGCTAAGAAATTTGGCCCATGCCCGTTTAGCGACCGAAATACCAGCGTGCAAAAGCTCTTCCGAATCAGTCTGCATAACAAGGTCATCCCCAGAGGAGTCGCCCTCGCATAATTCATTGTGAGAGGTATCCGTTTCACAAACCCAGGAACCTACTAAGGGAGAGCCAGCGGGAGCCAAATCTCGGTTTACAATAGACCAGGCAACCGCACCTGCTCCAATCGTGAGGTTGGCGAAGAATGGTTTGATGGATTTTCGGTCGTGAGCACCTTCATTGAGCAGATGGATGGTTTTGTCAACCAGGGGGGCACCATTCTCACCGGCCACTAAAATAGCCCGGTTTATCTGTCCGGATTCAATTAAAGATCCAGCCAGAATTAACGCATTCAAAAAACCTAGGCAGGCATTGGAGATGTCGAGGATTTGGGTTTTTCCACCAAGGCCCATCAGGCGATGGACATATGAAGCTGTAGCCGGTTCCAGGCGATCCCGGCAAACTGAACAATGAATGAGTAGATCAACTGCATGAGGATCAATACCACTTTGGAGAAGCTTGTTTCCCGCTTCAGCAGATGCTTGGGATGGTTTAAAAGCAGAAGGCCAAAGCCTCCTTTCCGAGATTCCGGTCATTAACTCAAGCCGGCCAACGGGCAGGTTTAATCGTTGGTAAAGAGGGCTGAGCCGGTTCTCTATTTCTGACGAAGAAATGATCTCTTCCGGTAGAGAATATGCCATCCCTTCAATGGCCACTTTTGAGAAATTCATTTCTTTAGGCTCATGGCTGAGGAGACCACATCCTGATCGAAGTAATTTAATCCCATCCCTGCATCGATAACAATCCCCTGTCCATTGATCCCGGATGACCTCGTGCTCAGTAAGAATGTGGCTAAATTTGCGACTTCTTCAGTTTGTAATGCCTTTTTTCGAAAAGTCAGTTTTTCCGCGTATAAATAGTTTACCAGATAACCAGGAATCCCGGCAGATGCACTTGTTTTAAGCGGCCCTGCATTTACGGAGTTAAATCGAACATTGCTGTCCTTGGAGAAGGACTTGGCCAGATACCTCACTGAAGCTTCCAGGGAAGCTTTGATTGGGGCCATGTAGCCATAGTTTTCCGCAGTCACCTCGGTGGATGATATACCAATGGTCACAACTGATGCGTTCTTTTCAAGGAATGGTTTACAAATTCTGGCAAGTTCAACCAGGGAAAAGGATGAGATTTGGGTGGCTTGTAAAAAGTCTTCTCTTTTGGTTTCGTGAAATGGCTTTACCCCCTCTGCATAATTGGCAAATGCAATGGAGTGAAGAACGCCATCCAGTTGGAGGTTTTCCATTTCAGAAAGACTCCTTTGCAGGTTTTTTAAATCATCTTCTTTTTCGAAGTCACAAATAAGAATCTCCTGGTCTGAAGGGATCAGCTCTTTTAATTGTTCTTTTCGTGCCTTGCTTCGCACACAATAAATAAGTCGTGCACCTTCTTCTTCTAATAACCTGGCAACGGACCATGCCACGCTTTTGCGGTTGGCAAAGCCAACGATCAGAAATGTTTTTCCGGATAGATTTAGAAAACTCACTTGGGTGAATCTTCCTTCACCATGGCTAGGGCGTAGGAAATGGTGAGCGCAATTTTGCCCTCTTTTCTTATCTCTCCTGACATATTGAAGAACTGGCCCATTCTCTCCCCCAAGCTAACGCTTATTTCAACCGTATCTCCTGGTTTAACCATTCTTTTAAATCTCGCATCTCTTATCCTTGAGAGAACTGGGGTTATATTTTCATCAGTGAGCGACTCTTCAGATAAGTAATCAGAAAGAAAGACAGCACCTGTTTGAAAGACCGATTCGCACAGAAGAACCCCGGGCATGATTGGATTGCCAGGGTAATGACCTTCAAAAAAAGAGAAGTCCGGTTTGATCGTTAAAGATGCCCTGGCTCCCGTATCTGTGATTTCAATAATCTTATCAACAAACAGAAACGGGGGGCGATGCGGTATGCGACGGTAAATTTCTTCCATAACAGGGAAGATTGCTAATCTATGGCCTAGGTTCAGGCAATGGCAAAGCTTGAATCAGATGTTGGTTTAGAATCGCCAATGGAAGAACCTGCTCTGAGAAAACTGTCCACCTTGTTGGCTGTAATCACACCATAATTGATCGTGCCAAGCCAACCAGACATAATGATACCAACGGACCCTGCATGAAACAATCCGGGTGCGTGAACAGGTAAGTCACTTGAGACCTCTAATCCTTCAAACTTAGTGCCAAAAGTCGCACCATTGGAGTGCTGGGTGTAGTGCTTAATCGTTCTAGGAGTAGCGGCTTCAATATGATCTATTTTATTTCGGATATCAGGCACTATTTTCTCGAGTGCGATGATGCTTTCCTCGCACAACCTATCTTTGGCCATGCGGTATTCCGATTCGCTGAGGTCAGCCCAGTCCTTCCATTTCGCATTTAAGGAGGCGACGATGCTGTACCTTGGGTCTTTGCGATGCGGTCTGGTATCGGGGTAATAAATAGAAAAAGTTCGGCTAGTGGTATGAAAATCAGATAATTCATCGGTTGAAAACTTAGCTGATTCCGATGTGAAAATTAAGTCACCTAAGGATTCAGGCAAAGTCTCCCCTTTCTTTAGACCGATGTAAACCTGGCATGAAGTGCTGTTTAAGCGTACATCTTTCGATTTTTGGGCAAATTTTTTGGGGAGTTTGCTGGTGCCCAACATTTTCTCTATGGTATTTTTTAAATTAGCATTAGAGAGTACAGCTCCACAGCTGATTTGCCTTCCATTTACTTTCACTCCGGTAACACAGGGTTTTCCTTTACGGTCTTGAGTAATGATTTTATCCACATTGCATTGCCTGCGCAGTTCGACTCCATTTTTGCGCAATTCTTCCACCATCTTTTTCACTAAGGAATCCGTGCCATCCTTGAAGGTGTAGATTCCTTTGCGCATGAAGTTGGTAAAAACAATCCCATATGCAATGGCTGGATCGAGAAAAGAGGAACCGTTTGCGTAGGAAATGGGTTCCAGTAATAAGCGTTTCACATCGTCCCTTCCTGGGAAAAACTCTTCCAATAGATCGCCAATTGTTCGGCCATCTTTTGCAAAGTAATCCATATTTTTCAAGTGGTCGTAAAACTCCTCAATTCTTTCTTTCGCTATGCTAAAAGAGTCCTGCAGGATTTGGGTGAAATCCAGTCGGTCAAAAGTGGTTTTGAGATCATACTGCGGGTTTACAAAACGGATGCCTTTGAGTTGAACTATCGAATCGGCAATTTCTTTCGTCCAGTACCTACGGCATGACTTAATCATTCCCACGGGGAATCCGTGCAGGGAAATATCAAATATATGCCCTCCTGCCCGCTTGAACCATGTGGCCAATCCACCAAATTGGTAATGGTGCTCAAGCAGCAGCACCGAGTGCCCCTGTTTAGCTAAACAATTCGCCCCAGTTAAGCCACCCAGTCCGCTACCAACCACCACAACATCATAGTAGTCCTTGATTCCTTTAAGAGGATCTCTTTTAGAAGGCATAAAAAATATTTAAATAACTCTGGGCAAAAGCGCAAATTTGTTCATTTAAACGGCATTGGAATGACTATACTTTTGCATAAAATCAGAAACGGTCTGCATCTCTGGATCTCCTGGACCAACCAAATGCTCTAAATCTAATTGTTTCAGAATGGTAAATTCTTCCTCGCTTAGTTCAAGCGGAGAAATGCAAAGAGTTTTCAGGCTCATCTCCAACAGAGGGGACAGGTCAGATACTTTCAGTCCGATCATATTTAAATATTTGAGCGGGCAAAAAGTTAAAGGAGTAATGGAGTGCACAGGTGAACCTGGGAGGAATAGTTTCTCCAGGGATGATTCCATGAGTGGAGATAAGTCTTCCACCAAAGTTTTTCGAAGTTGAAGCTCTTTTAATGGACTATTTCGAAGAGGTTCTAAGTTTTCAACCGCTGTTTGGTTTAGGTTAAGTGTAGTAAGGGGAGCGTTGCTCAAAGGTGTCAGACTGTCGATCTTTGTTCCTTGCAAATTAAGGACCTCAATTTGTTTTTCACTGAGTGGACGCAAATCCTGCACGGGTGCCATGGAAAGGTCTAGTTTTGCGAGGGGCATGGAGTGAGTAAAGGTGAGTTGCTCCACACAGCTTCCCGATAAGTTCAGTTCTTCAATCGGCAAGATGGCCAGCGACTCAAAGTCCGTCGCTTGGCTATTTTTGGCCGAAAACCTCCTCAGGTTAAAAAGCTTCACACATCGAAACGGTGTGCTACTCCCCCATGGCAAAGAAAGTGCCTCTAACGGAAAGCCCTTAATTCCCTCATGATCAAAGCTTGTTACTCTGGAAAAATCTAGTTCCTTGATCGGTAAATGCCCGAGGGTCGAGATACGATCCAGGTTCGATTCATCGAGAAA
>JAYOTQ010000051.1:0-10226 GCA_038150505.1 Opitutales bacterium | reverse complement strand
TTGAGTTCTCCGCCATCGACAAGGACGCGCAGTTGGATAAGTAAACGGTTGCGGTTTTGCAGAGTGGCGAGCAGGGGGCGGGCATCCTTGCCCTGAAAAAAGTGGCGGTCGATGGCATCCAGTGCCCAGTCCAACTGGCCGGAAAAGAAAGCTTCGGAAGCCTCAAAAAAATCACCCTCCCCAAAGTCGGGCACGAGGTCGATGATCATTTGTTCGGTGATTTCTGTGCCTTCGGACCCGATGTAGGATGCGAGCTTGTTGGTCTCTTCCACCCCAAGGCGGGGATGAGACCCAATTTTACCGGCTAAATATTCGAGGGCACCGGGACCAAATTTTACCCCGAGAGAGGAGGCGGTTTCCTCCACCAGACGACGAAAAGCAATATCCTCCTTTTCGCCCTTGGCGAGATCATGAAAATCAGAATTTTTCTGGAGCCATTTAACAAAGCCATGACCGCGGTGCACCGGGCAGGCAGAGAGAATAATCTTGGAGTCTCCTGGTTTTTCCAAAAAGGATTTTGCTTTTTCGAGAGCCTCCTTAGCTCCTTGAGAACCACCCGTTTTGGACTGGTTGATGAAGTTTGCCTCGTTGATCCACACGAGCTTGCCTCCGCCAAACAAAGACAGGGTCTCGGTGGCGGCTTTTGCCTCGGAGAGGATGCGTTCGACATCGTCTACCCGGTCTGCCCGACCGTCAATAATTTCACGGGACAGGTCGTCGGGAAAATCCTCCGCCCATTGATCAAATACTTCTTTTGCTTTTTGCCGGACGATGAAGTCGTCATCTCCGAGGATGGCACAAAGAGAGCTCTTTTCCATGTGGTACGGTGTGAATAAAAGGGGAGAAGAAAACCGGTGGGCGATTTATAATTCGATATTGCCTAGATCGGCAGCTGCGAGGACTGCTTCCATCTTATACTTCCTTAGCTTACGCCGCATCCAGTCGAGCGCAGCTGAGGTGGCTCTTCTACGGTTAGACGCTCGGTCGCCACGCAGGTTTAACTTTTTTGCCCATACACCAAGCGGAGAAGAGTAGCCCAAATAAATTGAACCGATTGGTAAAATCTGGGTACCACCAGTGGGCCCGGCAAAGCCAGTGATGCTAAGCCCATAATCAGTGCCAAATTTTTCCGAGGCCGAGGTGGCCATGGCGATAGCAATTTCCTCACTCACAGCACCGTGTTGCTCGAGCATGATCTCTGGAACCTCCAGGATTTGTACCTTGGCATCGTTGTGGTAACAAACAGCTCCGCCGTGAAAAACTTTGGAAACCCCAGGCACTTCAGTGAAGGAAGAAGAAAGCAACCCACCGGTGCAGGATTCGGCAACGGCAAGCGTCTGGTTGAGGCTGCGCAGTTCGCGAAAAATGACTTCGGCTAGGGAGCGGTCCCCATAACAGACAAAATCCTCCCCAATTAATTCACGGCATTCGTCCCCAAGTTCGTTAAGTGCCTCTTCATTGAGCACATCCGAATCAAGGGAACTGAGGCGTATGTCCACCATCCCGGCATGGGCACAATAGCCAACAACAAGCTCTGGCTTACCTGTAAGAATGGGCCCAACTTTTTCAGCCAGAGAAGATTCCCCAATCCCCGCAGTGCGAATTTGCAGGTAGCAATCGATTTCGGGAAGAACACCGGCAGATTGCAGGCGTGGAATGACCTGTTCTTCAAACATCGGGTGCATCTCGCGGGCAGGGCCCGGAAGCATGACCAAAGTCTTCCCATTTTTGTTGAGAAATAATCCAGGTGCGGTGCCGTATGGGTTGCTTAAAATTTCTGCATTTTTGGGACGGTAGCACTGGCGCAGGTTGATCTCTGGCATGTCCCTTTCCAATTGCTCAAATCGCTGCCGAATAGCCTTTTCCACATCTTCATCATAAACGAGCTCCTCATCCAAAGCCTCCGCAATCGATTCTCGGGTTAAATCATCAGTCGTGGGACCTAGCCCCCCTGTGGTGATGACTAAATCTGCCCGTTTCCAGGATTCGGCAAAGAAGGTTTTAATTTCATCTGGGTTATCACGAATGACCAAGTTTGCCGCCGGTTCAATCCCGTGGTGGGCAAATTGGGACCCAAGGTAGGTGAGGTGAGAATTTTCACGGATTCCGAGAAGGAGTTCATCCCCCAGAGTAATGGTTTCTACGCGTATGGTTGAGCTCATGGCAAAAGAAAGGCGTTCAGGTTGGCAAACGCAGGATGTGGTTGTAGACTTGCAATGCATAAAAGTACGAAGGATTCTGTAGATTGCCAATGCAAAATGAGAAACATGAATTAGCCAGGTTTGTTCGGGCCATGCCCCAAACCTCAGGGGTGTACCTAATGAAAGACAGATTGGGACAGGTCATTTATGTAGGGAAGGCAAAAAATTTGAAAAGGCGTGTATCCAGTTATTTTCAGGGTTCCCGTCGGTTCATTCGGGCACAGCCCAAAATTGCGGCGATGGTGGAGATGGTCAGGGAGATCTCTTTTCACCAAACCCGCAACGAGACGGAGGCACTCCTCCTGGAAGGCAAACTGATCAAACAGTATCGGCCCAGGTACAACACCGATTTTACAGATGATAAACAGTTCTTACTGGTTCAGGTAGATTTGCATAACAAACTTCCCCGCTTTCGGTTGTGCCGAAACCGCAAGGAGGACGGGTCCCATTATTACGGCCCATTTGCTCAGGCGGGCATGTTGCGATCGACCCTGGCGGAAATGCGAAAAAGGTTTGGTATATTATTATCCGATGCCAAGCCGGTGATTTTGGAAGATGGTCGGGTAAGGTTGTATGAGGATGCACGGGCAGAAATTTTCGGAGGGCACAATGAAACAACCATAGATGAATACCGCGAAAGAGTGGATCAGGCATGTGCATTTATGGAGGGTAAAACCAAGGAACTCTTGAAAGAATTGAAAGAAGAGATGGTGAAGCGGGCAGAAGCGATGGACTTTGAACGAGCCGCAAAACTAAGAGATTTAACTGAGGCTCTTGCCAAAACGATTCGAAAAACCAAGCGCTTTGAGCGGGTTTCGCTCAAAGATGACCTGCTTGAGGAGGATGCGGTACAAGCACTGGGTGCTGTTTTAGGTTTGGAGACGGTCCCCCAAATTATCGAATGTTTTGATGTTTCCCATGTTTCAGGAACCTTTGTGGTCGCATCGATGGTACGCTTTGTCCATGGACGCCCGGACCGAAGGAGTTATCGGAGGTTTAAGGTGCGAGGGGGCAGGGGGAACGATGACTTTGCATCGATGTATGAGGTGGTTGGTAGGCGCTATGGAAGGCTCTGGGATGAGGGCAGGACAATGCCCGACCTAGTGGTTATCGATGGTGGGTTGGGCCAGGTTGGTGCAGCGAATGAGGCATTTCTTGAACTGCAGATCAACCCACCCCCGCTGATTGGTTTGGCCAAACGGGAAGAAACCATCGTTTTTGGAGATGATCGGGGGGAAATAAAGCTTCCCAAAAGAAATCCTGCCCTGCGTTTGCTCCAACGTCTTCGCGATGAAGCTCATCGCTTTGCCAATCAGTTTAATGCCGATCTGAGAAGCAAAAAAATACGGGAGTCTGTGCTGGATGATTTTTCTGGCCTGGGTAAGGTGAAGCGGGCACTTCTTTTGGATGAGTTTGGCACCCTGGAAGGGTTAAAAAAAGCTGATATTGAGCAATTGCAGTCGGTCGAAGGAATGGGACCCAAGCTGGCATCGAGGTTGTATGATTTTCTTCACCCCCAAAAAGCTAAATCCGAAGATTCCTCCTGAACTTTATCTCCTTTTTGGCTTTCCACTTCTGGCGATGTGGGCAAGCTAGACCCTTTTGCATGAAAAAGAGATTGGGCAGTATGAAGATCATTTCAGGGATTATCTCTGTGTTATCCATTTCATTGGTTGTTCTTTGGTTGAGCCTTCCCCGATTTCTCGAAACTGCGATTGAGGAAGTTTTGGTCCGTTTGGATGGAAAGTTGCAATCCATCACCATCGAAAAGGCAAACCCATGGAGCATCGAGATGTCTGATCTAAGTGGGTTCACCAAGGAAGGGAATTTTTCGCTCAAAAAAGTAGATGTGCGGTATGACCCCGTCCAGGTTGCTGAGGGAAAAGTCCATGCCTTATCCGTTTCTTCGCCCAAGCTTTCCTTGGATGTGAACCAATTGACTGAGCTTTTAGGGTCGGCTGATCCTCTGGACGAGAATGGGCAAAGCTTACAGAAAAAAGCTCAGGAATTCCTGCTCAACCCACCCCTGCAACATTTTCGCGTACGTGATGCGGAAGTTTCACTCTTGGGTGGTGACGATAGAATAAGAACAAAGCTAGGCATGGAAGGGGATTTTCATACCGGCCTCGCCCAATTGAGAGTAGACACCAATTCTTCTGGTTTCTCGTGGTTGGGAGATGTGACTATGATTGAGGAGGGAAGTGATTTGTTCCTCGGGGCGTCCCTGTATTTCCCTGATCTTTCCTCGCTTCCCAATCTTCTTGATTCACTCAGTTTATTCAACCCAAACTTAGCTGAACTTGACCTTACAGAATGGATTCAAATCGAGCAGGGTGCAGCGAGGGGACAATGGACGGGGCGGGTTGAAGAGGATGGTGTCATTGATCAGTTTATGGACTTCAATGCAACGGACCTGGTCATGCAATGCATGGGCATGACCTTCGATATTCCGCAGGCTATTCTTTTCCTTACCCCTCGTACACCCACTTTGATTGAATCCAACTTTTACGCCAACTTAAACTGGGGGGAGAACCTCCGCATGAGTGGGTTGAAAATTTCTGCCAATTTAGAGGATGGACTGCCCAAAGTGACAACCCGAATCCAAAGGTTACAAACAGGAGGGCTTCTTCCGCAGGCGGAGATTTTGGGATTATTGATCGATGAGGTGGAGTTTGCCTATGGGGAAAATGACGAACTTTTGGGCATTCGTAATGCCAAGTTGCGGTTTTCAGCCATTCATTTAGAGGAGGGAATGTACAACCTCTACGATGGGGAAATTCAAGTGGAATGGATGGGAGAGGACCGTTTCCGCATTGAATTACTCAAGGCCAATGGGTCAGTTCCTACTATCGGTCTGAACCTGCACAAAATTGGATTTTCGGGTGAGGTTGTTCTCGGTGATCTTCCCAAATTAGAAACAGAACAAACATTTACTATTGAAGAAGCCTTTCTTGGCGAAGACCAAAAAATTGAAGATTTCAAAGTTCAATTCCGGTTGGATTCAGCGGATCGTATTGAATTATCCGAGATCAGTCTTTCGGTGAATGATTTTAAGCTCAACCTTGATCCGGCAAATTTGATTATCGAAAAGCCAGAACCCTCCTCCGATCGTTTCGACATATCTTTTCTCGAAGGCGAATTACAATTTCCTGACTATGAGGATTTTTCCATTCGCAACCTTCAGGGAAATGTAAAACTCAACAACATCGATCCATTGGAAAGTAACGGCTCTCAACAGATTCGTTTTGATTTCCATGCAGGGGAGCAAGTACTGGAGGATGGTAAGATTAATTTTAACCTGCTTCCCACGGGTGAAAAAATGATCCACACCGTAGAGATAAATGCATTTGGTGGTCTTTTGTCTTTGGAGGAAACCACGCTCGAAGATAATTTCGATAATTTTGAGCTGAAAGCCTTGGCCAGCGGTTTAAATTCCCAAGATTTGATTGCCCTCTTTGAAGATTTGGATGCCCGGATGGAAGGCAACCTTTCCGGGCTCATCACCATCCGCAACGATCCATTCAGGGGATGGGATTTCTATGGCGGATCCTTATCTCTGGACTCTTCCGATAGTGCAAAACTGTACCTCAATACCCATGGCATGCTTACCGAAGGGCTGGAACCTAAGAGTTCTGAATACAAGAATATGTACCTATTGGAGAGAGCCCTTCAGGACCTACAGTTGGATGGGTTGAGTGTGTTGTTTAAGGTTTTGGAGGATGGGGAACGAGTGGTGGAGATGAATGTGCGTGGAGAATCTGAAGTCGATGGCAAGGGAATCAGTGTGGAGTACCGGCCCAAAATTGTGGGTGGGCTGGAAGCATTGATGCAGCAGGCAGACCTCTCCAAGTGGGGCATTACTCCCTAAGAAATTCCGGCCATGCTGAAGATCCTTATTGCGGCACACAAAAAAAATACCATAGAAACATATCCGTGAATAAATTTAACCCACTGTTCCTCCTTGTCTTCTGTGCCTGCGTGTTCTCCTGTACGGTGGTCAAAACCCAACACCACATAACACTGGATCACAATATCACCATTAAGATTGAAAAGGAGGTAAACAGCTTTCTGGATGATTTGTATGATGACGAACCCACCAATTAATCCACTCTATACAGCACCATGAAAAAATCACTTCTTTGCTTCCTGCTTCTTTTTGTAAATTTTGTGCCTGCGGTCTGGGGGGATGTCTCCGATCGGATGAAAGCCCGCTTGTCCGATGTGGTTGCAGCGAAAGACGCGGGAACTGTTGGAGAAGGGGTGGATGGGTTGCTTCACCTACGCTCCTCTTCCAATAGCGCAGCCAAGAAACTGGTTGAGGCAGAGAATGCCGACCGCAAACAACTCTTTAAAAACTTAGCCAAGAAAACCGGTGGTGATGTTTCTGCAGTTGCCCGACAATTTTCTCAGGGAATTGCTTCCAAAGCAAAAACTGGGCACTGGTTCAAAAAATCGTCCGGTACCTGGGTGCAAAAATAACTGACCTTGCCCAGGGTATTTCTTTTAGTTCTTCCTTTTTTGGGCGCGGTAGTATCCTGCCGCACTACTGGTACATCGCATGCTGATGGAAATGCAGAAACTGCTCCGGATGCTTTTGTCCAAAGTTCGGTTGAAGAAATTGAACAGGATACCCTGGCCAATGACCGTAAAGCACAAGCATTGGCTTTGGAGTCCGAATGGTTGAAGTTGCGCGTCCTTGTGGTTGAGGCAGAAAAATACGCCTGCGAATGCCGGGATTCCGAACTTAAGTTGGCTGCCCAAATGGCCCAGTTTGGATCGATGGACCAAAGAATACCCGGAGAAGGTTTTATCAATTCAGAACAGAGAGTTCGCTGGAACGCACAACTTGAGGGCCGGAAGAAAGCCCGGATTACCGCGGAGGCACGAGCCAACCTCTTACGCCGTGACCTTGAGGATCTTCGTGTAGAAATTGTGAAAGAAGGATTTTCTGTGCCTACCGGTTCGCTGGTCTATTGATTTGCACATCCCAAACCGACCAAGGATTTTCATTGTCGAATTCACCTAGTTTCGCAAAAATTAGGGGATGCAGGATGTGGTGAATCAAATAACGGCCAACCCGTTGCTCAGCTTGGTGCTGGCTCTGGTTGCTTTTCTTATAATCTTTTTTCTATTGAAAAGCCTTTTTCGCATTGTGCTCTTTCTTGCAGCTTTGTTTTTGCTTTATTTGGGATATGTGAATTTTTTGCAGGAAAAATACCCCATCCCACAACTAGACCCTGAAAAGGTTGCAGAATGGACTGAAAAGGCGGGGGAATATATCCCCACGGACTTAAACCTCAGCCTACTGGACTCCAACTTCACCCGCCCTTTCACTAAGGATTGATTTTGTTGGGACGCCTTTTCACCTTTTCTATCGGTTTGTGAAAATTCCCTGGCCCCTTTTTCTCGCTTGGAAACAATTGTTTCCTTCCCAAAAAAAGGTTTCTTTTTTCTCTCTTCTTGCTGTGGTTGGGGTGGCGCTGGGAGTCAATGTGATGATTGTGGTGGTCGCATTCATGAAAGGTTTTCAGCACAAATTCAGGGAAGATATTATTGATGCCCAGGGCCATGCCCGGGCCATTCCTCTGAACCGCTCCTTGCAGTGGAGGACTTTACAAAAGGAATTATTGCAACACCCTGGTGTGGAAGCGGTATCTCCATACCTGCAGGGCCCCTTGCTCGCTCAAAAACAGAGCCATCATTCAGTCCCCCTAGCGATTGGGATCGATCAATCTATTGGCAAATCCGTACTCCCCTTGAATGAGTTTTTAGAAAATGGTCATTTACGGATGGAAGCACATGATGCGATCGATGTGACCCCCGTTCCCCTAAGCTCTTCCTTGCAGGATGATCATGTCTTTATCAGCCAATATGTGGCCAACCGCCTGGGGGTGCGGCCCAGTGCCATTTTACGCATGGAAAGGTCGCAGGATCCTGATGATAAACGGCTCGGTGTGCGGGTAACCAAGCTCGATGTGCAGGTGCCCTCTGCTGAATGGGAACTGGAGTATCAAGGGAACAACCAATGGCTGCTTAGTTCGGTCGGGCTGGGGTATTCCCAAAAACTCCAACCGGTCGAGGGCTCCCTCGATGGTGGCCCGGGTACCCCCACTTTTGCTCTCTTGGACCCATTCAATGAACCTGCTCCCGGAGCGAAGTCGACCTACCAGACCTTCCGTTCCTCGACTATTGAGGTCTACTCGCCCGCAATGATTGAGCGGGCACAGGCCGATGAAATGATTCCTCCCAAGGAGGTGAAAATTGGGGGTATATTTGAAGTTCCCTGGCAGGGCTTTCATGCCGAAGCGATGGTGGGTTCCTATCGATTGCTGGAAGACCTACGATCCGTACCTGGTCTGTGTGATGGTATGTTTTTAAAGTTTACCCCTGAAATATTTGGCAACGAGGAGATGCTTGCCCAGTTTTGTGATGAATTGGAAAGGGAGCGATCGCGGGAATGGGCATTTGTTCCCTGGTTTGTGGAAAATTCCTGGTTTTTCGACCTCCTTAAGTTCGAGGAGTATTTAATGATTTTAATCATGGTTCCGATCGGCCTGGTGGCCGCTTTTGCCATTGCCATTGCTCTGATGACCACAGTTTTGCGCAAGATTCGGGAAATTGGCCTGCTCGTTGCCATGGGTGGGGCCCGCGGTTCAGTTGGTTCGATCTTTTGTTTGCAGGGCTTTTTGATCGGTCTGCTAGGCTCGGTGCTCGGTTGCGGGCTGGCCCTGCTTTTTATCCGTTACCGTGATTCGATCATGTCCTTCATTGTGGTCAATATTGCCGGGGATGAGGGCAAGGCTGGGGTTGCCCAGTTTTATGACTTTTACAGTCTTCATGTTCCTTACCCTTGGGAATCTCCCGAGAGTGCATCAACCTTTCTGACTTTTGGTTTGTTTGCCGTTCTCGTGTCCACACTGGCTGGGCTGATTCCTGCCTGGCGGGCCGCCCGAATGAACCCTGCTGATGCTTTGCGCAATGAATAACTCTCCCATCCTGGAAGCAAAGTCCCTGAGTAAGAAATTTTCTCTGGGCGGAAAAGTGCTCGAAGTCATCCGCGATGTTTCCTTTTCCATCCATCCTGCCACATCCCTGAGCATTCGGGGGGAATCTGGTTGTGGCAAAACCACCCTGCTTAACCTCCTTGCCCGAATCGAACAGGCAGATAAAGGAGAGCTGCTGTGGGGCGATCAGTGGATGCGTTGCGACCGCCCGGCTACCCGTACCGAGGTATCCAACCGGGCGTCCTTTCTCGGAGTGGTGTACCAAGCCTATTATTTGGTCCCAGAATTGGATGTTTTGGAAAATGTGATTCTTTCTGCGAGGATTTCTGGAAATTTAAACGATGCGGTTACTGAGCGTGCACACCTGTTGCTTCAACAGATGGGAGTGGCAGAGAAAGCCAGGCAGATACCCGGTAAATTATCGGGGGGGGAGAGGCAAAGGGTGGCCATTGCCCGGGCCTTGATCAACCAGCCCAAAGTTCTTTTGGCCGATGAACCGACAGGAAACCTTGACGAGCGAACGGGGGAGGAAGTGATGAATCTTTTGCTTCGCACCTGCTCGGAGGAGGGAGCCTCCTTGGTTCTGGTTACCCACAACCCATCCTTTGCCCGCTCGACCGATCGCCAGCTTTTTCTCTCCGAAGGAAGGATGAACGAGGTTTGACCCTAAGATCATCTTTCCTCATCAATAATTCTATGGAAGATTCCTTGAAATGCGGAGTGGCTGGGGTAGGGTACTTGGGGAAGCATCATGCCCGTCTTTATCATTCTCTGCCAGGAGCGGAACTGGCCGGTATTTTTGAGCCCAATGATGAAGCGGCCGAAAAAGCCTGTGCTGAATATGGATGTGCCCGTTTCTCCACCATCGATGAATTGGGAAAGGCTTGTGATGCAGTCTCGGTAGTCTGTCCAACCGACCGCCATGCCGAGGTCGCCCTGCAGTTAATCGAACACAACTGCCACCTCCTTGTGGAAAAACCGCTTTGTGTATCCTTGGAAGAGGCGGAATCAATTTTACAAA
>JAYOTQ010000050.1:0-10342 GCA_038150505.1 Opitutales bacterium | reverse complement strand
CGGTTAGAAAGTCTGTCTCTCCGCCAGGTGCCCAACCCCATCACCCGATGAGAGCAAGAAACCGGCTGATCGAAACCACGGATACGGATGCAATCAATGTATCCCCTTTGATCGATGTGGTCTTCATTTTGCTGATCTTTTTTATTGTTTCCGCAACTTTTGTCACCCTGCCCGGTGTCGAAGTGACACGCCCCCAGGCAGTGACGGGAAAAGCCCTCGAAAAAAATGCGGTCATCTTTGCCCTCTCCGCAGACAACGAAATTAAATATGCAGGATCCACTGTGCAACTGGAAGAAATCCCCGGACTGGTGGAACAGGCAAGCAAGGACAAAGGAAAGCCTGTTGTTATTCAGGTTGATCAATGGGCGGATGCTTCGATGCTGGCCAAGATGGTTGCTCAGGCTCGTAAAAAATCCATCGATGTATCCATCGCCACTCGCAAGCCAAGAGCATGAGAAGAAGGCTTTCGACAGAACCCGAGCGTACCGAGATCAATGTATCTCCCCTGATCGATCTCGTTTTCATTCTCTTGATCTTTTTCATTGTTGCCACTTCCTTTGTCAATGAAGTGGGCATTACCCCGAAGCACAAAGACACCGCTTCCTCATCGTCCAACCTGGAGGAACCTCTCGCCTTTGACCTTCCTGCTTCCGGGCAGTTGCTCCAGGATGGCATGGTCATCGGGCTGGAACAGGTGGCCCCTCTGGTACGCTCGAATACAGCAGACAAGGCACCTTCGGTCCTGGTCCGGGTGTCGCCGGGTGCCCGGGCGGGTCTGGCCACCCAGGTGATGGACCAAGCAATGCTTGCCGGTGCCCAGGCGGTGAAACTAAGCCCACTTGCCCAATGAAAAACACTCACGAAACAGACTGGATTCCGGGAGTGGAGAGCGAACCACTTGCTCACTTGCGTACAAAGAGCTTAGCCCTGGCCGTGTTGGTGTCGTTCGTTCTGTTCTGCCTTCTTCCGCTTTCTGAATTTGTACGGCCTGAAGAGTGGATCGTCCGCCCGGTCGAAGTGCCAACCTACACCCCTCCTCCCCCTCCGAAAACAGAAATGGAAAAAGAGGTGGTTCAAAAGCTCGATCTGCCCGCTCCTGCCCTCGATAGCCCACAGGTTCGCCTCATCAACGAACCAAGCGCAGCAACTTTGGAAGTGGGCCCTGGCGATTTTAAAGCCGCTTTCTCCCTTGCCAATTACAACCCTGCCCCAACTGGATTTGCCCAGGAAATGGTTTTTTCCATGCACGACCTCGATCGCAATCCGGCTGTGCTCAAGCGTGGATCATTGGTTTATCCATCCCACCTACGCCGCAAAGGATTGGAGGGAGAGGTAAAACTGCTCGTTCAAATCAACGAACAGGGCCAGGTAAAAGTACTGGAAACGGTATCCTCCACTCATCCTGACTTTATTCAACCCTCCCGCAAAGCAGCGGAAGGGTCTGTTTACGAACCACCTACCCGCAACGGCAAGCCGGTTAAGGTGGAATTTTATCTACCCGTTCGATTTTCCATGCTCAAATGAAACCAACCATCTATTTTCTTACTCTCCTTTGTATGTCCGGTCATGGATTAATTTCCCGTGCACCCGCACCCGAACTTACTCAGGACTTTTGGAACGACCCCGCATTTGTCCGCGGATTTATGGGAGACTACGGGTTCCGAAGCGAGGTGGAACCAAGAATCGATAAAGCGGAACAATTCATTCTTCGGGAAGTTGTGGCAAAAGCGGAAAACCAAATGGAACAAGCAATTGCTTACCTTGAGAAAAAGACAAACGACAAAACCAGTGCCGCCCTCGACTTTGCTCTCGCTACGATGTACTACCAATTGGGCCGGCTGACTCCCTCGGAAAAGACCTATGAAAAAGCCCTTACCAAATTCCCTTCCTTTTTACGGGCACGGAAAAACTTGGGCTTTGTACAACTTAGCCTGGGCAAACTGGAAGAAGCTTCCCAAAACCTCGCCCGAGCGATCAGCTTGGGGGAAGCGGATGGGATTTCTTATGTCGCCCTGGGCTACTGCCACTTATCCCTCGGCCGGGTGGTCTCCGCTGAAAATGCCTACCGTATGGGCATTTTGCTTCATCCCGAAAGTACGGATGCAAGAAATGGGTTGGTCAACTGCCTGCTCACCACCAACCGGTTTGCCGAAGCCCTCGCCCTGCTTGACGAGTTGCTGGAAACCAAGCCCAACGATTTATTCTGCCACAAAGCCAGGGCTTCTGCCTTGCAGGGACTGGGTAAGGAGGAGGATGCAGCGGTGGCATTGGAAACCCTTCGAAGGATGAACCGGCTGGATGCTGCTGGCACCCTTTCTCTTGGCGATATTTACCACAACCTCGGGTTGAACCATCTTTCCCTTGCCTCCTACCAGCAAGCTCTGGCCAAGAAGGAAAAGCTCAGCCTCAGCCGCTATGCCCGAGCAGCTAAAGTACTGATTGCAAGAGGATCTTACGGAGCCGGGTTCAAATATTTGGAGGAAATTGAACAAAAATTTGGTAAAGGATTTTCCGAAGACGAGGAACGGATCATTCGGATGTTGCAGGCCGAGGTTCGTATTGCCACCGGTAAGCGTAAAGAGGCAGCCACGATTATAGAGGATATCATCCAAAAACGCCCACTCGACGGGGAGGCCCTGCTCCTTTCTGCTCGTCTGGCCAGCGAGGAATTGGACTATGCCCGGGCTGCCCTACGCTATGAACGGGCAGCCAAGTTGCCAGAGTTTGAAGTGGAAGCATTGATTGAACATGCCCGTATGTTGGTGGGAGCGAAAGACTACCAACAGGCTGCCGATCTGCTCGAACGGGCACAGTCCCTTTCTCCACAGCCTCGGGTGGCCCGCTACCTACAGGCAATCAATAACCTCAATTTAAGTGCCCGCAAAAGTATCTGAGCGGCAACGAATGCTTCTTGAACATATCAACGCATCATGATACGTTGATATGTATATGAGTACAGGCCGGTCTATCAAAGAGCGATTCGAGCAGAAAAAGCCCCTTTTTTCGGTGGAATTTTTTCCACCCAAGGATGATGCGGGGGGGGAAAGAATGCTTGAGACTGCATCGCAGATTGAGCCACACAGCCCGGATTTTGTATCGATCACTTATGGGGCTGGTGGAGGCACCCGTAAAACAACCATGCGCTATGCCCGTCTTCTCAAAGAGGAACATGGGTTTGAAGTCATGCCCCACCTTACCTGTGTGGGTCATACCCGCGATGAACTGTTGGAAATTTTAGAAGAATTTGCTGAGGCAGGATTTCGCAATGTCATGGCCCTACGGGGTGATCCCCCAAAGGGTGAGTCCACCTTTACACCTGTACCGGGTGGCTTGTCTTACGGGTCTGATTTGGTTGCCCTGATCCGGGAAAACTTTCCTGACTTTGGGATTGGTGTGGGCGGGTATCCGGAAAAACACCCGGAAGCCAAAGATGTGAATTCAGACTTGGAGCACCTGAAGATCAAAGTGGATGCTGGGGCTGACTTCATCACCACCCAGTTGTTTTTCGACAATTCGGTCTACTTCAGCTTTGTGGATCGTTGCCGGGAACAGGGCATCGCTATACCCGTCCTTCCTGGCTTGCTTCCTGTACTTTCGATTGGGCAGGTTCAGCGCTTTTGCAAAATGTGCGAAGCCAGCTTGCCCCCGGAATTGGAACAAGGGCTAAAGACCGCCGAGGAGAGCAGTCAGCCACAAGTGGGGGCGGATTGGGCTCTTTCGCAAACCCAGTCGCTATTGGCCGGGGGAGCACCTGGTTACCACTTGTATGCCCTCAATAAATCGGCGAGTACCCTGCGTATTCTCGAGGGACTAAAGTCTGCCGACTGATTAAATACCTGCCACTTCCTCGATCGTGGCCTCGGCCTTAAGACGGTCGAGAAAGGATTCAAAAACCTTGTCCTTTTTGCGCTCGGTCAGGTATTCAATGACTTTTTCTTTGATCTCTTCAAAAGGGGTAACTTTTGGGGGTATTCTTTGGTGCAATTGGATGAGATGCCAGCCAAACTGAGTCTTCACAGGCTCGCTTAATTCCCCTGCCTCCATCGCATAAGCCGCTTGCTCAAACTCGGGCACCATGCGCCCCTTACCAAAGGTACCGAGGTTGCCATCATTGCTCTTATCGTCCGATTCAGCCCGCACCACTGCAGTGAAGTCTTCTCCTTTTTCAATACGCTGGCGAACCTCCTTTACCGCTTCCAGTGCCAGACCGAGTTCCTCCTCTGTCTTTCCCATCTTCAGAAAGTGAGAGGCGGCAAGAAGTTCCTCGCTCCGGAAAAGTTCCGGTCTCTCTTCGTAGTACTTTAGGGCATCTGCTGCAGACACCTGCTCGCACTGGGACTCCTCCTCCAATAATTGATTAAATCTCATCTGGTCGGATAGCTCTCTTTTCAAGTCATCCTGGTTTTGAATCATCGGGTTGTTGATCTTTTCAAATGCTTTTTTCCCACCGTTTTGCTTCAGCCACAGCTTGATCTTTTTTTGTAATTCCACTGAATCGACCTGGTATTTACGCCTTCTGCTCTCCTGAGCCATCAAGGCCTGGTCCACCAAGCGATCTTTGGCCAATTCGAGGGCAGACATCATGATAATTTCCCTGGGTTTCCCGGGCATTCCGCGGGCGACATTCTCAAAAAGAGCTTCTGCCTGACGCTCAATCGCCCAATCTGGAATTACTTGATCATTGATCTTAATAGACATCCTCAAAGGCTATCTCTTTTCTGATCTTCTGCCAAGGTTCAAGGGGAATAAGCTCAATTCTCAAAATCGTCTCAATTAAATTGACCTAGCTAGCCACAGGGGCATAAATAGATCCCCATAGTTATGACCAAACCCGATCGTGCAACCTGGGAAAATTTTTCTGATTATCTAATTAGTCAGGGGTTGCGCATGACAGGTCAAAGAAAAGCCGTCTTTGATGCCCTCTTCCGGCAGACTGGTCATTTTACTGCCGACCAATTGCTTCAGGATGCACGAAAAATGGATGATACGGTCTCCCGGGCGACCGTTTACCGTTGCCTACCTCTTTTGGTGGAAAGTGGTACGGTGCGTAAAGTAGATGTTGGGCAGGACAACAAATTTTACGCACTCAACGAAACAAGCGAGACCTTTAAGGCACAGGTGATCTGCTCAGATTGCGACCGGATCTTCGATGTCGATGCTCCCTTTATGGAATGGTACGGACGAACCGTGTCCGAAAAACTTGGACTCGTAGTGAATGACCAGCGCCTGCAGGTTCATGCAAGCTGCCCGACTTTTGCAGACAAAGGGGCCTGTGCCAAAACCAGCTAACCCCGTATTTCATGGCTACGACCTCCCCACCTCCCCTACAAGTTTTCAGTAAGGACAGCACTCCTCTTTCCCTTAGTGAAGAGCAGCAGGAAATCATCCGCCTGAAAAAGGAAAAAAACGCAGTTTTGCTTTGTCATAATTACCAAGTCGATCCCATTCAGCAGGTTGCCGACTATGTGGGTGATTCGCTTGGTCTTGCCCGTCAGGCAGCCGAAACCGATGCGGACATCATTGTTTTCTGCGGGGTTCATTTCATGGCGGAAACGGCAAAAATTCTCAATCCTTCCAAAACCGTTCTTTTACCTGACCTCGATGCGGGTTGCTCCCTTTCCGACTCCTGCCCGGCAGACCAGCTGGCGAAGTACCGTGAGGAAAACCCAGACCTTTATGTGGTCGCCTATGTCAATTGCTCGGCTGCGGTTAAGGGGCTGAGCGATGTAATCTGCACCAGTGGCAATGCGGTCAATATCGTCAACCAGGTACCGCAAGAACGTGAAATTCTTTTTGTGCCTGATCAAAACCTCGGTCAGTGGGTAATGGGGCAAACAGGACGGAAAATGAGGCTTTGGCCAGGCAGTTGTTATGCCCATGTTCTCTTCACTCGTGAATCGATCGAGCGTTGCCGCCTGGAATACCCCGACGCACCAGTGGTGGCCCACCCTGAATGCATCCAGTCCGTGCGCGATCTGGCTGACGAAGTTTGCAGCACGGAAAAAATGGTATCCTATTGCAAAACTCATTCGTCAGATACTTTTATCATTTTAACTGAGTCTGGAATGATGCACCGCCTCACCCGCGAATTACCAGACCGTAAGTTTGTCGCTGGACCTACCGGGCACTGTGCCTGCAACGATTGTCGCTACATGAAAATGAATACCCTGCCCAAATTACTTTCCTGCCTTAGAGATGAAACTCCTGAAATTTCACTGAGCGAAGAGTTGATCCAGCGGTCCAGGTTGCCCATTGAAAGAATGCTCCAGTGGAGCAACTAAACCATTTGGGCAAAGGATACTAGGCAAGCACTTCGATCTGATCAGGAAATACTGACTCTCCCAAGGCAGCCCAATGGCTTTGGATCGATTGTACAAAGGACAAATTGACGATCGCCCCGAGCGGAGCCAACATTTTTCCATCTGAGAGCACAAGCTCCTCCATCAACCGCATTCCTGGCTTGAGCTCTTGGGGAGAAACTTGGCGGGGTTCTAAAAATTTACCCCCCAGTTCCCTGGTATTGGCCAGAGCATCGATACTGCCAGACACAAAACTTGATTCCTGAGCACGAATTTTTTCGAATATTTCACCTTTGGTACAACCTTTGGAATCCCACTGGTCGTACACCTGAGCTAAATGGATGATGGAAGCTATTTTACGTTCTTCGGAAAAATCATCTTCCAATTGTTCATAACCTGCACCAATAAATTCTATAATTTTCCTGATTTTATGTAAGCGGGGAATGTCTTTGAGCAAATTGCTAACAAACACAGGAAACTCTGAAACCACCTGTTCAGTTTCTGGATTAAGGGACTCCCCTTCATACACTTTTTTCTGGGCGTCTTCTGGCAAAGTAAGATAACCAAGATAACAAAAATCAGATGCAACCTCCAAGCGCCACTCGTGAGCAACCCCTATTTCCTTGGCAATATCCTTGGCCAAAGACTTCACCCTCTGGGCTCTGCCAAAAAACATCGGGTTTGCTGCAGAAAGCAAGGAGGTCATCGCTGCGATCGCACCATTGAGGGTTTTTTCTAAAAGCTCTTTTTCTGCAGATATTAATTGATACTGGCGGAGGGCTTGCTGCAGGTTTTTATCCAACACCTCGGGAGGGCAAGGCTTGCCCAGGAGACGAAAAATTTCACCCCGCCGAACCACTTCGCACAGATCGTCAAAATTCGCCTGACCGGTAAGCAGTAAAGTAACCACCTCCTTATCCTGCTCTCTTACTTTCTCAAGAAAATCTGCCCCATTCATTCTCGGCATCGCAAAGTCTGATACAATTACCTGGATGGGCCCCTCTTCCTCAAGAATACGAAGCCCTTCACTCCCGGAGTCAGCAACAAACACATCGTACTTCCGACCAAGATTTAATTTAAATCCTTTGAGGATAGCTTCTTCATCATCAACGAATAGAACTTTGGGCTTAGTAGTATTCATAACCGCCCCCATTAGATACCCATTATAAAATTTGTCAAATTACCAAAACCCAACCGGAACAAAAGAAAAGAATTTAATTGATCCATCGAAGGTTGCGGAATTGAGGGGGTGGTCCATCCCAACGCCCCCCTATTTGAACAGGTTTTTCATTGCTGCCTCGATCCACACCCAATTTCTCAGAGCCATCGATCCGCAATTCTCTTAGCCCCAACCATGTATTTAAAGATGTCCCTTCACTTCTTTTGAACACAGAAGGAGGTAAACTAAAGCGCTGCCAGGTATTGTTTCCCAGTAATTTGAGCTCCGTTCCGTAGCCATCCAACCATAGGACCATTGAATTGGGTTTCGCGCTTTTAACCTCTATGCTCAACCTACTGGAGGGATTGGCAGATGCCCAATAAGGCTCAGAAAGCTTATTGGTGCGGATTCCCCATTTTTTAGGGCTGTAGGAAAACCAGTTTTTCCGCCAGCTTCCCCTAAAGCTTTCAATGAGAGAGCTCTGTGGAGTATCAGATTGAACCCCTAACTCCTTAAGTCTTTCGCTCGAAGCAACTTGTAAAACAGAAGACAGGGCAAAGCGGTTGGTTTTGTAGGTGCCATAATAATATCCGGCACCCTCAACTGATTGATCCAAGCGGTATTGTACATTGGCATAGACCCACAAAGGACGATCGGTGGTATAAATGGGAAGGTCAGCAGACCATGTGTTTTTATTTGAATCAAGATGGGGTTGTACAAACTGCCAAAACCGGTGCTTGGTGTTGCTGGAATGATCCTCACCCTTCCCCCGCTCCTGTAACTCTCCCTGTTGAGTGAAGTAAACATCCACACTTTCGATTTCCCTACTCTCATCTGCAGAAACGATCAATTTGGGAAAACTTCCTTTTTGCAGGACTAATTTGGTTTGAGGTGTCTTAGGCATTTCAAAATTATTTTTCAGGTACTGATCAAACCAGAGCTGAGTGCCCACCTCATATTCTGGAGTGTCCTGATGGTTGTGATGAGGTGAAGAGGAAATCCTCCAATCTTTGGATTTGATTTCTGCAATTGCGGTTTCCAGGTCATTGATCCTTCCATGAAAATCATTAGAAGGGCTAAGAAACATGATTGGAGCAGTTATTCTCTTCAAACTGGGAGGGTCACTAACGGTGGCCAGATGCATATCATCTTCTGAGTACCTGTCACTTATTCCACCGCATGAAGGCACTGCTGCCTTGACTCTTTGGTCGGCACCACTGATTAGAACGGTCAGTTTCCCCCCCATCGAATGACCGTAGACACCAAGCTGCTCCCCATTCACTTCCGGTTGCCTTTCTAAAAAGGTAAGCCCCCTTCTTCCTGCTAGTGCGATCAAAAACCAAGAATTATTACGGGGAGATTTTACCGGATCGATTGACCAGTCATAGGCTGGGACTGTGGGAAATGCATCCTTTCCATACCTACTGGGGGCGTGGTAAGCATCGAGTGCCCCCCAATCGGTGGTCAATTTGTATCTGGGATCGTCTTTTTTGCCATCCCAAAACAATTTTACTTCACTCGGGCTGACTGTGTAGCCAGGGGCAGACAACCTACCCGCCCATGCGATTGAAAGTGTGGCATACCCACGCTTCGCATTGGTTAAAACCGCATTGTGGTGAGCGTATTGCCCTCCCCCATGTATTTGGAGTAAGCCTGGTAGTTCCTTACCGCCTTTAGGGAAACCGTATATGCCCGCCATCATTGCTTTTTTCCCTTTAAAAACACCAATCCGATAACGAATGACCCGGAATACCACTTCTTCCTGCTCCCATTGTGTAAGAATCTCAACATCCAACTCCTCGGTTCCAGGATCAAAACCTTGCCACATCGAAGCAAAAGTCGATGGAACCTCTTTTGAATTAAGTAGGGATAGAGTCTCTGCACCCAAAGATGCACAACAGATAATAACAGCACAAATGCCTAGAGTAGATTTATGGATGAATCGCATCGTTGGTTCTTTACCAACAGGAAATCATAGAATCAAGTACCTAACCCTTAGATCAGATATTTTTAAATTCATTCTATAAATAAGTGTGACTTACACTTTTAAACGTTCACAAGTCTAAGTAGACCAAACAAAAGAATAATTGTAGAAAAAATCTATGAACGAAGTAACCATTTCAGGAAAAATAAAATTTGTGGACGAAGTAAGAGAATTTGGTAGCAACGGATTCCGAAAGCATCAAGTGGTAGTGGAAACAGGTGATGGGCGTTGGGATAACCCTATCCCAGTTGAATTCACTAAAGATAATATAGAATTAAGCAAAGATTTACAGGTGGGCGACCAGGTTCAAATCCAGTCCCGGATCAACGGGAGAGAATGGCAGGGAAAAGATGGTGTAACCAAGTGGTTCACATCGATTAACGGATTTAAAGTAACCAAGGAAAACGGTGAAAAAAGTGATGAACCAAGCTCTTCATTTGATACTTATGATGAGTATGCTGAAGACCTTGAAGAAGATGTCTTTTAGCTGAGTTGAAAGATACGATTCTTTCATGCAATTTGTTTTATCCTAGGATTTATTGTAAGATAAGTATTATTTTGTATTATTTTACCCCTTTTTGCTAACGAATAAATAGACTAGTAAAAAGATTAACTTCTTACCAAAAGAAGCCCAAAAATTAAAAAGTTTTTATTAACTTTACAGGAACTTAAGTTAAACCGCATCCTTTCCCCCAATATAAATAACTTACTCACATGCGCAGGTAAGTTTGATTTATGGGCATTCTTTCTGCTATATTCTAGGTAGATGCGCCTTCTTAAACTGATCAGCCCAATTGCAAGTTGTGCTTTGCTCAGCCTTTGCTGTTTGAATGCTTTGGTTAAGCAGGATGATCTCTTAGCAAGATGGTCTTTCGATGAAGGAAATGGATCGATTGCCAA
>JAYOTQ010000049.1:4356-10772 GCA_038150505.1 Opitutales bacterium | reverse complement strand
TCCCAACCCATGGGGTGGAGCACAT
This sequence comes from Opitutales bacterium, assembly GCA_038150505.1. Taxonomy (GTDB): domain Bacteria; phylum Verrucomicrobiota; class Verrucomicrobiia; order Opitutales; family Seribacteraceae; genus Chordibacter. The sequence continues at coordinate 10,747 of JAYOTQ010000049.1, read as the reverse complement.
TAAATCCGCATGCTTTTTTGTAGCGTGCTAAAATATCAGAGGCGACATATCCCTCAGGATGCCCGATGTGCAATCCCGCTCCAGATGGGTAGGGAAACATGTCCAGTGCATAGTACTTCGGCATGTCCGAAACATCATCTGCCCGAAAGGTATGTTCGCGTTCCCAGTAATCCTGCCATTTTTTTTCAATGGTGGAAAAGTTGTAGTTCTGTTCGTCTTCAGCCATGTGTGATTAAAGGAACTCATCAAAATGAATGAATCCTGTGAGTTTGGCAAAAGCAAACCCATCATCTCTGAAATCGGTGAACCTTGTTTAAATTATTTGGAAATGGATTCCTTTTGTTCGATCATGCTTTTGATAACCTTTATCTCGGCGGATAGCTCTTCCATACGGTTTTGAAGATCATGCAAACCATCCCGCACGGGTTCGGGTTGGTTTTTTCTTCGCTCCATTTCCAGTTTTACTGCCATTTCCGCATTGGATTCATCCATACTGTTCATAATCACCCCAATAACCAGGTTGAGTACGATCATGGTTCCAATCAGTACAAAACTTACAAAAAACAAGGCTGCCCCGGTAGGCGAGGCTGAGGAGGAGGGATTCCACTTGGTTAAATCTGCCGTGGAATATCCATAGGCATCAGATCCATACATGTTAATGTACATCACATCCGTCCAATCTTCCAGAGTGACCACCCGGAATAGAGAGAGAATAGAGGTTTGCAGGTTCCGGAAATGAATGGGGTCGTTTTCCCCAAAAAGAAATACCGCCATTGCCCCGTACACATAGAAGAGAAGGAAGAGCAATATGCTCACATAAAACATCGATGGGAGGCTCTTCAGAAGGCAGGTAACCAGTAACTGAAGTTTGGGAATCGCGGTAATTAATCGCAGCACCCGCAGGATGCGCACCAGTCGTAGAATCGGTAAGAATGCCCCTCCGGTGTGGAGAAAAAGTTCGGCCAAGCAGGCTACAACAATGGCAAAATCAAACACATTCCACGGGTTTTTAAAGTACTGAAACGGGCGTTTTCCTTCTGCCAAAATCTTAACCAATGCTTCGATTGAAAAGATTGCCAAAATTGCCCGGTCCAAGAAAAGCAAAACCAACTCATGCTGCTCTGCAAAATCCCTGTAGGTTTGAACACCCACAACAATGCCTGCGAGCAGGATGGTGGCTATAATGAACCGGTTAAAGGACTGGCTCTTTGATAGTGAGTGACAAAATGTGTGCATTGTTATGGAAAATGACAAAACACAAGGTGCTCTTCGCAAACAGTCAAGCAATTCTCACAAGGGAAAAGAAAGCAGAAGAAAAAAGCAGAGTCCGGAAAACCTTCCCGGCAAATGTTTTTAGACCAGGGAGGGCAGGTAATTCATAAGATTTCTGCAAACGGACTCAGTGGAGCGAATGATATCTTCGTAATTGATCGAAGAATCGCTCAATTCATCCCTTTCAAATGGATCGGGCAGATAGGGGGAATGACCGGTAGGCAGAAACATACTTACTGGTCTGACCTGTCCACGAATATAAAACTTTCTTGTTTTTGTATACTCTTCACTTTCACGGTCGAGCGGAACAAGTAAATTGGCTGAGGAAAGTTCGCCCATATTTACTCTTCTGGATACTCCCGAAATTTCATAACCGAACTTTTTGGCCGAAAGAACCATCCGTTTGTCAAAAGGGCAATACTCATAGGCATCAGAAATTCCTCTGGCGGATGGCCGGACACTACCAAAATGATCAGAGAAATGGAGCAGTGACCTCATTACTTCCCGGGCAAGAGGGGCTCGTGAAAGTCCTCGCTTACTCAAAAATAAAACATTGGTTTTTTCAGCAGAGTAATACGGTGTTGGGTGCTGGGAATCTTGGTTGGTTGATTCAATCAAAAGATTTCTCTCAGAGGGGGTAAGTTTATTGGACTTACCTTCTCCGAATTTTCTTTTGATGCGTCTAAATATATTTGAGGTATTGGATGAATTGTTTGTTTTTGTCATTGAATTTCCGCCATTTTTTAAAGTTTGATTAAAGTGTAATATCTTAATGTTACAAAATTAGGAAGATAGATCGCATTTTTTGTAAAAAATTTTATTTGATAAACCTTTAGTGGCATAAATCATGCCAAGGGCATGCTCGTATCTAAAAATGAAGAAAATTTACCTAACTACTTCCAATCGAGGATTTAAGAATAGAACATGGATAAGGCTTGTTTAAACGAGCAGCTTAACCACCCGTTTGAGTGCAGTGGTAAAGCGGTTTACATCATCTATGGTATTGTAGATCGAGAAGGAAGCACGGGCAGTGGCTTCGTGTCCCAGTCTCTTCATTAACGGTTGACAGCAATGGTGCCCGGTACGGGTGGCAATGCCTTCTGCGTCCAGTAAAGTGGCAAGGTCATGGGGGTGAACTCCCTCCACAGTAAAACAGAAAACACCGGCCTTGTTCGAGGTCGTTCCGTGCTCAACAAGACCACGTATTTCCTGTGTTTGCTCACGGGTTAGTGAGAGCAATTTCTTTTCATGAGGGTCGGCTTGAGAAAAATCAATGTTTTGGAGGTAGGTAATCGCTTCAGCAAGGGCAATGGCTCCAGCTACATTTGGAGTGCCTGCCTCAAATCGCTGGGTTCCCTCGGTAAAAGTAGTTCCTTCAAAGCTTACCTGATCGATCATATCCCCGCCCCCTTGGTAAGGAACCATGGATTTGAGGTGTGAACTTTTAGCAAAGACCACACCGATTCCCATCGGTGCGAAGAGTTTATGACCCGAAAAAACAAAAAAATCACACCCAAGTACTTGCAGGTCGACTTTTAAATGGGGAACCGATTGGGCACCATCCAGAACTACTTTCACTCCATATTGATGAGCTTCTTTGATGATCTCCCCAACGGGGTTAATTGTTCCAAGCACATTAGAGATGTGACAAATAGATAAAATAGCTGCTTGTGGTGAAGCAAGAAGTTTGCTGAGCTTTGTGCGGTCCAGAGATCCATCCTCGAGTATCGGAACGACCTTAATCTCTGCACCGGTATCCTTTGCGACCAATTGCCAAGGCACAATATTGGCGTGGTGTTCCATTTCAGAGAGTATGATTTGATCACCTTTCTTGAGCAGGGGTTGAGCAAAAGAGCGGGAAATAAGGTTAATACCTTCGGTCGCTCCACGGGTGAAGATAATTTCCTCGGAGTTGACATTCAGCCAATCTGCGATGGTCTGTCGGGAGGAACGGTAAAGGTTCTCCGCATCTTCTGCCAATTCATAAACGCCCCGATGCACATTGGAATTGTTTTGGGAGTAGTAGGAGGCTAATGCATCGATAACACACTGAGGTTTTTGAGTGGTCGCCGCGTTATCTAGGTAAACCAAGGGTTTTCCACGATTTGTTCGGCCAAGGATAGGAAAGTCCTGTCGGATATCAGAAGGATCAAAGGGTTTTACAACAGACATTATGAAAATACTATCAAGTATCCTAACAAGAGCCAATTTTAGAAATTAGCGATTAGTATATTACTTTTGGATGAGTGGGGAAGGGCAGATTAACAACTAAGTGTTTAAAAAACAACTTTTGCATTGGGAAGACTACTCCTTAAAGACTCCACTCCTTTTTCTGAAACCTCAGAATTCCAAAGATAAATCTCTTGCAAATCTTTCATCTGAGCAAGGTCTTTGATTGCACCATCGTTAACTTTAGTTCCCGACAAGTTCAAATACCGGAGAAATTGAAGGTTTTTGAGTTTTTTAACGGCTATATTATCTACTTCCGTATTTCTTAATCCCAGCCAGGTAAGGTGTTTCATCTTAGACACGGTACCAAGAGCAGAGTTAGTTATGTTAGTACGGGATAAATCAAGGTGGGATATATTGTTTTGTATGCCGGATAATGCACCGACATCTTGGTCTTTAATCAAAGACGGACCCGAAGAGAACTCTGCCCGAATCATACTATGCTTTACAGAAAGGGGAGTAACCAAGGCACCAGTTTTGGATGCCACCTCAATTTGTGTTTTGGATGGTTTTGAAAGTCTTTTCCCTAGAAGATCAACCAAGGGAACTTTGGAATCTGCGGCAGAAGCAAGAGAAACAGCTACTTTTTCCTCTTTCGGCTTTTCAAAAACATCGGATGGGTATTCTTTTGCCCCCTCATCAATCCATTTCTTAAATAACTCAATCTCCTCAGCAGACAAAGGATCACCCTTCGGAGGCATAATTTCTGAATCATCCGGATCCAATGTGATCACAACATAGAGCGTGCTTTCTTCGTGATCCCCCCGATCGATAATTGCACCGTCTAGATTTCCTTTAAGTACAGCTTCGTAGGTATCCAAAGCAAGACCTGCTTTCGGGTGAATCGTTCTACCATTTTTAACATAAGGCTCCCCGTGACAATCAAGACAGCGTTCTTCTAGGATAGGAAAGATATGATCGTGGAAACTGATTCCATTGCTGGCATCTGCTGTACCTCCACCCGCTTTCGGCTTTGCCCCTTCTTCGATCCAACGTTTGATGATATCAATTTGTTCTGGTGTGAGTGGTCCGCCCTTGGGGGGCATAAACATGTCATCATCCTCATCTAAAGTGAGCACTTCATGTAGATAACTGTCAGCCACATCGCCAGCTGTTACTACAGTGTTATCCAAATTGCCTTTCATTACCAGTTCGTAGGTATTGAGAGCAAGTCCTGCTTTGGGTTGAATGGTTCGCCCGTTCTTGTCGTAAGGTTCCTGGTGACAACTAAAACAACGGTCTTCCAGGATGGGTAGAACATGGTTGGTAAAGTCTATTGGTTCGCCTGCTTTGGGAACACCACCTCCATCTTTGGCTTCGACTGCCAGATTAGGGTCCTGACCTAATTTTACTGGCTTGTAGGAAAAGAAGGAACCTTTTCGCAACACAGGCTTTTTTTTAGGTGGTGCTTTGAGGCGAGGACCGTCTTGAAGAGTAACTTCTGGTTCAACCATATCACCATTCTGGGAGGAACCGTCAGAGAGTTGTTCTTTCGTACTTTCTTGGCTTGCTAATTTTCGAGGGTCTCCAATAGGCAGTTTGCCTTCCTGAGATAACAGTCTCAGGTAGGACTGATCCGCGGTTGATAGCTGGTTGTAGGGGACGGGATATAGCTTTTTGTCTTTTCCCTCCAGGTAAAAGGTTTGCCCTTCGTAACTTAGTACTCTTGCAGTAAAAGACTGTCCTCCTACCGCAGTAAATGTCCTAAATGTTTCTTCAGCATTAAGGGCTAAGGCTAGCAAAAGCGGCAAGAACAGGAATATGTACCTGCTCGATCCCATCGTATATCCTAAATAATCGTTGATTAAGTGTTTAACACATCCAGCAATGGATCACCGTCATGAGCAACCTTAAAAGGACGACCAGAGGGAGAGTATTGCACATCATTGAGTGGAAGTCCCATATTATAACCAATGGTTGCATTGAGAGATGCAGGATCTACAAATTTACCTTCCACAGGATTCCGTCCTACTTTATCCATCTTACCATAAACGGTTCCTCCTTTAACCCCGCCGCCGGCAAGAAATGCAGAGAAACCGTATGGCCAGTGATCTCTTCCATTTCCACCGTTAATTCTGGGAGTACGGCCAAATTCAGAAACCAAAACAATCATTGTATCTTCGAGTAAGCCCCGCATTTCCAGATCAAGAAGCAAGGCACTGAGTCCCTTGTCTAAATCTGCACAGTTGTTGGCAACGGCTTCAAAGTTATTGGAGTGTGTGTCCCAGCCACCTCGGTTCACTTCTATGTAGCGAACCTTATTTTCGACCAAGCGTCTGGCAAGCAGGCAGCCTTGGCCAAATGCAGTCCGCCCGTAAAGGTCTTTCATGGAATCAGGTTCGGAAGCCACATCAAATGCTTTCAAATCTTCACTGCGCATCAATTTAACGGCATCATTGTAAAGATCGGTGTAGGCACGAACTTGTTTTTGATCATAAGTGCCAAGGAAGCTGGCATTCATCTTTTGAGCCATGGCTAGGCGACCATCAAAACGTGTCTGGTCGAGATAATCTGCTGCTTTACTGTTTGCTAATCCGGCATTTGGGTTACCGATGGGAAGAGGCCCATACTTGGACTCCAAAAATCCTGAACTACCGATGCGACCATTGATGGCAATGTTCATTGGGATGGTTGAATTGATCGGGCCGGACATCTTGGCAATCCAGCTACCAAAAGTAGGGTGGGAAATCGTACCACGCATTTGGTAACTTGTGTGCATCAAATAAGTACCTTGCATATGGGCGCCTTGGCTGGTCATCATTGTACGAATGATAGCCGCATTGTGCATATGTTTTGCTGTCTCCGGTAAATTTTCAGACAGAAATACTCCGTCCGCACTTGTGGCGATCGGGCTAACTGGGCCTTGGTAGCTATCTTTGTCCGCATCTGT
>JAYOTQ010000049.1:2775-4256 GCA_038150505.1 Opitutales bacterium | reverse complement strand
CGGGATGTTGGTTTTCTTTGGAGGATTGCTTTAAAAGCAAAATTGATTTGGTCAATCATGGATGGTTGAGCTGCGAGTTTTTTCATGAATGTAGAATTTGGATTACTGATAATATTTCTTTCAACATATCCATTCATTACCGCAAGAACTTGATCTACCGATGCTTGTTTGTGAGAGACTTGAATCTGATCTCTCGGAGAACCACCAAATTGGCGAATGAAATGCCCTGCGGGAGCAGGGTGGCCAACTTCAGAAGCTCGGAGGGAATTGGTGTCTCGGGTTTTGGTACCGGTTCTGGAGTATGATTTTGATGAAGAATCAGAATCACCAGCCATCATTTCTCCATCCATCATCATTTCATCCATCGATGGAAGGTTTTCGACAAACTGATCTTTGCAACCGTTACAACAAAAGGCGACTGTCTCTCCCTTTTCGTTTTTTGCAGTAATGTTAGGGTCGGCCAATCTCCCTGGACGTATTGGGCAATTTTCATTGATTGGCTTGGGCTTTTTGGCCATTGCTTCTTCAGCATTCATAGTGGAACCTGGCGGAGCAACACCGAGTCTTTCAAGAAACAATTCTTCGGCAGTCATCGAAATATACCTGTTATATTGTTCAAATCCATTGCCGGGGAAACGAGAGTTAATACGCTTGTCAATATCTGGGTAATTAAGAGCAACGAGGGAGTCCCACAACTGTTCAGCAGATAAACGTTCGACGACGGGCCCTTGATAAAAATAAGGAACAGCTCCTCTCTTTGGGTTGTCGGCATTAGGACCAGCGATGACATACTTGACTTCGATGGGCATTGTTTCGTCTTTGTCGTCCCTTGGCGTGATTTCTCTTTTGGGTGCTTCTCTTTGGAAAGCTTTTGTGTTGTATAAAATTCTAAGGAATTCCTTGGTGTCGTAATCAAGGGCAACCATGATTTTTTCCAAATGAAGCATTAACTCTGGGTGTGTAGCCAAGGTGTCGTCGAACATATTATCCACGGGTTCGATCAAACCAACCCCAAATGTACTCTTCCATAAACGGTTGGCTATCACGATAGTGAAGCGGGGGTTGTCGGGAGATGCTAGCCAACTCGCATAGGAAAATCTGGAACCTTTTTGCTCTAAGTTTTCATCCAATTCGACAGCTAAACCGAAAATGGTATTAGCCTTAAGTTCTTCTCCTGGTTTAGCGTTGTCATATTGGTAATCATTGGGAAGCTTTATCTTGCCTGATCCCAAATTATCCATTCCGAGACCTACTATATCACCAATACCAGTAGCACCGCGATATTTTGCTCCGAGAGCAGCTCTCTGCTTTGCTTTATCATCATCGCTAAGACTCGGATCGTTGGAAACTTTTCTTTGTTCCTCGTTCATCCACTCTCTTGCCATTCGCGAGAACTTATTAAATTCAGTGGCACTTTTATTGGTTGGTCTGTGAGCACCGTATGTGTAGGCGGCCATTTCGAAGAATTGCTTTTGAGTCCA
>JAYOTQ010000049.1:0-2675 GCA_038150505.1 Opitutales bacterium | reverse complement strand
TTTAATGCAAACCAAAAAGGATGCAAAATCTATTAAAATTTTTTTAATACATGCTTTTGTATATTATTAAATATTAAAGCAAACAGTCGTATGCTTGTTGCCAACTAAATCTATCTTAAACTAGAATTTGTGTTTAAGTTTTTATTTGTGAATCGATACGTTACAGGTGGCTGTCATATTATAGTAGTTTTGTTGTGTATGTTAGGGGTGCTCCTGAACTTGGGTTGCGTGCAAGAAGTTGGCGTAACTGAAGAAGCAGCGGGTTTATCGGCAATACAGAAAGATGCTGTCAAGTTGTCGGAAGACTATGTCGGGGCTTCCGTTTGTAGTGAGTGCCACCAGGAAGCACATTCAAAATGGGAGCAATCACACCACTACCATGCAATGGAACTGCCCAATGAAAAAACAGTACGGGCAGATTTTAATAACTCTCTCTTTGAATACCATGGAAAAACGACCAAGTTTCACAGGGTTGGCGAAAAGTACTTTGTGGACACTGAAAACCAAAATGGGGAGATTGAATCCTTTGAAGTGGCTTACACCTTCGGTTGGGAACCATTGCAGCAATACCTCGTCAAATTTCCCGATGGTCGTCTGCAAGTGTTGCCGACCTGTTGGGATGTTGAAAAACAGGAATGGTACCATCTCTACGGCGAGGAAAGGATAGCTCCTGATGATCCTCTTTTTTGGACTCGCCCCCTGCAAAACTGGGATCATATGTGTGCGGATTGTCATTCAACTAATCTTCACAAAGAATTTGATTTTTCCTCTCAAAAATTTTCCACCCATTATTCGGAGATAAATGTGGCTTGTGAGGCCTGTCATGGTCCAGGGCGGGAACATGTGGAGCACGCGAAGTCAGGAGCGGGGTGGGAGGGTGTGTCAGAGTATGCGCTCGTCGATATAAATTCCACTAATATTGCTCAAATAGAGTCCTGTGCCAAGTGCCATGCAAGAAGGTCGGTGGTGCATCCCTATCATCATGCAGGTAAAAGGTTTATGGATTATTTCTTGCCTGAAGTGGTTCAGCCTTGGTCTCCACAAATGCAGGTGCCCACTTACCATGTGGACGGGCAGATTGATGATGAAGTTTATGTGTATGGATCCTACATCCAGAGCAAGATGTTTCACGAAGGGGTCAAGTGTACGGATTGTCATGATCCACACACCACTAAGTTATATCATTATGACAATCAGCTCTGCACCCGTTGTCATGTGCCTGATGAGAAATACCCCGCAGGATACGATAATCCTGGCCATCATTTTCATGAGATGGGTACCTCAGGTGCGAGTTGTGTGGAGTGTCACATGCCCCATAAAAATTACATGGTTATTGATGACCGCAGGGATCACAGCATTCGCATTCCAAGGCCTGATTTATCCGTGAAATTTGGTCAGCCAAATGCCTGTACCAATTGCCACAAAGATAAATCTTTCCAATGGGCAGCGGATGCAGTTGAACGAATCAAGGGGACGGTTCGCCCCAAAGAAGCCCGGCACCCTGCTGCTTTTCATGCCTATCGCAACGGATTGCCCGAGGCTGAAGGTTTATTGATCGAAGCGAGTGCTGATAATGGGGCTCCTGCGTTTACGCAATCGGGAGCACTCCTCGCTTTAAGTTCTTTCATTAGCGAGGCATCCACTGCCGAGGCCATTCGGCAACTTGATTCCAACCAATCCATGGTTCGGGTCGCTGCGATTGCCAAGTTTGATTCCTTGCCGGACTTTCTGAAGCTAAAACATATTATACCCCTGTTGGGGGACTCTGTTCGGGCTGTACGGACAGAGGCTGCGCGGGTGTTGAGTGCTGTGCCTCAAGAATCTTTGACGCCCGCCGTGCTCAACCAGTTGGGGCCAGCGTTGGAAGAACTTAAATTTCGCTACACATCCAACCTTGACCGTCCCGAGTCGCACCTCTCGCTTGGTATTCTCTACGAAAATTTGAGAGATCTTGGTGCAGCAGAGAAACATTACCGGAATGCAATGCTTAGGGATGAGCTGTTTGTGCCTGCACGCCTAAATTTGGCGACCTTATTGAGCGGGCAGGGGCGGAACTCCGATGCCGAGGCACTTCTGCGTGAATCTGTCGAGCTTCAGCCCACTTGGGGCCAGATTCATTATTCTCTAGGCTTGCTTCTCGCTGAAGATGGGGCACGACTGCCGGAAGCGATTCGCTCGCTCGAGCGTGCCGCAGGGTTGTGGCCAGAAAACCCTCGGGTTACTTTTAATCTTGGGATTGCTTACTGGCAGGCACAACGAGTGGAGGATGCCGCCCGATCATTGATTCAATCGATAAAGCTAAGTCCGAATAACCCTGAGTTTAGGCAAAGAATAAGTGAACTTTATGCCCAAAATAAAATGTGGGCGGATGCTCTTCCTCACCTTCAACATTTAGTCAGACTGGTTCCAGATCGCCCAGACTTTAAATCTTTTCTCAAGCAGGCCGAAAATTACACCAAAAAAAACCTCCCTCAGTGACCTAGGTCGAACCTGAGGGAGGAGCCTTTTTGAACTGATGATCCCGTTAGTAAGCGGGAACTATGTCACTTAATCTGCGTTGACTATTTCAAAGAAGTCAAAAAAAAATCAAAATAATTCTAATCATACACATAAGTATTATTAATATTAAAATTTTATTAGAAATTTACCACTTCTTTTTGCAATGATCTTGCAAG
>JAYOTQ010000048.1:0-11546 GCA_038150505.1 Opitutales bacterium | reverse complement strand
TGGTGTAAGGGGTACTGAAAAGGGAAAAATGCCCCCCTGTTGCCTCCGTTACAGAGAGTGCACTTACAATTAATTTTTCGCCCGAGGTAGCAAAGGACCACCCGAGTAGATCCCCCATTTCCTCCCCCTGAAAAAGCAAACTAATTTCCATCGAGCTTAAAGAATAAGCATATAAACTTCCTCTAAAATCCTCTGCATTAGAAGAACCGATCAGTAGCTTGCTTTCATACTCGTCAAAAAATAGATAAGATCCCCAGAAGGCATCTTCATTTAGTGGGGAACCTAGGTCAGAATGATGGTAGAAATTTCCATCGTTGGACCTATCGTATCGGGACACCAATCCTTCGTTCTGATTATACCCTGTTGCACTGGTAAAAATTGTCTCATCATCTGTAATAACGACCATCGATCCAAACCTTGAAAAAGCCCTTGGCTGGTTCATTTTGATAAAACCTAAATCGGTATATTCTTTAATTTGTATATGACCTTTCACGGAAGAAGGGTCATTTACATTTTGGTAAAATAATTGCCTCGGTGTGTTCTGGTTCGGGGTCAATAAAATGTATTCGCCATTGCCTTCAATTTGATTGGAAAACATTTCATCACCATCATAAAGAGTATCACTACCATCAATTAGGGATAATTCTGCACCACTTGATCGGATCAAGTAAGAACAATGCTCAAATAAAGTTAAATTGGGAGAACGGTTCCCATCCAATGAGAACTCACTGGTCTCCTCTACCCACTTAAATTGGTATTCAGTAAAATTTTGTGTGTAACCCGTTGCCAGAGAACATAAAAAAAGGAAAACTGGAAGCAGGTTTTGAGGATAAGGAACAAGAGATTTTAAAGTCCTAACAAAAATCTGAAAGAGCAAACAAGATAATGAGGCAAACAAAGCTACATGCATTCTAAAATACATGCTTTAATCTCTACCAGTTCAACCCGTATTGCAAAGTTTTAAATTTGGGTATGATAGAGGGGACCTAAAGCCTCTACACAGCAGCAGATATCATATCGATTGGATACTCCTCTTCTAGGTGCTCAAGCAGAGTTGGAGTAGGAGAAAAGTCCTCCAATATCTTTACCTCTTGTCCACCTTTGGACATAACCACAGAAGTAACATTTATTTCTGGAGTTTTTGGGGGTGCATAAAGGATATCGTCATGCGACGCATTTTCACGAGAGTTGAAAAGCTCGGGGGTTAAGGTTCCACCGAGATGATCGCTTCTGCCCGTGGCAATGTGACAAGTACCGAGGATTTTTTCATCTTGGATATCACAACCAGCAAATGGAAGTACCTGAGTACCAAATCCTAGTTCCCCGATGATGCCGGTTGCTGGATCACTTTTAAGTTGTTGGTTACGTGACTCAACTAGGTCCGCATCCCCTTTGATTAAGTGGGCGTGAGTAATCGCACCATCCGAAACTTGCATTTCAGCAATGGTACCATCAGAAAACCTAAAGGGGAATGAACCAGTTGCGGAATGAGGCACAAAATAAACCTCTCCAGCAGGTAAATTAGCGATGTCAGGAATACCTGCGGGACAAAGACCGTGGCTTTTCTGAGCGGTTTGTGCACCACAATGAATGGTAAGATCGTAGTTTTTGTCGAAACATTCAAAAGAAATTTTGAAGAGGTCCGCTTGGTCAAGGACACTTCTAAACAACTCCGCCTGCCTGCTAACAAGATGATAATCAATACTGAGTCCCGAGTTTAAAATGATATCGTTCAACCCATGAAGAGTTGCCCCTCTAAAGTTGTGGGCTTTTGCCATGGCAGTGAGCGGTGCAGTCAGAGAATAATCGGTGATCGCAAACACCAGATCATATTTTGGGCAGATATCGTCGGTAAATGTATACTCTTCCCCGTTGGTGCCAACTAGGAAATTTTCAGGATCCAAATTACTCCCGCCAGTTGGTTTGAATGCAAATAAATCACAATCAGTTATGCCGAGACCTTTGCCCAATTCACCACTTAGGGGTTTGTAAAAATGTTCATGTGCTTTTTTCTGAACAGCCAAACCGGTTGATTGTAGAAAATCATAATTCTTAATTAATTTTGGATCAGCGAGATCAATCAGAACGCAACTTTTTAAATTTCCACAAGGAAGCGAAAAACAAGTCTTCAGCAAACGCTCTAAACTAAAGGAAGGGAACTCTGACAGGTTTGGAATGTACATATATTTAAATCAATCTATCTAAAGAGATCTCCCAACTAGAATAAAAGGTAAGACGCGATCAAAACTTTCTATAATTATACTCATAAGTTTAAGTAACACAAAGTAACCCGTACAGCACAACGCTTAGCGCGCTTAAAGAGAGTGAACGATTGCTGGAAATTAAGGAAGAATTTTTTAGCAAAAAGTAAAGCGACGCAACACTCGTCGGTAAAATTACCAAGATGGCATAATTGTTAGAATGAATCCCTAAAAATACAGGAACTAAAAACCCTGCGAGGAATAACGAAATTCCGAAATTTTTACCCAAAAGCACAATGCTGGTTTTTTTCTCTACTTTTTGATCATTCTCAAAGTCTCGGTAATTGTTAATTACCAACAGGTTATTAATCAACAACCCAACGGAAAAGGAAACACCCATGCTGAAGTCAAAATGAACAGCACTTGCAGAACACAACACATACTTGGTCAATTCAACAGCAACAAAACCAAAAAATATTACAACAAACACATCTCCTAAGCCATTATACGCCAAAGGGAAAGGCCCACCTGTATACAAAATAGCAAGAAATATACAAAGAACTCCAAGAGGAAGTAACCAAAAACTCGATTGGGAATAGAGTAAAATAAATAGACCTATGCAAAAAGATAGAAATAATAAAAACAAGGCTGCGTAGAGAACATGCTGTGGTTTTAATCTGCCTGAAGATACAACCCTTTCAGGTGCATTCTTTCTGTTTTCATCAGCTCCACTTTTTGCATCAAAATAATCATTCGCAAAATTAGTCGATACCTGGATCAATGTTATGAATAAAAAACAACTTAAACTAAGAACAAGCGTTCTTTCATTGGGTGGATAAATTTGGGAAAATAATTGCGTGGCCACATAAATAGGTACGCAGGATGCGACCAATGTCTTGGGTCTCGATGCCTTGATCCAATTTACCAAGTACGCCATTTACCCATTACCGAGCAATTGCCATTGGAAAAGAGATTTTGGAGCGATATTTTGGATCCACTGTTCTAAAATTATCACTTTGGGATGGATCAAAGATTTTGTAAGGCCATTGAATTTCTACCTGCAATGCTAAAAATCCATTGCTCGGGTGGTGAAAATGCCTGGATGGAGGGTCAGAATTTTCATTGGGGAACTTTGCAAACTGAGAACAGATTACAGCAAAATATCGATCTTCGGGCTCAATCCATCTTGAAAGAAATATACTGTCTGCAGGAAATTCAAAGCCATCCAACGAAACAGGTTTGTCTTCGTACCTGCTGAACTCTATGCGCCCACCGAATTCTGTAACTGTATCAAGTAAAGTTTTCCCGTCCGCAGCAAGTTCAGTATTACTCAGTTTTTTGTTTCCTTGGTAAAGCTCAATCACTTTTTCTAAAGACACTCGTTGTCCGTCCCTTGAACCCGTTAATATTAAAGCATGTATATCTCCATTATTTATATCTGTAGGCTCATTGGTTCCGTCGTACAACCCATCAAGTCTTTTCGTCCCGTGCTCTACTACAGAAAAACCCAGTCTTTCTAATTCAATCTGAACGGCATCGACCATGCCCATTGCAGTATTTCGATCAACTAGATTGTTTGCTTTTTCCACACCCCAGGGAAGAAGGCTAAATAAACTGCCTATAATCAGACCGAATACACCAAGAGAAATGATGACCTCAATAAGAGTAAACCCCGAATTCTTAGTAGTATACTCTCTTCTATTGGTCATAGCCAAAGTCTTGATACTCAAGTGATAAGAGTCCGCCGAAAGGCTGTATTTGCAAACCCGCCAAAGCTTTCCAATCTGAAAAAACAGGAACCAGAATACCTGAAGAATTTGGCATAAGTTTTCCCAGAGCAAAAACCAACCTCGGCATTTTAGGAAATGCATTGCTGACAAAATGACCACTTGGGTTGCAGCTAACATAGAAGTACCGCAAGCCATCAGCAGATTGCTCTAAGGCTTTAATATCTCTGCCCCCTAGGGTGCTTTTCACAGGGGTTAGCCTAAATTCCTCTTCTTGTTCGTTGAAACTCCATGAACACTTCGCATCACTAGGCCATTCCGGTAAATCAGGGGTAAGATCACCGCCAACAAACCAAGTATCCTGTGGAAGATAAAAATTATCCTCAACGATTTGCCAATGATTTGAATTGTTTTGGTCCAAAATCACCAACTTTGCTTGCCTCAAATATTTTTCAGAATCATCACTATCAGCAGAAACTAGGATTCTAGACTCTACTGAATTAGAAACAGCAAGAACCCTCGCTTTTTGCAAAAGTGAAAGAACGGATCGTTGTGCATCTCCTAATCCAGATTGGTTCGCTCCAATAAAAGAAAACCCCAAAGCTCCAATCATCACTCCCATGACGGCTAAGACAACAAGGAGTTCTAGTACAGTAAACCCTCTGTTATTTTCAAAACTTTTCAACACAGTGCCCGAAGGAGAGAACTTCTATAATCAATCGAAATATTTTTCGATATTCCAAGAGTATACATTAGAAATTGCTAACTTGTCGTCGTTTAAGATGAAAAGGGCAATGGATTCATTAATATTTTGAAATCCGTTACTTTCAATTAAACTCATCTCTTCTTCGTTATAATCCAAGGATAGACTTTCTACAATTTGCGCTTTTGTATCTTCCCCAAGTTCAATCGAACCATCTCCATTCAAGTCCACTAAAATTCTTAAAGAATTAAGCGAAATTAGATTTCCTTCTCCATCAAATTCATCTTCGCTGAAAGAATGGAATTCTTTTCCATCTTTGTTTTGATCGGACAGGTTTTCACTTTCATCCCAACCATTTCCAGCTTTTATTTTTCCTTTCAAGGAATAGAGGAATTTATCTCCATTATCTCCATCGCTCAGAAGCACAGGTGTACCTTCTTCCAATTCGTAGAGAAAAGGTGGGTAGTACCCATAATGAGATTTGTATTCGTTTAACTGAATCACCCAAGTGCGCATGATAGCTTGCATTTTGGTTTTTTCTGAAGAACCCAAAATTCCACCAAGTTGGGAGATAAGAAGCCCCATTAATATTCCTATGATTGAAATAACGACAAGAAGTTCGATCAGGGTGAAACCGCATTTTTTATTTTTCATAAGGCTTTACCAGTTACCTGGTTCATTGGATGGTATATTGTCCAGGTCTTCTGGTCTTTTATCGGGCACATCTTCGAAATCGGCAAACGGTTCTGATTGTTTATCAGGGCCCTTCGAGTAAAGTAAAACACCTCTATTTCCATCTTTTCTCGGAAACTCATAGATATAAGGCTCGCCCCAAGGGTCAGTTAGATAATGATCTACTTCACGAGGGTCAAACTTACCTGATAAATCATCTGCCAAAGGGAGAAAAGTAAGGTTTTCCAAAGGAATTAAACTTCTTCGGTGATCTTCTGGCTCAAGCCTTGTCCACTCGCCGTCAATGAATTCATGGGTGCCAAATAAGGAATGAAGCAAGATTTGACTACTTTCCTTGCCCATAAAATCAATCGTTTCCGGATAAATGCCAACCTCACGTTTGTATTCATCCAAAGCAACTTGCAGAACCTCTATTTGTGCTTGGGTAGTTTTTATTGCCTGTTTTTCGAATAAATACCCTGCCCCACTAAAGACAATTCCCCCAACTATCCCAATAACTATAATGACAACCATTAACTCAATAAGGGTGAAACCTTTGACGGTGCGTTGGGTCTGGGTAGCAGCGAAATTCATTTCATAATTATTTTCGAACCAATCGAGAAAGCAATGGTTTTCCAAATGACAAAGGGAATTTCAGGAAATAAAGGACAGAAAAATAAGAAAGTACGCCGGTAAAAATTAAGAACAAAAGTTGAAAAAAAGCATCCCACTTTTGATCCGAAAAGAGTGGAATTTGTTTCGCGTACAAAATTGCCAGAAACATAAAAACTGAAGCTAAAACCAACTTGGATAAGGAAAGAGAAGTATTTGAAAAAACAGCATATGAGCTTAGGTTTTTGTTTCTAAAACAAAGATAAAACAACTGGATAATAGCGGCTAAAACATTGGCCCATGCCAGACCCAAAACACCATGGGTATTCATAAGCAAAAGACTGAAAATTAGATTGGTGATCAAGCTTAATGAAGCAGCTTTTAAGGGGATCCCCATATTTTTTTGAGAATGATAGGATTTTACCAGAAAGGTTGAAATTGCGTACAGAGGAATTGTCCAGGAAACCACCCGAAGAACAACATAAGCCATATTTGTATTTTCTGCACTAAACTCTTTCCATTGAAAAAGAACATTGACCACTAGATCACCCACAAGGAACAACCCAATTGCTGAGGGCAGGGTTAACATCAAAATCGACCTTAAACCCAAAAAGAAAGAGCTTTGGTAGGACTCCTGATCTTTTCGGCTCACTGCACTGGCCAGTTTTGGAAACAAAATGGTTGAGATTGCAATTGCAAATATCCCTAGAGGTAATTCAACCAACCGGGCGGACATGTACAGGTAGGTTACCGCACCTTCTTGCTCTAAGGAGTAAGCCAAAAACCTAGAAATCAAAATATTAATTTGAGCAACTGCCGCACCAAATATACCAACCCAAAAAAGAGAGCCAACCTCTTTGATCTCATCTGATTTAGAAAGGTCGAATTTCCACTGCCAACCGAACCTAACCTTAAGTTCCATCCATGGTAATAAAAGTTGAAAGAATCCAGCTACTACAACACCAATGGATAGAAAGACTGCACAAGATTGAAAGCTAAGCTCATGAGCAATTCCGACAGCAAACAAGACACCAATCATGACCAAGTTTAGAAGGATTGGAGAAACTGCCCCTGATCCAAAGCTTCCTTTTACATTAAGTGCAGCAACTAAAATGGCGGAGGAACAGATAAAGATAACATATAAAAATGTGACCCCGTTCAGATAAGAAGCCACATGCCACTTATAAACCTGAAATAATGTTGAATGATAAGAAAAGAACGAAAAACAAATCACACAAAAAGACAAAAAACCAAGTGACAGGAACAAGCGAGAGACCACCTGGTTGAGCAGAAACCACTGAGGGACCAAAGATCCGCCAAGGTTTGAAAAAACAGGGATAAATGCTGAGCTTAGGGTGCCCTCCCCCAACATTCGCCGGAATAAATTAGGTATGGTAAAGGCAAGCAAAAATGCCTCTCCAAAAAGCGATGTTCCAAAAGTGGCAAAAAAAAGTACATCTCTTACCAAGCCTAGAATTCTAGAAAGTAGTGTCCCTCCACTAACAACAGAAAAGCTTCTAAAAAGACTCAAAACTCCAATTCGACCTTATAAAAAATATTTAGAAACATATTAAACCAAGCTCTCCAGCAATTGGGTGGCTTCGGACAATGGATCGTCATGAGACTGAGCCTTTGCAAGTTCAATTGTTTTATTCAAGGAAGCGACTGCATCTGAAGTTCTGCCAGTAGAAATTTCAAGTTTGGCCTTTAACAGATAAGCAAACATCCAATCCTTTCTCCCTTGGATACAAATTTCAAGTTGCTCAATTGCTTCCGATTCATTGCCTGCATCATACAATTTTTGAGCGTAGGAAAACCTAAATAAAAGATTTTCGGGAGACTTGGCTAATTTGTTTCGTAAATTGTCGAGATCTTGGCTCAATTCAAATCACATCCTACACAATATCAATACAAACAACAGTGGTGTTATCCACACCTCCATTCTGATTCGCCTGATCAATAAGTTCATGAACCAAGGCTTTTGCTTCCAAAGATTTACAAACAAGCGCAATTTCGTCCATTCCTACCATATTTAATAATCCATCAGAGCTCAGGATGATTTTATCCCCGACCGATACCTGAAATTCACCTGTATCCACCTCAAAGTCAATATCCTGTCCGAGGCAGCGGGTAAGTGTGTGGTTGTAATGCTCAGGCATATCCACCGCTGCATCGGGCCCATGTTTCGCAATCAATTCAGCGGCCAAAGTGTGCTCTTTGGAAAGTTGAACCAATTGATCGGTCTCTTTTTCATATTTGAGAATGTAAGAATCACCGACATGTCCAAAAATGATTTTGTTATCTAAAAAGAAAAGCCCTGAAAAAGTCGTCCCAATCCCATTTTGCCCCCCAACAATTGCACCACACTTCATGATATTCTCGTGTATCTTGCGAATCGTGGAATCCATCCCTTCCGTGTTAGCACCTCTATCGTAGGGCTGGGTCAGGCTGTCAAAATACTGAACTGCGAGCAAGCTAGCCAAAGAGCCATAAGGAAGCCCCCCTACTCCATCAGCTACAGCAAAAATACCCTTATCATTGGACACCAAAAAGGAATCTTCGTTGGTCTCTCTTAAAAAACCGACATCTGAATGTCCGTGGGCTTGAAATTTCATAACACAAAGAATCTAATTTAAGTTCCTATCAAACCTTAGCATCCCAATAGGTCAAGCAAGCAAGTTGATTCATAATGAGAGTTCGGTAGTTCGGATAGAAATTCTTTTCCATAGTTTTTGTTTAAAACCCTGGAATCTAAAATCATTAGCAATCCTACATCTGTAGATGAACGAATCAGCCTCCCTATGCCTTGACGGAACCGGATGACCGCAGATGGAAGGGTAATTTCATGGAATGAGCTACGCTTTTGTGCCTGTAAAACCTCACTTTTCGCTTCATGGAGTGGGTGCCCTGGGTTTTCAAATGGCAAACGGGTTATAATTACTTGAGAAATGCATGATCCCTTGGCATCAAAACCTTTCCAAAAACTTTCCGCACCTAACAAGAGCACATCACCTTCATCAATCACTCGTTTTCTGAGTTCCGATCGGGAAAACTCTCCCCCCTGTGCATAAATGGATCTTTGCATTTGAGCCCATCTCGGTTTCAATTGCTCATAACAATACCTTAAATCTGAATAATTTGTAAATAATACGAGAGTTCCACCTTCAACTGATTGAGCAAGACCACCAATGGCACGGGTTAAATATTCTAAGTAATGTTCACGGTTTGACATCTGTGGCTCAGGACAATCGTTGCAAATTTTAATCGTCATTTGATTTTCATAATCAAAGGGGGACTTTACTAAACACTCTTCCGCTGATTCAGCACCCACCTCTCGTCGAAAATGATCCGCACTCCCTTTTCTCGTAATCGTAGCACTTGTCATTAATACGGATGCATCTTTGGAAAAAAGTTCCTCCTTCAGAATCGGTGCGATTTCGAGAGGTGCACTTCGCAGGTAAATAATCTGGTTGCTACGACCACCCCGCTCCAGCCAATAAACACATCCAGGTTTTTTTTGATCAATAACTTCAGAAAGGTCAGCCAAATAGGTCTGCAATCTTTTAATCTTATCTCGAAGTTCTATCCTTTGTGCCTCATCCTTGGCCAGTTCGGATAACTCTATTAAATTTCGCAACAACCTACTCAAAGGAGGAAAGACTTCCATGGGTAATGCATTTCGGTTGAGCAATCTAATTCGGTCTTTTTGATCCAGAACCTCAAGGTGGAGGTATTGAAAAAAATCATTCAACGCTTCTCGTGAATCATGCAGGGCAAGAAGATCACTTTCTCTGGCGATACGGCTGAGCAATCCCTTTCTTTTTTTGGGGTTGTAGAGCTGTCGCATCATCGTCTCTAAAGACCACGAGCTTAAAGATACACCCAGATGATCGCTGGCAACTTCAGTGATCTCGTGTGCTTCATCAAAGACCAAAAAATCATCCGGAAATAAAATACCAGGACCTTCGTTGGATGGAGATACACCGGCACCCAACAGGGAAAACAATAAACTGTGGTTAATAATCACCAAATCTGCATCATCCACCAACGCCCGTGCCTTTCGGTAAAAGCAGTCTTTGGCACTGCACCTTTTCGAAGAACAAAGGGAGGAATCTGCATTGACCATATCCCAGACTACAGGACTTGGCATAGGGCTCAATTCCTGCCTAATCCCTTCCATGGGGCCGGATGCTGCCCAGTCTGCAATTCTCTGTAATTCCTGGTATTGAGATGCCTCAAATAAATCACCTTTGCTTAGAAGAGCCCGGTGCAGACGATTGGTGCAAAGATAATTTGCCCGACCGACCAACAGGGCACAATTGAAGTTTTCAAATTCCTCAAGTCCACTGGACCGGTTAAACAAGTCTCGGACCGCAGGAATGTCTTTAGACAACAATTGCTCCTGCAAGTTAATGGTATTGGTAGCCACAATACACTTCCTTTTTGTCAGGACGGAATAAAGTAAGGAGGGTATGAGGTAAGCTAAGCTTTTGCCAACACCAGTACCTGCTTCAAAAATTAAATGTTTTCCACTGAATAGATTTCGGGAATAAGTCTCCGCCATCAGTGCCTGTTCTGGACGAAACTCAAATCCAAGATGTTTTACTAAATCTCCATTTTCAGAAAAGATTTTTTGAACCGGAGCCAAAAGTTCTTTTTCTTTCAACTCCAGCCCAGGAAAATCCTCTGATTCAATAATATGAATCATTAAAATTACTCCTCTTTTTAGGAATGAACCGAAAACTTCGAAACCTAAGCACGGACATATGGGTTGCTGAACTTTTCTTTGCCCACAGTGGTGTTTGGCCCATGCCCGACCGCAAGCTCAGTCTCGTCAGGCAGTGTGTATATCTTGTTACGAATAGAATGGGTAAGATCATCGAAATTACCACCAGGCAAATCCGTTCTGCCCACACTGCCAGCAAAGATTACATCTCCCACAAAACAAATATTTTCGGACTCAAGATAAAATGCAACATTACCCGGGCAATGCCCGGGACAATGAAGAATTGAAACCTCCCTGCCCCAAAGGCTAAGGGTGCTTCCCTCTTGAATCCAATCGGTAATATGAACTGGTTCCAGGATAAGATCAGGCAGTGAGAAACTCGACATAAGCTCAGGTGTCTCAAATAAAACCTGATCCGCCTGATGACCCAATAACTTGATTTCTGAGGTAAAAATTTCGCGGGTTCCTGCAATGTGGTCCCAATGACCATGAGTGAACCAGATCTCTTTTAACTGAAGGTTGTTTTTGGATAACAAATCGGTGATTTCACTTCCTCCAAGTGGTGGACAGTCAATAAGAACTGCCTCACTTCCATTTTCTTCCCAAAGAAGAAAAGCATTGGTGGAAATCGGTCCGAGCTCTAATTTTCTGCAGCACAATGGGTTCATTCTTACCTGTTTATCTAAAGAATTAGTTTCTCCAAGATTAATGAACCAAGAGATGAAAAAACCAGTCCAGAAGAATCCTTGTTCCTTGACTTGGGCGGGGTAATTCTTATTAATTTCAAATTCTCTTTGTTCGGGGTAGTAGCTCAGTTGGTTAGAGCGCCGGCCTGTCACGCCGGAGGTCGCGGGTTCGAGTCCCGTCTATCCCGCCATTTTTGGGTTCCAAATAACTTATAATTA
>JAYOTQ010000047.1:0-12250 GCA_038150505.1 Opitutales bacterium | reverse complement strand
AAATCGGTTACATCTTTTACAGTAATAACCCTGTACCTTGGGTTCAAAAAGCTAACGATGGAAATGATCGTTAGTGCAACGATTGGGATATAAGGGAGGAGCAGTTTTATCTCCCAAAATTTTTTTTGAAAGAAGTGCAGGACAAGAATCAAAGCAGCCAGCACATTTAGAAAAACTGTTGTAATTCCCTCTGCATGACCTGCTTTATTCCAGGTTATGAAAATTATGTATACAAGACAGAGTTTGAGTACGGTATTCACATGGAGGGATGATTATGTTGACAACATAAAGAATTCTAAATTCAATTATGTATTAAGTCCTTATCATGAGGTTATTTATATTTCTTTTCTGTGCGATTGTGTATCCCTTGGCTTCCTTTGCTTTGTATGAAGGTAAACTTGGGAGAATTAGCACTAGTGCAAGTCTAAAAGCTGCTTACGATTCCCGTGTTTTTGGAATGCCAAGTGACGAATTCAATTCGGTAAAAAATAGCAATGGTTCATCGGGCATCAATACATCAAGGTTGGAAAGTGAAGATGATTTCATCCTTACTTTTTCCCCGGCTGTTCACTTTACCAACAAACTGGGATTATTTAAAATCTCTGGTTCAGCAGGGGTTACCATCAACCAATACATACTCAACGGAGAGATGAGCAGTATCGTGCCGACCACATCACTAAGCATCGATTTTGATGATACGCTTGCTTTAAAAAAGAGGATTTCAAACAATGCAAAGATACGCTTTGAATCTACCTTTGATGTAGGTCAGCATGTTGGGGCAAGTGTCCTCGACCAAGACCTTGTCTCGTACACGTACATTACGGCTGGTTTAAATGTTCGTTACAATCACAGTTCTAAGTTTGGAGTAGGGGGGGGGACATCATACTCGTACCGCTTCTACCAATCTGCGAATACAGATGATAGACCCAATTTAGATTTTTCGACCTTACCCCTGAGCTTTAGAGCTTTTTACATTTATTCGGAGAAACTCGACTTTTTTACCAATTATACCTTTGCTAGATCCAAGGCTCATGGGACAAACCAAGCAAATTTAACTGATGCGATTAACCACTCAATTAGTGTAGGAGCAGATGGGGTTTATTCCTCTAAGTTTAGTGGAAGTGTTTCTGTTGGCTACAGTTTGGTTGATTATGAACTCTCCTCTCAGCCGAATCAGGATAACCTGATTACTTCAGTCTCATTAAATTGGAAGCACAATTCCAAAACCTCTTCCAATTACTCTCTTAGCAGAGCCTTTTCACCAACTGCACAGGGATTCTCGACATTTTCGACATCTTTGCGTGCAGGACTCTCACATCGCTTCACTGATACCTTGTCAGGCACATCTTATCTTACAGCAGGGCTCACTGATTACACCTATCCTCAGTCATTTGCCGGGAACAACGATCCGACTCAAGGGAAAGTCGACTCCTCATCAATGAAAACATATGGTTTTGGATTTGGTGTGTCCAAAAAACATAGCAAGATCTTCTCCTCTTCTGGTGGATATGATTACACTTTGATGGATAAAAATTCTAAGTCAGGTAGTTACGGCAGACATCTTTTACATGCTCAAATTACGGGCCGATTTTAAGCAAGTATGGGCATAAGACTTCTTATTTTTTTGTCGTCTCTGATGCTAGGCTTCCAAGCGTTATTTGGTCAGGGTGCTTACTTTGATGCCTCCGTGCTCAAGGACCCAACTGGTTATAAACTACGCCCTGGAGACAGGGTTCGCGTAGTGATTCAGGGAGAAGCTGATTGTACTGTTGAAGGCGTCCTCACCCGTGATGGTTCCATAAGTTTGGCCTATATTGGCGAAATCAGGCTGGTTGGTAAAAATAAGAAGGAAGCCGAATCTGCCATCCAACGCGAATATACAAAAAAACTTATTTTTGCCCGACCTAAAGCATTGTTGAGTGTCACGAAATACTCAGAAAGAGTGGTTTTTCTTACAGGTTCAGTTAATCGAAAGGGCCCTTATGTTTTTCCACCCGAAGTAGAAGCTATGAATATTGTTGAAGTCATTGCACGAGCTGGAGGATTCAATGATATAGCCAAAAAAAATAGAGTCTTTGTCACGAGAACTTTTTTCGACGAAAGCGGAAGTCCAACAAATACGAAAACCTATGAGGTTGATGTAGAGGCACTTAGTTCTGGGGTAAATGCCAATAGCTCTTCGAGAAGATTTTGGATCTACCCTGGAGACCGAATTGAGGTACCGGAAAGACTTCTTTGATGATGGACGAAAATTACAATAAAATGTCTGGTGATTCAGGGACTTCACCAAGTGGGACCAAAATCAAGGGCTTGGGTGATTTCCTGCTGATTTTACGGGATCGTTGGTTAATCGCACTCACCCTGTCTTTGCCTGTGGCATTAGCCTATATTTATATTAAGTCGCAAGGATTGGAATTATACAGGTCCAGTTCATCCTTTCGGTTAATCCCACCCCCTGCAATTCTCAATTTGCAAAAAGTGGATCGTGATCAACATGTTCAGGGATTGGTGGCGAAACACTTGGACGGATTAAATAGTCAGGATTTAAGACTAAATGTCATTCAAAAAATCAAAGATTCTCCAGAGTTAAAATCAGAACTGCTTAGCCCATATCTGAAAGATGGTATATCGATTGATGTAGGAGCAACAATTTCTTATTCAGTCTCAGTTTCTCCTCCGAAAGAAGGAAGACCAAGGTTCACAATTAGTTCCACCGCACGTTCAGGTAGAGGGGCTCAGATCATAGCGGATGTTGTTCAATCTGAATATGAAAAGCTTCATAAAAGTAGAAAAAGTTTGCAGGTAGAAAATGTAAAAAATGTATTACAACTTTTGCTCGATAAAAGCTTGCAAGAAGAGGAGCGTATATCACAGGAACAATCATCTTTTAAGAAGAAGTACGACTTGCCATTTTTAGAGGATGAAAAACAAAACACTGCGGCACGAAAGAGTCAGTATCAATCCGAGATTACCCGATCCAAATTACAACAAATCCGTATCAATTCCCTACTTCGGCAGATCTTACAAATACAAGTAAGAATTGGTTCTCAAAGCGAATCTACCAGTTCCCAAGATGTGGATGATGATATTGCGGTAATTAAAGAATTTTTCGAAATAGATGCGATTGAATCTTTCGGTGCAATTCCTTCCCTTAGAAAAACTCTATATGACCTGGAGAGTGCAAGGAGAGATTACCAAGAAACTGGTTCTGGTTACTTGGAGCGACATCCTAAGATGATTGAAAATGCCCGCCAAGTTCAACTGGTCAAACAGGCACTGAACAAAGAAGTGAAATCTTCGATTGAGGACTTGCGTGATAAGCATATTCAACTCACGGCTCAGGAAAAAGAATTTGCCCAAGCTATGTCCAAAGTTCAGGAGGAATCGCGCACCCTTAGTGAAATCGAGGAAAAGCTTAAAAACTTGGACCGCCAGCTTTCAGTTGTTACTCGTACGACTGACCAAATCCACAACCGATTAAATGATGTAAGAATTGAGCAAGCACTACCAAGCGAACAGGAGGAACCGCTCAACAAAGAACAGTTTGCTTATCTGCCAGGTGCTCCCTTTACTCCTGATAAAGTAAAGATCAAAAGAGATGGAATTATGCTTGGTGTAGCAATTTTCTTTATCATTCCATTTCTTATGGAATTTGTGGACAATCGGGTAAAATCACCATGGGATGTAGAAGTTTTTATTGGCAGAGACCTAATTGCTGGTATCCCGAAAATCTCTGAAGTTGAAGAAACACAGCGCCCTTTGATTGTTGGAAACGATTTGGATGATGGGTTGACTGAGTCTTTTCGTAGTATGTTCAGTCGAATTCAAATGAATTCTCTAAACGATTATCCTAAGACAATTTTGGTAACATCTGCTATCCCGAGTGAAGGTAAAAGCCTTATTTCAGCAAATTTAGCATACAGCTGTGCAAATCATGGAAAAAAAACTATTCTTATTGATTTCGATCTTCGTCGTCCTGGTATCCATAAATTTTGCAACATCACGAACGAAAAGGGCTTATTATCACTTATTAATTCCGAGCAAACGGATGATGCAGGACTGGAGGAAATTGCACAGAATACGGTGACTCAAATCCATCCAAATTTGTTTGTCCTTCCATCCGGTGGCAGAACTCGGGCAGCAACTGAATTGCTTGAGAGCAATGGTTTTGACCGAATCCATCGAATCCTTAGAAAAATTGCAGATGTAATAATTATAGATAGCCCTCCCATTGGTCTATTTCCTGACTCTCTGGCAATGGCTAGAAAAGTCGAAGAGGTTTTATTTGTTACCCGGTATGGAAAAGTTTCTAGAAAGATTGCAAAGAGTCTTCTGGAAAGTTTGGATGAAACAGGTGCAAAAATTTTAGGTGTTGTTCTCAATGATCTACCTCAAAAGAAAACACCTGGTTATTACTACTCGGGTTATTATGGCTATGGGTATTTTAGGTATAAGTATTACAATAAGTACTATGGAAGAGAGAAAGACGAAGAACCAGCTTCCACTTCAGTAAACAAAAAGGATATTGTATCGTAAGCATTCTATTCGTGAAAAGTTCTTACAAAACCATCGTGATAAAAGCAAAAGGTATTCGCATTAAGGGAGACGATACTAGCAGTGAGCTTGCTTTAGAAATAGACCAAAAATCAAAGGAAATGAGTGCTCAGGGTTTTAAACTACTAGCAGTCACCCCCTCCCTTATGAGCGAAGGTGCATTAATAAAAGTAATGCTCACCTTCGTAAAAGAATCACTCTAGTTTTTATGAATCTTAATTAAGCGGTTGTTCTTGAAAACCAATTCAATTCTGTTTGATGGAGAACCTATATAATCATTCTTTTGATACTCAATTTTGAGCCATCTTTCGTCGTTTTCGATTAAGCTGGCTAAAATTTTGTAGTCCTTGCCATAAACCATGACCACATCTGAAAAAGTTTGCCCTAACCTGATTTCTTTAGGACTTTCATTTTGGATATGTCTCTTTTTGGCTAATTTACCCTTTTGTATTTCCATGGTTTCTTCAGAAAACTGTTGATTCGGGTCCCACTTGTTACAACCCAGCATGAGCACAACAGAAAATATAAATATAATTTTAGAATTCGCTCCCATGCCCATTTTGAAATTGGATCATATTATTGTAATTTCAAGAAATAATGAAATCGAAAAAAGAAGGTAATACCGGTGTTAACGAAGAATTTTTGATTGTTCGATTAATTCCAAATATTTTCACAACCATTGGAATGTGTATTGGTTTGACCGGTATACGTTTTGCTCTTGAATCAGATTGGGAATCGGCCGTTGTTTGCGTTTTGATCGCGGCATTTTTTGATTTAGTGGATGGATTGACCGCAAGGATGCTCAAAGCTACATCAAAAATGGGTGCAGAATTAGACAGCTTATCAGATGTTGTTAGTTTTGGTGTTACTCCAACAATCATTTTATACCTTTGGATTTTATCCATTTTAAATGTCAATAGCAGTTATATACTAGGTTGGTTTTGGATTCCTTTTATCTTTTACACTTCTTGCTGTGTTCTCCGCTTAGCAAGATTTAACATAGCGAGTAGGGAATCCTTAAAAGAAAACCTAGTACAATCTGTAAGCTATTTTGTTGGGGTGCCTTCACCTGCGGGAGCGATCATTTTACTTGCCCCAATTATTTTCTCCGTAAATTTAAAAAGATTTGGTATCGGTGGGCCAGAAATCATTGAGCCTCTTTATGTCTGCTTGTGGGCCATGATTGTGGGTGTTCTGATGGTCTCTCGAATCCCAACGATTTCCCTAAAAAGTATTAAATATAGAATCTCAAACCGCAAAGTTATCTTTGTTCTGATTGCGGTTATATTAATTGCAGCGGTTATTGTACGAGAGCAATGGCTTTCACTTGCATTAGCAATCCTTGCTTACCTAATTTCGATTCCCATTTTTTCTATTTATTTAAAAAGAATTAGCTCAAAGTAAAGCAGGCTGCCCCTTGAATTTTTTTATCCATTGGTTGACTTCCTTTTGCAGTTCAATGGAAAAATAAGCGGGTATGTATTTTTTAAAGTGATCGAGAAACATCTCAATCATATGCTTATTCAATTCTTCAAAAGCATTATTTTTGAAGTATTTCAAAAAGCTATCTGCTAATTGGACAAAAATCTCTCTGTTTTTTGGGTTTATCGAATAAGCAATATCAAGAATGTTAATTTTTCTCTCTAATTCTGTAGTGCAATCAAGCAAATCTGCCATTTCGCATAATATTTCAACAGATGGATCGCCCAAGCTAACGATCCTTTCCAAAAAATGCAGGGCTGAAAACTTATCTCCAATAGCTTTTTTGATTACAAAAGCAGTGTGAAGCACATCTATGGACCGGGGAGTATGTGACAGAGCTATGTTTACGGAGTTTTGTGCTTCATCAAACTTTTCGAGTTGAAGGAAAGCTTGCGCGAGTAAATTCCTAAGCCTTGAATTCTCTTCAAAATTATTGATGAAGTGATTGAGGTAGGTTACCGCTTCTAAAAACTCCCTATTTTGAATCAAATATTTTGCATACATGTAAGCGGCATCTTGGTGACTGGGGTTCAGTTCGAGTGATCTTCTGAGGTACTTGAGTGGATCATACGAAAGAGCCATAGCAAAATAAGATTAACTTGTCTTAGCTGTTTTGTGAGACCGTGCGGTTTTTTTCTTTTTGCTTAAGGCTTTCTGGGCCCGTTCATCCATCAATAAGACAGCTAGTTGGTAATGGCCTTCCGCAAATTCAGGATTAATTTGAATGGCTTGCTGTAATGAAGCAAAAGCCGCTTCAAACTCTTTTTGTTTAAAAAGCAGTAAACCGAGTTGGAAATGTGATTTAAAGTTATCCGGATTAATACGGATTGCTGCTTTAAATTGTTCATTGGCTCTTTCTAATTGAGGCTCAATGATTAAAGTGCCATCTTTGCTCATTCTTTCCCCTTTGGCCAGTAATTTACCAAAGAAGTAGTGGCACTCATCATAATCCACTTTTATTTCAAGTGCGGTTTCAAAATTTCTCTCAGCAAGTTCATATTCAGCTGGTGATGAAGAAAGCCTAGCTAAGTTAAAATAAGCTTCAGCAAAATTTTGATCAACATCAGTAGCTTTCTGGAACTGAATTTTCGCTTCATTTAAGTCTCCGGACTTTTCCGAATGAAATGCCAGGTCAAAGTAGGCATTGGCAAAGTCTGGATCTAATTCTAAAGCTTTATAAAAGTGTTTCTTGGCCAAGCTAGGGTCGTCATCATGAGAGAGTATTTTTGCGAGGTAGTAGTGGGATTTTGGGTTTGTAGGGTCAAGTTGTATGGAAAGGCGCAAGTTTTCTTCAGCATCCTTCAGGCTTTTATTGAGAAATTGTAATTTACCTAGGTGAAACAAAGCCTTCGGGTTGTCGGAAAAACAATCTATTGATTTTTTGTAATGATGGACCGCCTTTTGATGCTCGCCTCCTAAATCAAGAGCTTTTCCATAGAGATAGTGTGCTTTGGAGTAATTTGGCTGGAGCTTTAGAGCTTTGGTGAGGTAAGATTTCGTTTTGCGGTAATCTGTTTCCTCAAAATGGATGCGCCCAAGATTATAAAGTGCCTTGGAGCAGGACTCGTCTAAAAGAAGGACTCTTGAAAAGTGAAACTTAGCACCTTTTAAGTCCTTTTTATTTGCACTCGATCCATCAGTGTTGGTTGCTTTACCCCCCATGAGTAGTTTCGCCAGAAAATAGTGGGCCTCCAGGTAATCCTCATCAATATCAATTGCAGTTTCGTAATTTTTTTTAGCCTGTTCAAAATCGTCAGGATTAGTCAGAAGTTTTGCTTTCTGGAAGTAAGCAGGAGCAAAATTTTGATCAATTTCTGCTACTTTATCGAAGTTATTTTTCGCTTCTTCAATGTCATCAAGTTCGATAAGTAAAAGGGCATAATTAAAGTAGGTTTTGACTGAATTTGGATCGAGTTCCAATGCGTTCAGAAAATGCTCTCTCGCTTCTTCAAGCTTGCCTGACCTTCTGAGTTCAATTGCAAGTTCACATTCAGCCTCAGGGTAGGTTGAGTCCAGAGTTACTGCCTGCTCAAAACATGAAACTGCAGAATCAAAATTTTCTTCGGATTGATGAAGGACGCCCAATTTAAAATGTGCATTGGCCAATTTTGGATCAAGCTCAATGGCTGTCTCGAGAAGTTTTTTGATCTGTTTATCCATGTTTTTCCCAATAAATTACTTTGAAGTCATCACCCATACGCCGTCCCAATCTTCTTTGGGCGGATTCTTTTTCATATGAGCACATCGATCTAAGTAAAGTTGAGCGGCTTTGTCGTTTGGATTAATCTTTTTAACGGAATTGAAAAGTTTGATTGCTTGATCCCATTTCCCATCATTCCAAGCTCGATAGCCATCATTAAAACTACCCAAAGCATCGACCATGTTTGGGTAAGAATTGTCGTCGTGAAAATCAAGTACTTCGTAAACTCCAACCGGCTCTGTTTTTCCTTTTACGATAACATAGTCTACCTGCCTTGTGCGGTAGGTTGCTTTTACTGCTTTGTAAGTAAACTCACTAATTAAAATGTGGGCACCATATTGCTTGCAGGCACTTTCAATTCTGGCGGCCAAATTCACACCATCACCAATTACGGTGTAGTCCATTCGTTTGGGAGACCCAATGTTTCCGGAAACAATAGAATCTGTGTTGATACCCATGCCATGATCAATGGGCATTTTACCTTCAGCAGCTCTTCGGTCGTTGAATACCTTTAAGTCGGTCATCATTCGGATTGCAGCACGGACAGCACGATCCGGGTCGTCTTCGTGAGGAATCGGAGTGCCAAAAATACACATCATTGCATCACCGATAAATTTATCCAGCATGCCTCCTTCATCGGTGATACAATCTACCATAATGGTAAAATACTCATTTAGGAGTTTGACCGTACCCTGTGCACCAAGTTCTTCTGTTATCGTAGTAAAACTTCTCACATCAGAAAATAAGACCGACGCGATGCTTTGTTTGCCTCCCATGACATCATCACTTTCACCCGCATTCATAAGTTGATCCGCAAGTTCAGGATCCATGTAGCGAGACATGGTAGACTTCATTCTTTTCTCGGAGCTAATGTCTTCAATCATTATCATAACCCCAAGGTTTTCGTTTTTCTGGCCAAGGAGAGGGGTTATTGAGATATTGACCGAAAGTTTTTCACCGAGAACTTCGAGGTTGGCATCCAGAAACTCCTCCTGTTCATCGACTGTATCTAGCTTGCTGTTAAGCCACGAGTTTTCGGTTCCCAAAAGTTCTTCAACTGGGGAATTTAAAATGTCGTTGATATGAGCCTGTCTGAAAATTTTAAGACCAGCTGGGTTACAAGTCTTGATTAATTTATTCTCATCCACCGTGAGCACAGCATCATGCATACTGGAGAGTATGCTCTCCGAGTAATTTTTCTGATTCTGCACATCGTCAAAGAGCTTGGCATTTTCTATGCCCATGGAGATTTGAGAAGTAAATGCGGCCAACCTTTTCTCATCCTCTTGATTAAATGAACCTCCGCGTTTGTTTAAGACTTGGCTAACCCCTATGGTTTTTCCTTCTTTGTTTAAAACAGGCATACAAAGAATCGATCGGGTAAAGAAACCAGTTTGCTTATCAAAACTTGGATTGAAGCGTAGGTCAGCATAAGCGTGGGGAATATTTACTGCTTTTGCAGAAGTAAATACAGTACCCGCAATGCCCAAGTGGTTTGGGAACCTAATGACCGATTTTTCATCCAAACCTTCACCCACTTCTGTGTAGAGCTCGTTTGTTTTCTCATCGTTGATAAAGAGGGTGGCTCTTTCACAATCAAGCATAGTAGAGATCGTGGAGATTATCTTTTGTAACAAAGGAGTTAGCTCCAGTTCAGAGGAGACTTGAGAAACAACATCCAAGAATTCCAGTTCCTGTTTCCGAGCTGCCTCAACTTGTTCAACAATGATATTCCCCTGAATCGCAATGGCCGCCTGTTCCGTCATTGCTTCAAGCAATTCTAAGTCATCTTGGGTAAATTCTCCGTCGATCTTGTTTAAGATTTGTGAAACACCGATTTTCTCACCGTTTACGGTTCTAAGCGGGGCACAGAGAATACTTTTAGTGCGAAACCCCGTGCGCACATCTACTGCCTTATTAAAACGATCGTCTTTGTACGCGTCAGGAATAATGGCCCCTTCATTGTTGGAAAAAACCCAACCTGCCACGCCTTTACTATTCATGATTCTAATTTCTCGACGGAAGTCACCCTGGGCGATTCGGGAATATAATTCACCAGTTCCAGAATCATTAAGAAAGATAGTTCCTCTTTCTGCTCCGATCGTTGTGGTGGTAATCTTAACCAGGGTTTCAAGAGCTTCGTCCAAGCTTTTGGTTTTGGCTAAGTCAGTAGTTACTTGTAGCAGCATGTCAGAGAACCTTGAGGTTCTCTTTTTCGATTCTTTGGGGTTTGATTTAGTTGCCATTGTATTTTTCTAATTCGGATCTTAGCTCGAGAATTGTTTCCTGGAGTTGCTTATTTTCGGTTTCTTTTAAAAGAGTGTTTTGTTGCATTTTTTCGTCATATCGCAACCTATTTTGATCTATTTCTGCCCGAAGTGCACGAACTATACTTTTATAATGATTGAGTTCATTCGAGCTGGAAGAGGTCAATTTTTGTTTATCCTCATTATGTTGTATGTTCAACCTTTCGGTTTCATGACGCAAATTTACTATGGTATTTTTTAATTGAATAACTTCCTGCTCCTTTTTCTTGTTAGCTTCTTGAACAGCGATTTCTTTTTCAGTTTTCAATTGATCTACTTTTCCACGAAGGCTTGCCAATGTGCCACGGAGTGATCCGTTTTCTAAGTTAACAGAACTTACCGCTTTCTGTATTTTTGATTCTGTCTCCGAGAGAATAAATTCATTTTCATTTCTTAGTTCTAAAATGGTTTGCTTTAACGAATTTGAAAGATTTTCAAGCTCAGAGGATTTTTTTTGCAGTTCTGATTGATGCTTAGCGTCTTCTCGGTCCAGGTTTTCCCGGAGAAGTGATATATTGTTCTTAAGGAGTAGATTCTCTTTAACCAAAGATGCTGTGCCTGATTGAATTTTTGCCTGAGTTTCAGATTCAATTTGCTCAATTTGTTCCCGAAGGTTGGCGATGGTGCTCTTCAAATCGGTGATTTCTACAGATTTTTGAGAGTCAAGTGCCTGCAGTCTACCGGCATAAAGATCTTCCTGGTTTTCAAGTTCCAGACGGATTTTGGATAGGCTTTCCTGCAGCACTAATATTTCTGAACCTGCCTTACTTAAGGCACTTTGGATTAGAGTTTCTTCGTTTGCTTTGGTTTCATCGATTTGATCACGAAGCTTGGAAACTAATGATTTGAGATGAACAATTTCCTGGTTAGAAGCAGCAGTATTCTTTTGAATGATGGATTCAAATCTATCTTTTTCTCTTTCCAGCGAATTTCGGGACAAAAGAAGCGATTTCCTAAGTTGGTCAATTTCCTGCTCCTTGCTTCTTTCTAATTCTTGCAGTGAATCGTCTTTCTGTAACTGGATAGATTCAATTTCATTTCTAAGTGTTTCAATGGTCGACTGGAGGATGGTCTTTTCGGAATTACTTTTTTGATAAGCCTTCTGCAGTGCTTCCGACTTTCTGATTTCAAGTCGATCAAGATTCTCCCTTAATAATGACATCGAATCTTTAAGCTGCCTGATTTCTGCGTTTTTGGAGCTTACTGCACGCTGAGCTTCATCGGCTTTGGATGCTTCACTTTTCTCTAAATCTACTCGCAGGTTGGAAATTGTTTCTTTGAGTAATTGTATTTCTTGGCTTTTAGAATTTTCAACCAATTGAAGTTTTTCTTGGAATTCACTTTGTCTTTGTTCTATCTGAGACCTTGCGTGGGATAGGGTCTTTCTAAGCTGTCGAATTTCCTGAGTTTGAGCTCTTCGTTCATTTTGAACAGCGTCCCTTAATCGATCATCAAAAGAATCAATTTCATTTCGCAAGGAACTTATCATTTCTTTAAGAGATGATACCTCGCTTGAATTTGCCTGTTCCACCTTTTGCAGGTGTTCTTGGTGGCGAACACTAATTAGTTCAAGGCTATCCCTACTTTTTTGTAAAGATTCTTGTAGTGCTTTTTTTTCAAGAATTAGATCGGTTGTAGCTTGTTGAAGTTCGCTGGCCTTTTCGGATTGTACTTCCTCTAACTTGTGGCGTAAGTCCGTGATAACATT
>JAYOTQ010000046.1:0-13645 GCA_038150505.1 Opitutales bacterium | reverse complement strand
GATTCTATTTTTTTTGCCACCTCTTTATTTACTGTTGCCTCTATTTTTCTATACTGTTGAAGATACCAATGTTCGGCGTTTTAAAAATATATCTTACTTTAATATATTAGTAGTTCTTTTATTAATCTTTCTTTTTATCTGTTCAGTTAATGTATCAAGTGCTTTTTTCCTCAATGATTATCCTGTTCAGAAACAAATAGAACTTATTAAAAATGAACAACGCATTCATGTAGAACACTTTTTTTCAATACTTTTTATATCACCCTTAATTGAAGAACTTTACTTTCGGGGCATTTTATTGTCTCAACTTAACAAAAGATTCACCTATTTATTTTCGATTTTAGTGAGTTCTCTTTTGTTCTCTTTCATTCATTTTAATATACTTTCTTTTTCCACATTACTTTCACTTGGCATTTCACTATCTTTCCTTAGAATTTGGTTCAATTCCTTACTTATCCCTATTATTGGACATATAATATTTAATTCAATAATGCTTTATTTTATATTTTATTGATTTAATATGAACCTAAATGAAGTGGTTAAAAAACTTCTTAAGGTAATAGATAATAAAGATCGTGCTATCTTTTTTATTAATGGTCCTATGGGAGTTGGTAAAACAAGACTTGCTCGTGCTATTGTGAATCAATTAAACGGACATTTCCCCAATTCTGCTAGCTACTCACTCATAAATGTAATTAAAGGTACTAAGAGTATAATACATGGTGACTTCTACAGACAACGTCTTGATTCTGAAATCTTAGACTGCGAATTGTTACCCTACTTATCAAATGACTTTCTTTTACTCTTAGAATGGTGTGAACCATTTAAAATCGTAAACGGTGTTCCACATTATAGTGTCACGATATCATTTACTGAACAAGGATACCGATCTTACTCAATTTGTAGTTTGGATTGAACAAAAAGTATTCTTGCAAACTATAATAGCATTCAGTATTAATTTATGTTTGCTCAGGTGGCGGAATTGGTAGACGCGCTAGACTAAGGATCTAGTGCCGTAAGGCGTGGGGGTTCGAGTCCCCCCTTGAGCACCACTCTACTTTGTTTTATCAAAGATTTTGTGTTTAATTCTCAGGCCCATTTTGAAATCATCTTTAAAGGTCTTGTTTCCGAATTCATCAAAACCTTCAAACAAACCGTGCTTATAACCGTCTTTCCAATGTTCCAAGAGCCTGACCGGGAAGTCACCCCCTTTCATTCTGTAGGTAAATGTAATCCATTCATTTGCTTCATGGGACCCGAACTGATTACCAAATTTCTTTTTAGCATCTTCTTGAAGTTTAATCCATAGCGTCGGATAGATCTCACCATTTTTTGCTTTAACGGGTACAAAATCATCTGGGTCGTTTGCAAATTCAAACCAGAATATGTGAGTTCCTTGTTTTTTCCCTCTCACATAGTCTTTGGATGAGACAGGAATACCGTATTCGTTCCATTTTTTGACTGTCCCATGTACTCTGCCACTTAGATAGGGTATTTGTTCTATAATTTGACCGCTCGGATATTCGCTTTTTGCTGTGCCACTAAAAGGTAAATTCTCATCATTCGCATACGCTAATGGAACGAGATTCCAAGTTGATGTTTGAATCAGATTGATTGAAACAATCTTTCCTTTAACCACTGTCGTTTCTCCAAACTGAAAACGGTCCCCCCCTGCTCCTTTCACTCTTATATCAACTGACTTCGAATAGCCCTTTCCTCCATTCAGAATTTTGAAGCTTTGTACTATTTCATTTTTATCAACCAAGGGTATTATCTTTGCCCCGCCACCTTTCCAAAATAAGTGCTGATCAAGCACGATTAGTTCGTTCGCTTCTTCGATGCGAAGCTTGGACTTTTCTATGACTCTTGATTTATATGGTGCTAGTGGGAGTGTTTCGCTGTTGACTGCAAATTCTTGCCACCATTTTTTTAAATTATCCGTATTTCCTTCAAAAAGAATAAAAAATGCGAATAGGGAAGCAGCAAAAAATGCCGATATGCATATGGAAAGAAATGCTTTCATTCAAATATGCAGGAGATTATTCAATTAGAGTAAGTTATTTGCAAGCGGTATTCGGCTTGCTAGCCTGGAGGGCCAAAACGGTCCATGATAAATGAATGAGGTATATATTTGTAATAAACAAGCTCCGGAATCTAGTTTCTTTTGTGCACTTTCAAAATCAAATATGCCCCCCGATCCGACTATTGGAAACTTACCATCTGTTAACATTGAAATGAACTTTATCACCTGGTTGGACTTTTCTCCCAATGGCATCCCACTAATACCGCCTGTAGGTGCTGGATTGGAGAACTTCAGACAGGTGGAGTCAATGGAGGTATTACAAGCAATGATTCCATCAAATTTATGCTCTAATGCCTTTTCAACAATCTGTTCAACATTTTTAAAGCTTTCGTCAGGTGAAATTTTTAGTAAGCAAGGAGGAGAATTGGCTGAAACGGATTTCGCCCAATTTACCCGATGTTGGTTTATACCTGCCAAGAGTGGCTCGAGAAATTCATGGTTTTGCAACCTCCGAAGGTCTGGGGTATTGGGAGAACTGACATTTATGGTTATGTAGTCGGCAACCTTGGCAACTGCGTCAAATGCATCACAATAATCCTGAAGAGCCCCTTCAAGTGGAGTAGATTTACCTTTACCTAAATTGATTCCTAATGGAACAGATCGTTGATGTTTTGGAAACGAGCGAGTTATTTTTTCAGCGAGCGCATGAACGCCATTGTTATTAAATCCCATCCTGTTTACCAAAGCATGGTCTCTGGGTAGCCGAAAAAGTCTTGGTTTTTCATTCCCTGGCTGTGGTAAGGGGGTAACTGTACCAACTTCTACAAACCCAAAACCTAACGCTTCCGATGCGGCAGGAAAAACCCCATCTTTATCAAGCCCGGCAGCTTGTCCAATAAGGTTGGGAAAGGTTAAGCCGAAAACTTCAACCGGATTTTTTTTAGATTGCAGAGACTTTTTTAAGAAAGAACGAATGGGTCTAAGGTTTCCCGTGATTTGTAACGCTTTTGTACCTAGGTCATGAGCAAACTCAGGATCCATGGAGAACAAGAGAGGTTTTAATAGGTTAGGATAAAGCATTCCAATTGGGTTATTTAATGTATTTACAAATTTAATTCCTGCATTTCCACAGTAATAAAATAATAAAAATTGTCAGTATTGATTGACATACAATTTGATCATCTCTTATGGCAATCCAATGAAAAAAACAAGTCCGAGCCTAGATTGGTGTATTGTTCGTTGTGATGACGAGAACAAATGGTGGGTTGATTCCATTAGTGACTCAGAGAACTGGGATATAGAAGATCTCGGAATTATTGATCCGAAACAATTCATTTATATTAACGAACTTCTAGATTCAATGACTGAATTTGGGTTGCAATCCCAATTGGTGGATGAAGCCTTTTTTACTTTCGAAATATCTGAGGAATTATCGGGCAAAAAAATTAAATTGGAAAGGGTTAGAGACTCTCTGCTTAAGGCGGAGGACATGCTTTTTGCACTGCCTGATGTACTTGATGAAGAAAAAGGGCCGTACGCAGACTTTTTAAGCCATGTCACACAAATAAGAGTGGCGATGCTTAATGACCTCATTGAATTCTCTGAACCATATACCATCGAGGAAATGGAGGAGGTACTTTCTGAAAAACACAACAATGACTTTCTGGAAGGCAGGAGGAGTCACTTTAGTGACGAACTTGTTTCTATTTTGGAATTTGTCCCTGATGGTTTTGAATTGGATTCAGATTTAGATGACGAAAAAGACGAAGACGAAAAAGGAGAAGAAGATTACTCTGATTTGGATACTCACTTAGTCGAGGTTTCAGACAAGGAGGAGAAACTACTACCGGATGAGGACCTCAAATGGGAAGAAGATGAAGACAGGGAAAAGGAAGTAACCTCCTATGAAGGTGGTGCACCTGATGATAGCTGATGAGCTTTGCTTAGGCGACTTAAAGAATCGGTGCGAGTTTGTCTGCAAAATAGGAAAAGATAACCCTGGCACCGGCCCGCTTAATGCCTAAAAGCGATTCAATCGCGCATGATTTCCAGTCGAGCCAGCCAAGTTGATCGGCAGCCATTATTCTAGAGTATTCTCCTGAAACTTGGTATGCAGCAATAGGGATGTCAAAATTGGTATTTGCATATTTGATTACATCCAAAAAAGGTTCGGCAGGTTTGATCATCAACATATCTGCCCCCTCTTGATAATCTAAGCACAACTCCCTTTTAGCTTCTTCGAAGTTTGCGGGGTTTAATTGGTAGGAAGATTTATCAATTGGCTTGCCGCCATGGGAGGAATCGATGGCCGACCGAAAGGGCCCGTAGTACGCAGATGCAAATTTAGCTGAATATGAAATAATACCAACATTGTGATATGAGTTTTGCTCCAAGGTTTTTCGGATGATTCCCACCCTACCATCCATCATATCAGATGGAGCCACCCAATCAAAACCAGCTTCTGCACACAGAAGAGAGGCTTTTGCGAGAACTTCAACTGTCTCGTCGTTGCTCACATATCCATTTTCCAGAACGATACCATCTTGACCATGAGTTGTGTAAGGATCTAAGGCTAAGTCGGCAATAAGGACTGATTCTGAATGGGCTTTTTTTACTGATTTTGCCGCCCTGTAAACCAAACTTTCAGGGTTGAGGATTTCACTACCATGAGGGTTTTTCGAGCCTGCACAGATTTTAGGAAAAAGTGCAAAAGCACGAATGCCCATGTCCGTGTAAGATTTAATTTGATCACTAAGTTGATCCACCGGCCATCGAACAACTCCAGGCATTGAGGGAACTTCAACCTGCTTTTCTTCATCCGATATAAAAATTGGCAAAACAAAGTCTGATGGGTGAAGACGGTTTTCTTGAACAAGAGACCGAATGGAATTAGTGACGCGTAGGCGACGGGGGCGGACTGGAAATGAATAAGTCATTGGGGGCACATCTTATGTTCGACAACATGCATTCAAAAATAAATGATTTCGATGAATACTTTAAAACTTAGTTAATAAACATAAACAGTGGAAACACCAATCGAAATTGAGCTTTTACTCGCACTGCTATTGCTCATTACTGCAGTATTTTCTTTCGCACTGGAAAAAATAAGAATGGAAATCACAGCGATTTCTTTATTGGCTTTAATTTTATTGCTTGGGGTTGTTGGAATGGAAAAATGGCCAAGTTTCTCTGAAATTTTGGGCATACTGAAAAGCGAAGCACCTCTGGCAATTATTGGAATGTTCATGGTTAGCTGTGCTCTAGGCAAACAGGGAATCATAGAAAAGCTGACAATCTACCTACAGGACCTTACCCGTCTTGGATATAACCCATTTTTATTTTTACTGTTAATTTTAGTCGCTGGGTTGTCTGCTTTTATAAACAACACTCCGGTTGTTGTGATCCTTTTACCAGTTGTAATTGGGATTTCCGGAAAACTTGGGGTGCCAGCATCCAAATTGTTAATTCCTATCTCTTACGCATCAATATTTGGTGGTTGCTGTACTTTGATCGGAACAAGTACCAACATTCTTGCCAGTGGCTTCATGTCAAATTCCAGCCTCTATCCCGACATGAAAGCCATGGAAATGTTTGAGCTCACCACAATAGGCCTTCCTCTCATGTTTCTGGGCATTATTTTTCTGATTCTCTTTGGTAAAAAACTTTTAC
Source organism: Opitutales bacterium (assembly GCA_038150505.1). Classification (GTDB taxonomy): domain Bacteria; phylum Verrucomicrobiota; class Verrucomicrobiia; order Opitutales; family Seribacteraceae; genus Chordibacter. The sequence continues at coordinate 7,953 of JAYOTQ010000046.1, read as the reverse complement.
CAGAACGAGAAGCCCTGAGCAAGATACTGGCTGAAATTCATCGCAAGGAATTTATAACCGAGGCAATCGTTGTTCCCGAATCATCGCTGGTCAACCAAGTGGTCAAAGATTCTAAGCTAGCCAATATTCCAGGAATTAGACTCTTAGATGTCGTTCGTGATGGAAAAAGCTTACCATCCCCTATTTCAGAAATAAAATTGGGCCCAGGAGACCGTTTAATTCTATCATGTAAGCCCCAAGGATTAATTGAGGCAAGAGAGGTGGAAGGGTTTAAGTTTTTCAAACAGGCGGAGTTAGGAATCGAGCAAATCAACACCTCAGAGGCCATTATGGTGGAAGCGATGATAAAACCGAATTCAAGTTTTATATCAAAGCGGCTCTCGAATGCAGATTTTCGGGGCCGGTTTAACTTAACTGTAGTTGCTTTGCATAGGAGAGGGAAAAACCTTGGCTTGAGGCTAGAGAATCTAAAATTAGAATCGGGGGATACCCTCCTTGTTTTGGGCTCGGATGCGAGCGTGGAAAAACTCAGGGAGTCTAACGAAACAGTACTTTTGGACAAAGCCCCCTTAAGCATCGAAAAAAAACCTTTTAAATCAACATTTACTGTTGGTGTTTTGTTCGCAATTATTCTTTTGGCCACATCGGGAATACTGCCCCTATATGCCATAGCTCTCTTAGGAGCGGGCTTGTTGGTATTAGGTAATTCAATGAATATCAAGGATGCCCTGCGATCTGTGGAGTGGAACTTATTGCTGTTGGTTTATTCCATGTTGGCCTTGGGTGTGGTAATGGAAAAAAGCGGTGCAGCCTCCTTGTTGGCAGACTTAATTAAAAAGGCATGTATCTTCGGCTTTGATGATCAGTGGCAAATTCTGGGGGCCCTGACGATTCTCTATTTATGCACCGCGTTACTTACTGAATTACTCTCCAATAATGCCACGATCGCGATCATGACGCCCGTTTCCTTGATGGTTGCTTTCCAGTTTGGCTTAAGCACAGAAGAGGCAAGAGCCTTTGTTCTCACCTGTTGCATCGCAGCTTCAGCAAGCTTCATGACCCCTATTGGCTATCAAACAAATACATTTGTATACACTGTTGGTGGATATAGGTTTCGGGATTTCTCAAAATTTGGGTTTTGGCCGATGCTTATTTATTTCTTTGGAACCATTACCTTGGTTGGCCTTTATTACAATTTTTTGCCAACACCTATATTCATTAACTGAGCTTATTAAAAAAAGGCTTTTCTGTAAGGAATCAGGAGTTTTCAAAATTAAAAAAAGAGCTAAAGTTTGATTACAAAGGCTCCTTTTTAGGGGCTAAATTCAAAGAGCTATACTTTGAATTTAAAGATTCCACGAAAGCTCAACCGCATCAAATTGCCAAGCCTTGGATCAGCCGCAAAAAGCGACTGCCCTAAATTGTTGATATATAGAAATATGTGAGATTATGTGTGTGGCTGGCAGGTTTCTTCTGGAGAATCTCAATGCAGATGATTGTAAGTTTCTTAAAGTCGATTAGTCACTTGACCCAAATCGGATGCATAAACAAAATAAAACTCATAAAAAAACAATCACACAGAACCTATTTTCAGGTGAGCACAAACCACCAAGATAAGTAATGCTAATACTAAATTTATTTTTCCATCCAATTTACAATGACTGACGCAAACGCAAATAAAAATGAAAATTATGACTCATCCCAAATACAAAAGTTGGAGGGGTTGGAGGGTGTCCGAAAAAGACCAGATATGTACATTGGTGATACGAATGAAAGAGGTTTGCATCACTGTGTTTTCGAGATCGTTGATAATTCAATTGATGAATCGTTGGCTGGTCATTGTAGCGAAATTTCGGTTGTCCTTCATGTTGATGGGTCTTGCACGATTCAGGATAACGGTCGTGGTATCCCAGTTGATATTCACCCGAAGCACAACATGCCTGCATTGGAATTAGTTTTAACCAATCTGCACGCGGGCGGTAAATTTGGCAAAGGAGCCTATCAGGTTTCAGGAGGACTTCACGGAGTTGGCGCCAAATGTGTAAATGCCGTTTCAGAATGGTTTACTGCCGAAGTCAGAAGAGACGGTAAACTACATCAAATGAGATTCTCCAGGGGCAAAACGACTCAAGAACTGAAAGTAATTGGAGAAGCTACCTCAACTGGCACAAAAATAACTTTCATGCCAGATGAACAAATCTTTGAGGAGACTAGGGACTTCAAGTTTGAGTTATTAGCTAAAAGATTAAGGGAGTTAGCCTTTCTCAATCCTGGCGTTCGCATTCATCTGGAGGAAGAAAAGGATGCCAGAAAAGAGAGTTTCTTTTTTGAAAATGGAATTACAGAATATGTTGAATACTTAAACAAGAATAAGGTTTGTCTAATTTCGGAACCCATTTCTTTTTCAGGAGAAGCACCTCCTGAATCTGGAGATGGTTTGATTATTGTGGAAATTGCAATGATTTACAACGACTCCTTCAATGACCAATTGTACGCTTATGCAAATTCGATTCATAATGTGGAAGGAGGTACCCATTTATCAGGTTTCAGAACAGCCCTGACCCGGGTAGTTAATGCATATGCACGACAAAATGATTTGCTTAAAGAGAAAGAAATCTCACTCACTGGAGACGATGTAAGAGAGGGGCTAACTGCAGTTGTATCAGTAAAGGTTCCTGAACCGAGATTTGAAGGACAGACGAAAACAAAACTTTCGAACAGAGAGGTGGATGGGATCGTTCAAAAAATTGTGGGCGAAAAACTCAAGCATCACTTTGAAGTTACTCCTGATGATGCAAAAACAATCATTCAGAAAGTTATTCATGCTGCACGTGCACGAGAAGCTGCACGTAAAGCAAGGGAAACAGTCCGTAAAGGAGCACTTTCTGGTGGTGGGCTACCGGGCAAATTAGCGGATTGTTCAGAGAAAGACCCATCACTAAGCGAATTGTACATTGTTGAGGGTGACTCAGCAGGTGGTTCTGCTAAGCAAGGAAGGGATCGCCTAACACAAGCGATCCTTCCTCTTCGCGGCAAGCTCCTCAATGTAGAAAAAGCAAGGCTTGATAAAGTTTTGAATAATGCAGAAATCAGAAGCCTAATAACTGCAGTTGGCACCGGAATTGGTGACCATGAAGGAGAAGGTGCATTTGATGCATCGAAAGCACGGTATCACAAAATTATTATTATGACCGATGCAGATGTTGATGGTGCCCATATTAGAACCCTTTTGCTGACCTTCATTTTTAGGCAAATGAAAGGCTTGCTGGAAAATGGTTATGTTTATGTTGCAAAACCTCCCCTTTATAAAATTAAGCGGAGGAAAACCGAACAATATATCCAAGATGATTTCGAAATGAGCCAGATATTGATCAAATTAGGGTGTGAGGAAATGACCTTGGTCAGATTGTCAGACAACAAGCATTTTAATGAAAATGATCTAGGAGAAATAAACGCTTTATTATTAAAAATTGAAGAGACTGGAAAGAGGCTTGGCAGGTATGGTTTCAATTTAGAACGATTGCTTACTCAATTCGATAATGACACGGGAATTTTGCCAAAATATGTCGCTAGAATTAGAACAGGGAATGAAGAAGAAATTAGATTTCTGCCTGATTTAGAGGCAAAATTGGGTTTTATCCAATCCCATCAATTATCTTCCGAAGATCCGGACATCAAAAACTTTCAAAAAGAAATTGAAAGAAATGGCATATTATTTTCACAGAGGATTGATATATACGAATTATTCGAATCAAACGAATTGGAAAAACTGCTTAGGAAATCCACTGATCTTGGGCTTGATTATTCCTTTTTTAATCCGAAAGAATTAACCTTCAAACTGGTTGATGAAAGAAATGTCGATGCAGAACCACAGGAAATCCAAGGGATCAGTGATTATTTGCAAAAACTTAGAAATCTTGGAAGAAAGGGGCTACAAATTCAGCGATACAAAGGTCTTGGTGAAATGAATCCGAAGCAATTATTTGAAACTACGATGGATCCAACAACAAGAACCTTAGTTAAGGTCGAAATAGAGGATGCTGTGGCAGCAGATGAAATTTTTACAACACTTATGGGTGAAGAGGTCGCACCACGCCGAATGTTCATTGAAGATAATGCACTGAATGTAAGCCATTTAGATGCATAAAACTAAACTTTATTAGCTATGAAAGAAAATATTAGTGATATCATGCAAAAAGCATACATCGATTATTCGATGTCTGTTATTGTTAGTAGAGCACTGCCTGATGTAAGAGATGGGTTTAAACCCGTCCAAAGAAGAGTATTATATGCGATGCTGCGCGAAGGTTTATTGCATAATCGTGCGTACGATAAATGTGCAGGTGTTGTTGGAGAGGTTTTAAAAAATTACCATCCTCATGGTGACAGTTCGGTGTATGATACACTAGTAAGAATGGCACAACCATGGGTTATGAGATACCCATTGGTAGACGGACAAGGAAATTTTGGTTCAGTGGATGGCGATTCTGCCGCAGCTTACAGGTACACAGAGTGTCGCCTTACTAAACTCGCGGAGGAATTATTGAAAGACATTGATGAGGACACCGTTGATTTTGCTCCTAATTACAAAGAAAGTTCTACCGAACCCACAGTTTTGCCTTCTGCCTTGCCAAGCTTGTTGATGAACGGATCAACTGGAATTGCTGTTGGTATGGCTACAAACATACCACCACATAATCTTGGAGAACTTATTGATGCAGTCTGTGCTGTAATTGATAATTCTAAAATTACTATCGACGAATTAATGCAGATATTACCTGGTCCTGATTTTCCGAGTGGAGGGAGTATATCTGGTAAATCAGGAATAGATTCATACATGAAAACGGGTCGCGGTATTGTGAGGATGCGTGGAGCAATCGAAATCGAAGAATTATCCAATGGGAAGCAACAACTTATCATTACTCATATTCCATACAATGTGAACCGTGCTACACTGGTCACACGAATCGCCGATTTAGTAAAAGAAAAAATACTTGATGGGGTAAGTGATTTAAGAGACGAGTCCACAGAAAAGACTAGAATCGTGGTCGAACTTAAAATGGGTGAGATTGAACGGGTCACGATAAACAAACTCTTTAAATTAACTGCACTTGAAAGTAGTTTTGGTGTTATATTATTAGCCTTGGATCGGCTTAGGCCAAGACAACTTAATATTAAAGAGGCTATTCAATGCTATGTAGAACATCGACGAAATGTTACTTTAAGACGAACAAACTTCAGGCTTAGAAAAGCGGAAGACAGGGCTCATATTCTTGAAGGATTTAAAATTGCACTAGATAATCTTGATGATTTCGTACGCATAATAAGAGCTTCTAAAAACAGAAATGAGGCTAAGGATAAGCTTATTCAAAAGTTTGTTCTTTCGGACAGGCAAGCTAGTGCAATTCTTGATTTGAGGCTTTATCAATTAACAGGAATGGAGCGTGAAAAAATAGAGAATGAATACGCAGAATTAATGACAATCATTGAAGAGTTAAGAAATATAATTAACAATGAAAATGTATTGCTCGATTTGATAAAAGAGGAACTTAACACATTAAAAATCAACTATGCAGATGACCGCAGGTGTGAAATTACTGATTTTGAAGGTGATGTTCGCATGGAGGATCTTATTCCTAATGATGGTTGCGTTATTACCGTTACAAAAACGGGATTTATTAAACGAACTTCAGTTGAAGAATTCAAAGTTCAAAACCGAGGCGGTAAGGGAGTCATTGGCAGTGGTCAACGGGATGAGGATCCAATCGATGTTCTTCAAACTTGCAATGCCCATGATACTCTCATGTTTATTATGAATAATGGACGGGTCTATGTAGAAAAAGCCTATGAGATTCCTGAAGCCTCCAGAACATCCAAGGGAAGAAATATAATTAATCTCCTGAACATGCCCAAGGATGAAAAAATCGCGACTGTTTTGATTGTTGATTCTTTCGACTCTGAAGATTCCATTGTTTTGTGTACCAAGCGTGGCATTGTTAAAAAAAGCCTTATATCCCAATATAGAAATCATCGAAAAGGTGGAATTATTGGAATCAGAATCGATGATGGGGACTCCGTTCTAAAAGCAATGATTGCTACTCCAAATGATCATTTACTTATTCTTACTAACCATGGTAAAGGCTTACGTTTTTCTTGCGATCAACTAAGAGACCAGGGACGTGCTACACGTGGAGTCAGGGGCATTCGGCTTAAGCCGAACGATTCTGTGGTAAATATGCTAGTAGTAGATGATTCAAGATTGTTACTAATCTGCGGAGATAATGGCTTGGGTATTAGAACTAAGTTTTCTTCTTTTTTACCGAATGGTGGAAGTGTAGAAGGTGTGGAGGAAACTTCCCCCAGAAAACGAGGAGGACAAGGGGTTACTGCTATGAACACTGAATCAGTCTGTGATGCGCTTAGTGTTGCAGAAGACAGTGAGATTTTAATGCTTACCAAAAAGGGACAAGCTGTCCGTTGCAATGTGTCAAACATAAGAGAAACAAACAGAGGCTCAAAGGGTGTAAAACTAATTGGTCTTAACGATAAAGATAAATTAGTTGGAGTCTCGGAAGTTGTAATGCTCGATGAGGAAGGCTCGGAGGAAATGGAGGAATTAACCACACCTGAAGATGTCTCACTCACAAATTAGGAATAAATTAAAATCAACTTTTGTTCTAAGCCTATCTAATAATAAATAAGTCACAATTGCATCATACATTGATTGGTGTGGTTTGGGCTTTGTTCTTTTACACAATCTTTTTGCAATTCTTTCAATTTTTTTTACATCAAGAAATTTGAGCTTTAAATCGCTAAGTGTGTATTTTTCTAAGTTTGGATACAGTCTTTTGTAAATTATAAGCGTATCAATCCAAGGGCCCCATTGCATGGAGCTTGACATGCTAAGTAAATTATTTTTGTAGGGTGCATTTTGAGCGATCAAATTCTTTTCGACCATAAAATTGTGTGCTACCCAGATTTCAATTTCGCTATTTTTTGTATTTTTGGCAAACCATCCACTAAATTCTCCATCGTCTTTTAAATATTCTTTTGAGTTGATAATCTCGGAATTTTTGAAATCTATTATGGATGCCTGTTGTATTCCTACACTCGTAGATCCCTCAAAATCTATCACCCTTCCTCTTTTTTTCTCAAATGCTGTCATTTGAAGACTTCAATTCTTTTTGCACAAGAAGTACAGACTTTTTGTTAAATACTGTGGTAGATCATATCCATCAAGGACTTGATGTTGATCTAAAATCGGATGGTACAGTAGTCACAAAATACGATTTTTTAATCGAGGACCGGTTGAGAAGTTGTATCTCAGAAAACTTTCCAGATCATGCAATCTATGGCGAGGAAAGGGAACCGTGTAATCCCACTTCACCCTTCAAGTGGATTATAGATCCTATTGACGGAACCTTTGGGTTTTCTCGTGGTGTGCCACTTTTTGGCACCCTAATCGGATTTCTTCACAACAATAATCCAATCTTTGGTTTTCTGAGATTGCCTCTCATTGGTGACGCTTGTCTATCAGGTGATAATCGCACTGCCTTGTTAAATGGTAGTGTATTGCCTAAATTAACATTCTCAGGCTGGAAGAGTGCCTTAGCCCTTACGACAGATTCCCAGACAATTGTGAAATCGTCTCTTAAAGATGCGTGGGAAAAAGCGTTAAATCATGGTTGTATCACACGCACCTGGGGTGACTGCTATGGTTACTTTCTTCTTTGTACAGGAAGGGCTGATATAATGGCGGATACTGGGCTTAAGCCCCATGACATATTGCCACTGCTGCCCATACTTAAGGGATCTGGAATGGTTGTCAGACAGTATGATTGTACGGATTATTCAAACATTATTGCATGTCTGCCAGAAGTGGCGAAAGATTTGGTTTGAATGGAGCGGGCGAAGGGATTCGAACCCTCGACATCCACCTTGGCAAGGTGGTGC
>JAYOTQ010000045.1:0-13920 GCA_038150505.1 Opitutales bacterium | reverse complement strand
TATTGGGACAAAAGAAAAAAAGGTGGAAGAGGTTAATAAGGGAAGGAATTAATCTTCCTCACCCATGGTAGAATCGGCCAGGGTGGCGAAGGAACCGGAACCAAAATCCTTCTCTTTGATTTTCCCACGCTCAAATTGGTTCTGTCCCTCTACAGAAAAACGGGTGAAAGGGACAGCCTTGAGCCGGTTTTTATTGATCGGTTTTTTGGTTTCCAGGCAAATCCCGTATGTGCCATCAAAGATACGATCGATCGCATCTTCAATTTCTTCGAGGGCTTCCTGATCATTTGCAACCATGGACAAGGCGAGGTCCCGGTCAAAAGTCTCCGTGCCCGCATCACTTGAATTGATGGACAACTCTCCCGATTCCCGTGCGGATGCACCAATGGTTTCGCTTGATCGCTCCCCAAGAGATCCTTTCAGGGCATTCCTTAGGGACATAAGGGTTTTATAATATGGCAACCATTGCTTGGGCACTTTGGTCTCATCACGCAGGGGTCTGGCATTCCCTACTGTGGGCGTTCCAAAACCAAGAATATCATCAATTGAAGCAGTGGTAAGCTTTTTGACCTTAGATTTTTTGGTCTCCTGTACTTTCTCTACCTTGGAAACTTTTATTTCTGAGGATTCCTTGGAAGATTTTTTCTTGGATACGGATTTTTTCTTCGATTTTAAAAAGCTTAAAGCGTCATCAAAAGAGAAAGAATTGCTCTCCGCTTTGCGCTCTTCTTTCTGAGATTTCCCCAATGTTTGGGTCACAATCTCTTTCACCTTACTGATTCTTTTGGAATCCTTTTTCTTCGCAGGCACTGCACCAGAGGAAGTTTTCTTCGGCTTTGTTTTGGGTGCGGATGATTGAGCCTTCTTTTTTACTTTTGATGGTCCAGCAGGTTTGGAAACTTTAGGTTTGGCTGCAGCTTTCGCTGGAGCTGTCTTTTTAACCGGTTTGGATGCGGCTTTCTTAGGGGCTGACTTTTGAACGGGTTTGGCGGTGGCTTTGGCAGCCGCTGGTTTCTTAGCAGGCTTAGCTTTTGCTGGTGCACTTTTCTTGGGTGCTGCTGGTTTGGATACTTTCTTCTTACCTGCTGCCGCTGCTTTGGTGGGCTTGGGCTTTGCAGGTTTAGATTTAGGGGAAGATGTTGCTTTCTTTTTGGCGGTCATGTAAGAGAAATTTTTTCGCAGAATAAGAGATCAAGCTAGCTTGGCAAGCACTTCGGCACAACGAGGTGAAACTTCCCCCCATGGCTCCACTTTTACAAGTTTGGGCACCCATCTCCAACTTCTAGGACAACGGACTCCCGCAGCATGCTGCGCGACTACCCGGAGATCTTCCCCGGTTGAAAGAGTGCAGAGGCTAACCTTAGATACAATGAAAAGTTCTGAGAGTTCGTCCAAGTTTTGGCGTTTGAGCACATGGTCCATTTCGCTCTCCTCCACCACATGCAATTCAACTTCAGCATCCAAGGACTGCCCAATCTCTTTTTTAACCCGTAAGTTCTCCAGCACCTCATTGACCTTGGATTCCTTAAGATCAAGAAGGGTTTGCACATCTTTGATCATTTGGGCATGAGAGCTTAGGTCCACGGTCTCCGGCCAGTTTTGCAGGGCAAGGCAATCGTCCGAATATTCCCCTCCCCCATGAAGAAAAGACCATGCCTCATCTGCAATGTATGGGGTAAAAGGTCCAATCAATTTGACTAAGGAGCGAAGGATGGAAATCAGTGCAGATTGTGTCGACCTTCTCAATGGATCATTCGATCCCAAGGTGTAGAGCCTATCTTTGATAATGTCGTGGTAGGTGGAGGAAAGAACCCCGGAGCAAAACCGGTTGATTGACTGAATGGCACGGTGAAACTCATACTTTTCGCAGGAATCTGTAACTTCTTGAATCAATTCATTCGTTTTGCCTAGTGCCCATAAATCAATGGCGGACATCTCCCCGACTGGTAGTAAATGATCGCTCTGGGTAAAATCATGCAAGGCACCCAATTGAAACCTGATCGTATTTCGCAAAGTCCGGTACGAGCGGACAGTTTGGTCCAAAATTTCATCCGACAAAGGAATATCACGGCGAAAATCCTCCGAACATACCCATAGGCGCAACACATCGGCACCATATTTTGTCACATATGAATCAGCCGTTTGGGGCTTTCCATCGCTCTTTGATATTTTCTTGCCTTCTCCATTAACGACAAACCCATGAGTCAAAATTCTACGGTAAGGGGGCTCATTGGATGAAACCATGCTGGTCCACAAGGAACTCTGAAACCATCCCCTGTGCTGATCGCTGCCCTCTAAGTACAAATCTGCAGGCGAGGTTAGATGGTCAGACCCTCTAAGCACAGCTCGATGACTGCAGCCCGAATCAATCCAGACATCCAATGTATCCTGCCCCTTACTCAGCTTACGATTTTTCCACTCGTCTGGTAACTCGTACCCATTTAACAACTCTTCGGCAGAGCTAGAAAACCAGAGGTTGCATCCATCCACCGCTACTTTGTCGGCCAAGAACTGAATGAGTTTGGGGTCAAGAAGAGCATTTCCCTCTTCGTCAAAAAATACCGGGATGGGCACTCCCCAGGATCGTTGCCTGGAAATGCACCAATCGGGCCGGGATTCCAAAAAACCATTGATCCGGTTTCTTCCCCAATCCGGAGTAAATGAGACATCATTTATTCCGTCCATGCATCGCTTTCTCAAGCCGTCTTTATCCAAAGAGACAAACCATTGGTCCATCGCCCGGAATATTACTGGAGATTTGCTTCGCCAACAATGTGGGTATTGGTGGTGGTGGTTTTTATGAGCCAACAACGCTCCAGATTCAGTGATTATTTCCAGCACTGCACGGTTTGCCTTGGATCCATCCGCTTTTTCTAAAACAGATAGCCCAACCAAAGAGGCTGGGATTTGACCATCATCAATATATTTCCCCCCATCATCCAAGGGGCAGTAAATCTCAAGACCATGCTCTAAACCGGTTAGGTAATCATCCAATCCATGACCTGGAGCAATGTGAACACAACCAGTTCCAGTATCCATGGTTACATATTCCGCCGAAACCACAGGACTTGTACGGTTTATGAATGGATGCAAGGCAACTTGACCCGCCAGCTCGGACCCCAGGCAATCACCCGTGATGGTGAAGTCTTCAAATCCACACTCCTCAGCAAAGGGCTTCACCCGTTGCTCTGCAATCCAGTAGCAAGCATCACCATGTCTGATTTTGCAGTATTTTTCACGGGGGTGAACTGCCACGGCAAGGTTGGCGGGTAATGTCCACGGAGTGGTGGTCCAAATTACCACGAAAGTATTATCCTCTTCCTGCAATTGAAAACGTACATGGATGGATGGACTGACATGGTCCTTATATTCAATTTCTGCCTCCGCTAATGCCGTTTGGCAAGGGATGGACCAGTAGACAGGTTTTTTACTGCGGTAAACAAGGCCCTGCTCAACAAAATCTGCAAAGGTTCGTAGTATTTCCGCTTCATATGCGGGGTTCATCGTCCGATATTCTTGTTCCCAATCAGCAAGAACTCCCAAGCGCTTAAATTGCCCCCTTTGCGTTTCAATGTATGATTTGGAAAACTCTTCACATTCTTTGCGAAGTCGAACGGAATCAAAATCGACCTTGGAGTTACGTAATTTCTTGGTCACCTTGTGCTCGATAGGCAGCCCATGACAATCCCACCCGGGCAAGTACGGTGTACGAAATCCCTGGGCATTTTTGTACCTCAGAATTGAGTCCTTAAGGATTTTATTTAAAGCCGTTCCGACATGAACATCTCCGTTGGTAAAGGGCGGTCCGTCGTGCAAAATGAATGATGGCCCCCCTTGGTTCTTTTTTTGCATCTTTTCATAAATCCCAGACTTTTCCCAATGCTTCATCCGGGCAGGCTCCCGTTCCACTGCGTTTGCACGCATCGGAAAATCCGTCTTGGGGAGGTTTAAGGTGTCCTTAAGTTTTTCTGGGGAATTCATGTTTACAATAGAGGCATGCAAGGGGAAAAAAGATGTATTAATAAACTGTCAAGTCAAGGGAAGATGCCTCAGTCCTTCCCGATTCTACTTGCCTTTAAACAACCAAAACTCACCCTAACTCTTCAATTTTATCCATGTATCAATTATTAGATAGTTGGGTTAGTCCCACGATAGAGAATTCATACGGAATTTACATTTTCTTGCTTCTGGTATGCATAGTCGGTGGGTTCTATCTTTTGATTAAAGGTGGGGATTGGTTAAGTGACCACAGTGCAAACCTGGCATTCCAGCTTGGCATTCCCCCTGTCGTGGTCGGGCTAACCATCGTATCCATTGCCACCTCAACACCCGAGTTGTTTACCTCAATATCTGCCCTAAATAGTGATTCTCCCGGGCTCATCCTGGGAAATATTATTGGCTCAAACATTGCCAATATTGCCCTTATCTTAGGGATCGCCCTGCTCATTGGGACAGTTCCTACAAAAGATGCAGTTTCTACCAGCCAAAGAATCTGCCTCTTTGGGCTAACCATCAGTTTTTGTGGGTGTTTACTTTTCTCGCCAAACCATGAAATTGGATTCACCGCCGGCACTGTTTTCCTCTGCTTCATTGCTGCTTACCTACTTATTCTGACAACCAAAGCAATCCAGCAAAACCAGAGCCAAAAAACTGAAGCGGGAATCGAAATAAACCAAGAAGAAAGGCACACCTCACCTTTGCTCTCCTTGGGCATGCTGCTGGTAGCTACTTTTGCTTTATGGGCTGGAGCCGATTCTTTGGTTTACGGATCGAAAGGTCTCGCAGAAATTGGCGGAATCCCCGAAGAATTGATCGGATTTACTTTACTAGCAATTGGGACAAGTCTCCCAGAATTGGCGGCATCCATAAGCCTGGTACGCAAACAAAGGTCCGCTATGCTTTTGGGCAACATTGTTGGATCAAACCTGTTCAATATCTCCTTGGTGGGAGGATTGGCAGGAGTACTCGGTCCGGTTCGTAGTTCTGCCCCCTATGCATGGATCGACTACCTTTTCCTCCTTCTCACCACAATGCTTCTGGTATATTGGCTGAAAGGAAAGATACTGGGTAAAAAGGAGGGAGCCTTACTTCTCCTGACCTATGCCATAGCAACTATGGCAACTTGGGTGCTTAATTCGTAAAAAAGGATATTTTGTACGCTCGCCCCCTACCCTTTGCTGTCTGGTAGGATTACCGGGAAAGAACTAAGCTTTTTCTCCGACTTGGAAACGAAGGAATTTTTCTACTTGGAGAGAAGAATTTACTTCCTTTGCCACTTCATCAACAAACTGCTTAATCGATTGGTCTGGGTTTTTAACAAATGGTTGCTCAAGCAGGCATACTCCCGAGTAGTATTTTTCTAATTTACCAGTGACTATTTTCTCGATGGCCTGAGGGGGTTTGCCTTCGGCTTGTGCATGGGCGATTTCTGTTTCCTTTTCAACCAATTCGGATGGAACTTCATCTCTCGATACACAGACAGGGGAAGTGGCAGCGATATGCATACAAATGTCCTTGGCCATTGATACTACGCGGTCATTACCAGAAACATCTGCAGAATCCGAACCAATGGAGAGTAATACGGCCACTTTGGCTCCGGTGTGAACATACGACTCAACCAACCCGGATGACGAGGGAGAAAGGGTTTCGGACCTGGAGATTTGAATATTTTCTCCAATTTTAGCCACCTGCTCTGTTCGTTTCTCTTCGAGGTCCACTTGTGGGTTATCAAGTAATTCACTGGCAATGGATGTGGAGAAAGCGACAAAATCTTCATTTTTCGCAACAAAATCTGTCTCACAATTAACTTCCACTAACATACCTTTGGATCGGTCTGAAGAGATAGCCTGGGCAATTACACCCTCGCTTGCACTACGACCAGACTTTTTGGCGGCAGTAGCCACACCTTTTTTACGGAGAATGGATACAGCTTCATCCATATCGCCATTACTTTCGGCCAACGCACGCTTACAATCAATTAGTCCTGCACCTGTTTTTTCGCGCAGGGACATCACACTATCTTTGGTAATAGACATTTTGAATAATTCTAAGTTAATTTAAAAATAAAACAAGTGGGTGTGATCAACTTTTTGCTTCTTCAGCAACCGGTTCATCATCACCAGACTTTTCAGCAGTTTCCTCCGGAGCATCATCTGCTTCCTTGGCGGCACTTGCTTCAGGCTCCCCAGAATCAGTAGATGCTACTTCAGGTTCTTTGGGTGCTTCTGCCTTCTTGCGGTCATCAAAATCGCTCTCATCATAACCCTCAGGAAGAGTTACTTCTGGCTCATCTTCATTTTCAAGAAAATCTGGTTCCTGAGCAACAGGGGTAATATCTTTCCTCTTTGTAGGAGCCTGTACACGTTTGGAAGCACCCGATTGGATTGCATCTAAAACAACATCGATAATAATGCGGATCGACTTAGTGGAGTCATCGTTTCCAGGGATTGGATGGGAAAGAACGGAGGGATCAGAGTTGCTATCCACCAAAGCAATCACTGGGATTTTGAGACGATTTGCCTCCGCTACGGCGATTGTTTCATTAAATGAATCTACAACAAACAATGCCCCAGGAAGCCCCTGAAGGTTTAATAAGCCTTCGAAATCGCGGTGCATCCGTGACATTTGCCTTTTGATCGCAGCACTTTCTTTTCCGTGCATTTTGTCCAGGCTGCCATCTTCCTCCATGCGAAGGAATTTTTTGTATTTGGCAATGCTGTTGGAAACGGTTTCGTAATTGGTCAAGGTTCCACCCATCCAACGATTCACACAGAAAGGCATATTGGTAGCCGCCGCTAATTCCCTTACAGGCTCAATTGCTTGGCGTTTTGTACCAACAAGCAACACTTGCTTTCCAGAAGATACAATTTCTTCAATGGATTGGGCCGCTTTCTCGAGGAGATCATAGGTTTTCTCCAGATTGATGATAGAAATCCCATGTCTGTTGTCGTAAACAAACGGTTTGGATTTGGGATTCCAACGGCGTACTTGGTGTCCAAAATGGACGCCAGCGTCCAACAGATCTTTTACAGTAACGTTCATAATAATGTAGGTTCAAAGCCCTTCCCGAACGAGTGAAGGGAGAAATAATTTTCTTTTAGGTTGTAGGTTAAGTTGAGAAGTTGGGAGCAGGGGCAGGATTTGAACCTGCGACCTTCAGGTTATGAGCCTGACGAGCTACCAGACTGCTCCACCCTGCTACAGAGGTGGTCAAAAGTATAGGTTTCTAAACACAGTGCAACGATAAACTTTTTTCTCGCCCGATAATCTGCGGTCTTTAGATTATCGGGCATGGTCAACCTATGGGATGTGGTAAATTTTTGTGACCAACGGGTATGTCTCGAGGATATCCCGGACTTTGATGGTGCCCATAATGGTCTGCAGCTTGAAAACAATGGCACAGTGACCAAGGTATGTGCATCGGTAGATGCTGGGCTGGTTCCCTTTCAACAGGCAATTTTACAAAAAGCAGACTTTCTTATTAGCCACCATGGTATGTTTTGGACTCCCCCTGTGCCCTTGACTGGATCGAACTACGAAAAAATCAAACTTGGGTTGGATGGAAACCTCGCGGTCTACGGTTCGCACCTCCCCTTGGATTGCCATCCAGAAATTGGCAACAATGCCCTGCTTGCCAATCAGTTAGGCCTCAAACAAGAGGGCACCTTTTTGCCCTATCAAGGGAAAGATATTGGCTTGCTCACTTCATGTTCCTACGGTCGAAAAGAATTGCACGAACGACTGACTGCTTTGTTTCCTGATGGTTTTCACGCCATGGAATTTGGTATGGATAAGCCCGAAAAAATTGCCATACTTACTGGTTCTGGGCAAAGTGCAGTGGATCAAATTCTTGCATGCGGAGCAGATACGCTTGTTACCGGAGAACTTAAGCAACACCACTTCAACATGGCCCAGGAACTAAAGTTAAATCTCTACGCCTGCGGGCATTATGCAACCGAACGGTTTGGTGTGGATGCTTTAGGCAGGGAAGTTTCGCAAAAATTTGGCCTTCCTTACGAGTTCATTGAAACCAACTGCCCCCTGTAACTCAAACCTGACCGTTTTTACAATTTTACAAACTACAAGAAATGAAAAATATTGGCCTACTGAATGGACCCAACCTAGACCGTCTTGGAAAAAGAGAACCCGATATCTATGGGTCGGAAACACTCGAAGAAATCGTTCTTCAATCCCAGTCCCTGGGAAATCAACTCGGATGCGAAGTCCATGCTTTCCAGTCCAACCATGAGGGGGCATTGATAGATAAAATTCATCAATGGGCAGACCTCGAATTTAGCGGCCTCATTTTAAACCCTGGTGGATTCACCCACACCAGTGTTGCCCTTCGCGATGCGATTGTCGCTTCGGGCTTACCTACTGTCGAGGTTCACCTATCTAATATTCATGCCCGTGAAGATTTCAGGCACAAATCCCTGATTTCTGGCATCGCAAAAGGAGTGGTCGCAGGATTGGGGTCCAAGGGGTACCAATTCGCACTCGAATATCTTGCTAAAAATTAATTAAGCAGCTCCATCCCCGAGAAAAAAGTCATTCCCTTTGTTGTCGGTGATGATAAAAGCGGGAAAGTTCTCGACCTCAATTTTGCGAATAGCTTCCATACCTAGGTCTTCATATTCGAGAAGCTCCACGCTTTTAATACAATTTTGAGCAAGGCGGGCAGCTGAACCACCAATACTTCCAAGGTAAAATCCACCATGCTTCTTGCATGCTTGAACAACCATTTTGGAACGGTTCCCTTTGGCCAACATGATCATGGATCCACCGGCTTCCTGAAATTTGTTCACAAAGGCATCCATCCTGCCCGCGGTTGTCGGACCAAAAGAACCGGAGGCATACCCTTCAGGTGTCTTGGCTGGTCCCGCATAATACACTGGATATTGCTTAAAATATTCAGGCAAGCCCTCCCCTGCATTTAACCGTTCTCTCAATCGGCTATGAGCTAAATCGCGGGCAACAATCAAAGGCCCATTCAGAGAGAGCCTAGTACGCACGGGATACTTCGATAGCTCTTCGAGAACTCGATCCATACCCATGTTTAAATCAATCTGTACAGCTTCCTCATCTGAATCAGTGTTGTCATCATAAGCAGGTAGAAACTTTGCAGGGTTGGTTTCAAGTTGCTCTAGAAAAACACCATCCTTGGTTATTTTACCAAGTGCTTGTCGATCTGCAGAACAACTGACCCCGATACCAATGGGCAAACTTGCACCATGCCTAGGCAGGCGGATAACCCGTACATCAAGGCAGAAATATTTGCCGCCAAATTGTGCCCCGATACCGCGTTGCTGGGTAAGCTTTAAAATTTTTCTTTCCATATCAGGACAACGTATGGCATGCCCATTTGGGCTTCCCGTTTCTGGAAGATCGTCCAAGTACCTCGCACTTGCCAGCTTGACGGTTTTTAAATTCGCCTCCGCAGAAGTTCCCCCAATAACAACTGCTAGGTGGTAAGGCGGGCAAGCAGCTGTGCCCAAGGCAGCGATATGCTCGTCAAGATACTCTAAAAGCAGTTCTTCTTTAAGAAGGGAGGGTGTTCCCTGATGTAAAAATGTTTTGTTCGCAGACCCTCCCCCTTTGGCCATGAACAAAAAGTGGTACTCCTTTCCCTCCGTTTGATAGAGATCGATCTGTGCGGGAAGATTGGACTTGGTATTTTTTTCCTCAAACATAGCCAGAGGTGCAAGTTGTGAAAACCGCAAGTTGTCAGAGGCATAAGTCTTTTCGATTCCCTTTGATAATGCACTTTCATCCTGCCCAGGCGTCCATACGGACCTGCCCTTCTTTGCCATAATAATGGCAGTACCTGTGTCTTGGCACATAGGCAAAATTCCTTCAGCCGCGATTTGAGAATTTCTTAACAAATCGAGTGCAACAAACCGGTCATTGGCAGAGGCTTCCGGGTCGCTAAGAATCTTCTGCAGTTGCTGCAGGTGGTCCGTTCTCAAAAAATGAGAGATATCATGAAAAGCTACCTCAGCTAACTTCTCTAAGGCTTCTGGTTTAACTTTTAGGATAGGTTCGTTGCAAAAGCTCGATTCCTCGATGCAGTTTTCCAAACCTTCAATTTTTTTCCATTCCTTGTTTTGGTAAGGATCGCAGGGAAACATGGTGTAATGATCTGATACAGGCATGAATAAACCGCTTAAATGAACATACCAAAGAAGTCGAGAACTCCCGAGATTATTTGAAACAGGTATATAGCAAGGAGACTACTGGGATGCAGGCTTTTGCGGGCTATCTGGGTCTGACTCTGGGATCGCACCATCAACCTCCGCAATCTGGGATTCATCCTCCTTAATCAAGACCGATCTTTTCTCTACCTTTATGGGCACAGTTACCACTTTCTCGTCCCGACGAACCAAAAAATCAATGACCGTGCCTGGGGATGCAAAAAAGGCAGCGTGGGCTAAATCTCCACGGTCTTCTACTTTCACTTCTCCTATTTCCTGAATGATATCGCCCTTTTTTAAAGATGATTTCGATGCAGGTGAGCCATCCACCGTTCCCTCTACCACAATATCAAAGGAATTGGATGCATTTAATTTTCGGGAAACAGTAACCCCAAACCATCCATAATCCACTTTTCCGGAAAGCAGCAAACCATCCCGTATGCGGAGGCATGCATCAGCAGGGAGAATAAACGAGGACCCAAGGTCAGATAATGCGGCATGGGCAATCCCAACAAACCTACCATTTAAGTCAAATATTGGAGCACCGATCTCACCGGGTCCAAGAGGAACGCTGCTTCGAATCATTTTGGTAGGAAACAAATTCGTTCCGAATGAGATTTCATGGCTTTGGAATAACCCGAAAGTAGGGCCTACTTTAAATTCCAAGGCACAGGTTAAACCAACCAGAAAGGATCCAGGAGAGAGGTTTTCTGCCCGGTCAGAAACGGATAAAAAAGGAAAATCTTTTTTGGGATCAACCACCTTGAGCAAGGATACATTGCACAGGTAATCATGACCTATCAACTGGGCTAGGTAAAAAGACTTCTCGTGTTCCACCCAGATTTGGTCAGCATTTCTCAATAGTCCGGTCGTGAGCACATGCCCATCCTTGCTTACAAAAAAACCGCTACCCATTTTGAGGACGCGGTTTGTCTTCTCTTCGAGGGTGTCTTTGCGCGTAGCCTTTACCCGGACCACACTACCCTTGGAGGAATTGTATATATCCTTTAACCTATCCTGGATCGAGAGAGAAGGATAGGTATCAGCAGGCTCTGCGTATAAAAAAGTGGAGAGCAAGAGCAAGCAAGTGCTTGCGACAACAAGCAATTGCATTCAGTTAAAAAGTAAACTGTTTACCGGTGGACTGAATGCCCGAGCTTTGCAGTTCAGAATAAGAAAAACTGGCTTTTCCTCCTGCCATCACCATTTTCGAGTTGGCAAAAGATTCGAACGAATCCAGACGGGCAAGTTGGATCGCACCTTCTGTTTCAACCGAAAGATCTCCTTGGATAGATTGCAATAACTCATTCCCCTCCAGTACTTCTAGGGATACAGCAGAACTTGCGGTTTCTACACTGGGAGAGTTCCCGAGTTCAGAGCTTATAAAGTGCGAACCTAAGAAAAGTAAAACAAGCACGGGTGCAAAGCTATAAAGCCCAACATTGCGTACTTTAGAAATTTTTCTTTTTTGGCTGAGGGCAGCCATGGTTTTACCTTTAACGCGGTCTTCAAAACCATGCCAAAAATTTTCATCCGGGAGATCCAATTTTTTGGATTGAAAAAGATCTTCGAGGGTAGGTTTGTCTTTCATAAATTTAATAAATTCTAGTTAACATACTCAGATAAGTAGGATTGTAGTTGCTGCTTTGCATAAAACAAACGGGAACGCACCGTGCCTTCCGTGCATTTCATAATTTTGGCAATTTCTTTATGCCCCAAACCATCTATTTCAAATAATACCACAATTGTTCTATGTTTATCTGACAACTTAGATAACGCTTCGTTCAATTTTTCATGCAATTCGTTATTTAACGCCTTTTTAACAGAAGTAGCTGAGGTGGAGGATACCGCCTCTAAATCCTTGGACATTCCCCCATCTTCGCTGGCCTGATCAAAGCTGAAAAATTTTCGAATTTTTCTTCTCTTGAGGTGAGTAAGGGTTAAATTCACCCCTATACGGTACAACCAAGTATAAAAAGAAGATTTTTCCCTGAACTTTGCGAGCGAACGAAAAGCTTTAACAAATGTTTCCTGAGTAAGATCGGCCGCATCTTCTGCGTTCATAGTCATGTTGTAGATCACAGCATAAAGACGCTGTCTGTACCTCAGAATCAAAGAGTCAAAAGCAGGTAACTCCCCATTTTTTGCTCTTTGTACGAGCGATAAAACATCAGAAACATCGTCGGCAAGACTATTGGAAGCAACATCACTGCTGATCGAATCTCCAAAAGAATTGTCCATTCATGGACATTGGAGGAATTCGTGCTAAACCGCAAGAAAATTTGAGGTTTTAAGAGAGTAAACCTTGGAGAGCTTGTCGGAAAAGCTATTTAAAAAATTCTCTAAATTAAAACGCAAGGACTCATCAGGGAATTCTTGTATAATAGATTTTGTGATCGCGAAATTCTTGTCTAGATACTGTAAGCAGGATTGTAAAATCTCATACTTATCAAGCAGGTCAATTAACCGGGAGTTTGAATTGTCAGGAGAAAAAGGCTGGTCTTTGGCGAGAAAAATTTGATTTAACTCCAAAATCTCTGCCTTGGATGCCCTTTCATACAAGAAAATCATGGGGAGGGTTAATTTTCCGGTAGACCAATCTGCCCCAACAGTTTTATCGATGTTATCCTGAGGCATAAAGGCATCGATCAAGTCGTCAAATACTTGATAATTAATGCCTAAGGAAAGCCCAAATTGGCCGGCTTTTGTAATTATTGATTGATCTGCTCCAGATAAGTAGGCACCAATCTCGCAAGATGCCTTAAAAAGCTCGCCCGTTTTGTCATTGATAAAACCAATGTACTCCTTCAACGACAAATTGGTACGTCCTCTAGCAAAGGTTTGTCGTATTTCACCAGAACAAGTCTTCCTAGTCGCTTCCGCTACAATAGAACATATTTTGGTCGTCGGAAAGCGGGAAGCCAGCTCAAGAGCATAACCAAAGAGGGCGTCTCCAAGAAGGAGGGCGGCATGTGCACCGATCTTTCGATGGAGGGCCGGAAGTTTGCGTCTCATCTCCGCACCATCCAATATATCATCATGGATCAGAGTGGCTAGGTGGACTAACTCCAACACAACGGAAGCATTTAAAACTGAATCCGTTGCAGTTGTGGAATTGTTGGAAAAATGATGGACTAGCAACGGACGAATACGCTTCCCCCCCGCCAAAGCAACCGTGTGGGCATGGGAGCGTACTTCTACATCCAATTCAGAAAGGGAACTGGATAACCTTTGTTCGAAAGAATCTAGAAAGCTGACATAAACATCAGACTGTTGGAGATCAGCAATTGGGCTCATCTACAGTAAACTAGTGTAAAACAGATCGTAGACAAGTTACTGAGAAAATAAACTCAGTGAATTACCAATCTCTCTTTTTGTGACGATTGGCTCTCGTACGTTTGCGCCGCTTGTGCTTATTCATCTTTAAGCGACGCTTCTTTTTTAGGTTACCCATTAAATGTAAGTATTGTAGATTGGAATTAGAAAAATAAAAATAAAAAGACCCGCGTCCTCGGTTAAGAAGACGCGGGTCGCAAGACTGGCAACAACTTACTCTCACACAGCAGCGTGGCTGCACTACCATCAGCGATTGAGGGCTTAACGAGCGTGTTCGGGATGGAAACGTGTGTTTCCCCTCATCTATGATCACCAGAATGATTTCCAGGAACTGTCAAGAAACAGCTAATGGTACATAGTGTAAGTAAGTGTTGCCGCGACAGTTCGCGAACAA
>JAYOTQ010000044.1:0-13989 GCA_038150505.1 Opitutales bacterium | reverse complement strand
GCAATCCTTCGTCATCACCTAGATGTATTTGACCAAATTAGCGAAGAGCAAATTGAGTTTGAAAGTAATACAAAGCAAGTAAGTGAAGAGCAAAATAGGCTCAAAAACTTGCTCAGCATGAGTGTAAATGAAATAGAGCTCTCTGTAAGAGCAGCAAATTGTTTAAACAATGCAAACATTACAACGGTTGGAGAGTTGGCGACCAAATCGGAACCCGAGATGCTGAAGTACCGAAATTTTGGTAAGAAATCTCTTAATGAGATTAAAGCAAAACTCGAGCAGCTTGGACTTTCTCTTGGCATGAAGTTTGAAAACAGGCTTTTAGAATCTGCCACCAATTAATTACCTATTTATTAATTTATCCCCATGAGACACCGTAAGCACAATCATCAGTTGGGCGTAAAGTCTGCCCACCGAGTTTCATTGGTGGCTAATCTTTCCTGTTCCCTAATAGAACATGGAAGGATTAAAACAACTTTGGCAAAAGCAAGAGCTCTCCGGCCCGCTATTGAAAAAATTATAACTTTAGCGAAGAAAGCTCATGTTACCGATGATGCTGCTCGTAAAGTCCATTACCGTCGGCTAGCGATCGCGAGGTTAAGAAATAAAAAAGCCGTCTCCAAATTGTTTGATGAACTTGTCGATCAATTCGCTAGCCGCAACGGAGGATATACTCGCATATATAAACTTGCTCTTCCCCGCCTTGGTGATGCCGCGGACATGGCATTAATTGAATTTGTAGAGGAATTACCCAAGAAAAAATCTTCCAAAAAGAAAGCCGCTAAGAAAAAAGCTACAACTGCAGTTTCGAAAGAAAACCCATCGGATACTCCTTCATCTGAAGAACAGCCAGAGGCGGTTGAGACTCCTCCTACCGATGAGGCACAGCCCAAAGCATCGGACACTAAAGAAACCCAAGAGGATCCTAAAAGCTCTACTAAATCAACTGAGGAAAGTACTGAACCAAGTTCTACAACTGAACAACAGTCAGAAAATTCAGAAGATTCTTCTGAAAACAAAGACTAGTTTCTTTGTTTACAGTCCAATGCCTAGGCCTTTCTTGTTTGGCCTAGAAATTCATGTATGGTTCTTTTTGAATCTTAATCGAATGGGTTTGCGAGCTTTTTAACTAAGCTTAAGTTAATTTCTTTAAACCTTTTCTATTTATTATGCCGCAAACTATATTGGTTTTAGATTTCGGGTCTCAATACACTCAAGTGATTGCCCGCCGCATTCGTGAACAGAATGTTTACTCCCAGGTACTTCCTTTTGATACCCCTTTTCGTTCGATTAAAAAAATCAATCCGGTGGGTGTAATATTGTCTGGAGGACCGGCAAGTGTTTTATCCAAGGGAGCACCCCTTCCTGATAAGAAAATATTTTCGCTCGGTGTACCGGTATTGGGAATTTGTTATGGTTTGCAATTGATGGGAAAACTACTTGGCGGAGTTGTAAAAAAATGCGAATTACGCGAGTATGGCAGAAGCCAATTAACTGTTAAAAAGGCGGGGAAACTTTTCTCAGGTTTACCCAAAAACCTAACAGTTTGGAATTCTCATGGCGATGCACTGACCGAAATACCCAAAGGTTTTCGTGGAATTGCCAGTACGGAAAACTCTGATTTTTCTGCGATTGAAGATGCTACACGGAAATTTTACGGGTTACAGTTTCATCCGGAAGTTGAACATTCCCAAAATGGTGTGGAAGTGCTTAAAAACTTTCTTTTCTCCATTTGTAAATGTAAGGCCGATTGGGATATGGGCGACTTCATTGAATCTTCGGTCAAACATATCCAAGATCAGGTTGGAAATAAAAAAGTAATTCTCGGGTTAAGTGGAGGAGTTGATTCCTGTGTTGCCGCTGCTCTTATTGATAGAGCCATAGGCGATCAATTAACTTCGATATTTGTAGATAATGGATTGCTTCGCCTAAATGAGCGTGAAGAGGTCATTAAGCTGTTTCATGAACACATACCAGGTAAACTCAAGGTAGCTAAAGCAGGTAAACTTTTTTTGGGGAAATTGAAAGGGGTCACCGACCCGGAGCGAAAGCGAAAAATTATCGGAAAAACATTTATCGAGGTTTTTGACAATGAAGTTAAGAAACTTGGCAAAGTAGACTTCCTTGCTCAGGGAACTTTATATCCAGATGTAATCGAAAGTGTTCCCATAGGAGGTAACCCAGCAGCTCTGATCAAGAGCCATCATAATGTGGGCGGTTTGCCTGAAAAAATGCGTTTAAAATTACTGGAGCCTTTGAGGGAGTTATTCAAAGACGAAGTACGCTTGCTCGGTAAAAAGTTAGGCCTGCCAGATCATGTGATCAATCGGCATCCGTTTCCTGGTCCTGGTTTAGGTGTTCGTGTCATAGGAGATTTAACCCCCAAGAGGCTTAAAGTTCTTAGGCAAGCCGATGCTATCTTTATCAGCGAATTAAGAAATTCAGGCTGGTACTCAAAATTATGGCAGGCATTTTGTGTATTTTTACCGGTACGCAGTGTTGGAGTTATGGGTGACGAAAGAACCTATGAAAATGTAATTTGCTTACGTGCTGTTACCAGTAGTGATGCAATGACTGCAGATTGGGCAAAATTACCCGACTCGCTCCTTCGAAAAGTATCAAGTAGAATTATCAATGAAGTACAGGGAGCAAATAGAGTTGTGTACGATGTTAGTTCCAAGCCACCAAGTACCATCGAGTGGGAATAGGCAGTGAATTTATCTTTCGAAGAATATGATGCAAATCTTCTGCATAAGTTAAATGCATTCATACCCTCTGCTGGGTCTGATGATTCAATAACCGCTACAGTATCTAAAATCCTCTTCGATGTCCGAACGCGTGGTGATGATGCTGTTATCGAAAAAACTCTTCAGTATGATGGTGTTTCGCTAAAACCAAATCAATTACGTGTTTGTAAAGAGCAATTGGATGATTCACTCCATTCTCTTTCATCTGCTCAGAGAAAAGCACTTGATGATGCGATTTCGAATGTTTCTCTTTTTCACCAACAAAGCTTTCCTGAAAATTGGTTAAAACCCAACCATCACGGAGGTTTGGTTGGCGAGCGATATTATCCGATCAAGCGCGTTGGTATTTATGTCCCCGGGGGCCAAGTCCCTCTAGTCTCGACTGTCATCATGACAGTTGCCTTGGCCAAAGTGGCCAAGGTGCCAGAGATTGTTGTAGTAACTCCGCCAGGAGAGTCTGGTGAAATACATGCTCCCCTTCTTGCCGCTCTGAAACTGTTGGAAGTTGAGGAAGTCTATAAAATTGGTGGTGCTCAGGCAATTGGTGCGATTGCTTACGGCACAAAAAGTATCCTTCCGGTTGATAAAATTTTCGGTCCTGGTAATGCCTATGTTAATGAAGCGAAAAGGCAGGTATTTGGGCAAGTGGGGATCGATCTATTGCCAGGTCCAAGCGAGATAATGGTAATTGCAGATGAATCGGCACAACCCCAATTAGTTTCAGCGGCTCTCTTAGCTCAGGCAGAGCATGGTTCTGGCAAAGAAAAAATTTATTTCTTATTTCAAAACCAAGAACTCTTTCAACCAGTTGTTCAAGAAATTGAGAAGCAGTTAGGTGAGTTAAGCCATGAACATGCCATTCGCGGAGTACTAGAAAATGGTTTTATGGCTATCTACCTCCCCACCAAAGAGAAGATTTCGGAGATTGCGAATTTTATAGCTCCCGAACATCTTGAGCTTCAGGCCTCCGAGGAAAATTGTGAATTCTATCTTTCTAACATAACGACTGCAGGTGCCTTTCTCGTTGGTCATCAAACGGCTACATCACTAGGTGATTTTTCCGCCGGGCCAAGCCATGTCTTACCAACAGGCCGGTCATCTCGTTTCTCTTCTGGGTTGCGTTTGCATGATTTCTTGCGTCGAAGCAGTGTAATTCGGTACGACCAAGAGTCCTGTCGTATTGCGGCCCCAACCATTGATGAGTTTTCCGCCATGGAAAAACTAGACGGTCACGGCAAAGCTCACCAACTTAGGCTAGCCCCCAATTAACCCTCTGATAAATGATCAAAAAAGGGGTCCAGGTTACCCAAAGATTGCAAGGACATGTTCCCTATCTGCCCGGAGAACAACCCAAGCACCAGTCCAAGGTAATCAAATTAAACACCAATGAAAACCCCTATCCTCCCAGCCCTCTGCTGCACGAAAAGATAGTCGCTGAAATACCTTATCTAAACCTTTACCCTAATCCTCCGGCTAAAGAATTAAGGGAATCCATTGCCCATCATCATGGGCTGAATCAAAACCAGGTTATTGTAGGAAATGGCTCGGATGATATTTTGAATTTATGTGTACGAGTTTACTCTGATAGCGAATTAAAGATAGGTATGCTTGAGCCCAGTTATTCCTTATATGAGGTTTTGTCCGGGGTTCAAGGAAGTGAATTAATTCAGGTTCCTTTTTCAGATGGTCAATTTTCCTTTCGCCCAGAAGAGATCATAAGATCGGGAGCAAATATATTTTTTTTGACCAACCCTCATGCTCCAAGTGGCCGAAACTATCCATTAGGCCAACTGCGTCAAATTGCAGAAAATTTTTCTGGGCTTTTAGTGATTGATGAAGCTTACGCAGACTTTGCTCCAGAAAATGCAATTTCCTTACTTCATGAGTTCACCAATGTTTTTATTACCAGAACCTTTTCTAAGTCTTATTCTCTAGCTGGTTTGCGTGTTGGATATGGATTGGGTTCCCCAAATGTAGTCAATCAATTGGATGAAGTGCGTGAAGTTTACAACCTCGACCGGATCGCTCAAGCCGGTGCATTGACTGCTTTGCTTGATAGAAAATATTTTAACGATTGCCTCAATAATATCATTGAGCAAAGAACCCTTCTTTCCAATAAGTTTAAAGAGTATGGTTGGGATCAAATACCGTCTGCTACCAATTTTATTTTCGTTGAACCTAGAGACGGCCAAGGAACGAAAGGACCATCAGTTGCTCTCTCTCTCTTTAATTATTTGTGCAGTCAAAACATTTTGGTGAGGTACTTCCCAAAACATCCTCTCACTGTTTCATTCTTGAGAATCAGTATTGGCAATTCTAGCGATATGGCTATTTTAAGGGATGCTATAGAATCATGGATGCAACAAAAGCAATAATTTTGGAAAGAAATACTAGTGAAACTCAAATTTCTTTGAGTTTACTGGTTTCTGGAAGTGGAAAACATGAGATATCCACGGGAATACCCTTTTTAGATCATATGCTGATCTTATTTTCTAGACATGGATTTTTCGATTTATCGGTCCAAGCAAAAGGAGATATCGAAATTGATTATCATCACCTTGTGGAGGACTTGGGAATCGCACTGGGGAAGGCTTTTTCCCAAGCACTTGGAGATAAATCTGGAATCAAGCGTTATGGCTTTTTTGTTGCTCCAATGGACGAAACTCTAGTTACCACTGCTGTAGACTTATCCAACCGCCCTTATCTTTCCTGGTCGGTGAATTTGGAAAACTCGATGGTTCGTGATTTTAACATCCAGTTGTTTAAGGAGTTCTTTCAGTCTTTTTCTAATGAAGTAGCATGTAATTTACACATACGCTTGGAGCATGGCGAAGAACCTCATCATGTTGCAGAAGGCATCTTTAAATCACTCGCTAAGTCTTTAGATATGGCGACGACAATGGAACCCCGCCTAAAAGGGGCTATTCCTTCTACAAAAGGCACATTGTCTAGTTAATTACACATAGGCTTAAGCATTGATGGAACCCCGCAATTTAGCGGTAATCGATTACGGTACCGGTAATCTTAAAAGCGTCGTAAAAGCTTTCGAATTTTTAGGTGCCCAAGTGTCCCTAATACAGGAACCCAAAGCATTCAAGGGCATTGATGCAGTCGTTTTTCCAGGACAGGGAAGTTATGACCAGTGTATGACCCGCTTAAGGAAATCCGGTTTGGATGATGCATTAAGGTCTTGGATTGAGGAAGATCGTCCTTTTTTTGGAATATGTCTTGGCTTGCAGGTACTCTTTGAATCTTCAGAGGAAGGAGATTTGCCCGGTTTAGGTTTATTTAAAGGGAAGGTTAAACGGTTTCGTCTTTCGCAAGAATTAAAGATTCCTCACATGGGTTGGAATAATGTTTCTTGGAACTTACCTTCCGGCCATTGGGTATGTAAGCATTTAGAAAACCAAGACCAGTTTTATTTTGTTCACAGTTACAGGGTGGTCACAGATGATCCTAGGTTAACGACTTTTACTACCGATTACGGAGGCATTTTTACAAGCGGACTATCTTATTCTAATTGCCTTGCCACTCAATTTCATCCGGAAAAAAGCCAATCGAAAGGTATGCGACTGTACCGAAACTTTCTTGAAAACATTGATTAGAAATGGCACAACATAACTTTACTCCCTTTTACCCCCCATTCAAACATGTCTGATCGCGCATCCCTAACCTTTGGTGAATCCACCTACCCTCTTAATGTTCTTACCGGTACAGAAGATGAAAAGGCATTGGATGTCAGGCAGCTTCGAAAAGATAGCGGCTTGATCACATTTGATGATGGCTATGGTAATACTGGTTCCTGCGAAAGCTCCGTTACCTTTATTGATGGAGATAAGGGAATTCTGAGATATCGAGGATATGACATTTCAGAGCTTGCTGAGAAAGCCAGTTTTCTGGAGGTATGTCTATTGCTTTTAAACGGAGAATTGCCCTCTGCAGACGAATTATCTGCCTTTGAAAGCAAGGTTTCCACATTTCAAAACCTCCCGCCCGAGGTTCTCCAATCAATTCAGTCTTTACCCTCCGCCATCCACCCAATGGGCTCTTTAGCGTCCGGCTTACAAGCTTTGGGCGGAGCCTGCAGCCATCTTTGCACGAATGATCGGCAAAAAGACTTAGAGTATTTCGATGATGCTGCTGCATTAATTATTGCCACACTTCCTGCTTTAGCAGCCGCATCTCACCGGCAGAAAAAAGGAGAAGATTTTTTAAATCCCTCACCATCTAAAAGTTATTGTGAAAACTTTCTCACAATGATGTTTGGAAAAGCAGGTGATAGCCAGATCAACCCTTCTTTAAGCAAAGCTTTGGACTTAATCTTTTTGTTGCATGCTGATCATGAACAAAATTGCTCCACCTCTACATGTAGAATGATCGCCTCGGGAGGGGCAAACCCCTTTGCCTCCTTAGCAGGTGCTGTTTCCGCACTTTGGGGTCCATTACATGGTGGTGCCAACATGGCTGTGATCAAGATGCTCAACGATATCCATAGCTCTGGCGATGATGGCAGTAAATTTATTCAGTCAGCTAAGGAAGGGAAATCAAGACTGATGGGCTTTGGTCATCGTGTTTATCGAAACTACGACCCAAGAGCTAAGATTCTTAAGGCTGCCTGCGATCAAGCCCTTTCTGCCCTTGGTGTATCGAGTCCTATACTTGATATTGCGAGAAGACTTGAGGAAGTTGCCCTTCAGGATACCTATTTTATTGATCGTAAACTTTACCCAAATGTTGATTTCTATAGTGGTATTATTCTTCAGGCGATCGGTTTCCCCACGGATACATTTACGGTTTTATTTGCGATTGGTAGAGCACCTGGCTGGCTGGCTCACTGGAAAGAAATTGCCCTTACTGGAAAAAGAATTCATCGCCCTCGCCAAATTTATCAAGGTGCTAAATTAAGAAATTACATCCCATTGGATCAGCGATAAACGGCCATTTTTCGATCCGATTGCTATCTTCAAAAGTATTATTTTTGGAGATGACTTCCAATTATTTGATCCATATCAAGCCCTGCATAGTTTTTAACACCTTTAATTAATAGCCAAAGTGTATATGCACTAATTATCATACATGGCACACTTATCACGGGAAAACTCCAAAACATCATCGCTCCTACTTCTTCGTTAAATTGGTTTTTATCAACGAACGGTTCAGTAACTACGATGAAGCGTGCTAGAAGAAAATTAAGAAATGCACTTAAGACAAAACTGCCTGCTATCAACCAAGTGCATTTTGAAAGTAATTTTTCAAAGTAAGACACCGTTCCGTTTGTGCTTAAATGGGATTGTATTTTTTCGACATCAAAAATTGCAGGGTTGTAAAGGAATAATTTAACCAATGGTTTTGGTGTTTTTAAGGTATAAATAGTAAAAATTGAAAGCACAAAAGGAATCGCGGTTTCTTTAAGAGCAAACATAAATACCGTACCACCAGGAACCAACCCTATCCCACCTGTTAACAAGGCACTTATAATTCCAAGCACACTAAAGAAATTAATTTTTTCCCTCCTCAAATAATCATAAATCCCGTAACATACAGGAAAAAGAACTGCTACAGCCAAGATTATGGAAGCAACTGAGGTTGAATTCGGAGGCTTGCCTAGTAAAGAAGCAATTTTTTCACCTGCCCAATCATTTCCATAACGAAGTATTAAGATAGGAATTGCTAAATTAAAAACTAAATTGACGAAAAGGTTTTCTCTGGGTTCGATTTTGTTGCTTTTATCTATTTCTAGCATGATTTTACTATTGCATACATGATCTACAAATTTTGTCGCCATTAATGTTAAATGAAAAGCCACATCTCTCTTGTTTAATTTCAGCAGGCCCAACAAGAGAATGGATCGACCCAGTTAGGTTTATATCCAACCCATCTTCCGGTAAAATGGGCTATGCTTTAGCTCAAACTGCCAAGGAATTGGGCATGAAAGTGACATTGGTAAGCGGCCCTGTTTCTATTCCAGCGCCTGAAGGTATGGAAGTGATCAAGGTTGAGACAGCAGAAGAAATGAAATCTGCTATGCTATCGACATTTGATAATGCAAATCTGATTATAATGTGTGCTGCTGTATCTGATCACAGACCTGCAAAATATACAGAGATGAAAATTGTTAAGGACCAATTCCCCTCCCATTTAGAATTAGCCAGAAATCCTGATATCCTAAAACATTTAGGGGAGTTAAAGAGAGAAGACCAGGTATTAGTTGGTTTTGCTGCCGAAACGAAAGAAGTCTTACTTTCTGCGAAAAAAAAATTAGTAGAAAAAAACTTGGACTGGATCATTGCCAATGATGTTTCCAAAGAACAGGGAGGTTTTTCTAGTGATAAGAATGAAGTCGTTTTAATTGGTTCTGGTGGTGAAAAGATGCCGTTCGCTCTTGCTGATAAAGTAAAAATTGCCCAAGAACTTTTAAATGCTATCTACCCATCATGCATAGAAAAAGCCCGCTAGATAAAGTTTTAGGAAGACTCGAGGACCTGGATGAAGTCAACCTCAGTAACCTTGTTCAAAGACTTGCCAGAGAACGAAAACTGCTTGAAACTGTGTTTGATGTTATTCGGGACGGGATACTTGTTCTCGACCAAAAGGGTATTATCACCTATTCGAACCAACAGGGACGCAGGTTAATTGGGTTAAAAAGTGCCTTAGGGGACAAGGTTTCTCTTCTTCGAGCAGCTCCTGATTTAGCAAAATTACTCGGCTTAGACCGCACCTCGGAAATAATTCGTCCAGAAGTTGTAGTCAGAGAAATCCTTATAAATTACCCAGAAAAAAGATATTTACGCATCTATGCCGTTCCAATTGAAGGTACATTTACCGAAAAGATAAGTCCAAAGGACGCAGGTATCACCGTTGTTTTAACGGACATAACGGAAGACAGATCGAATGTTGCAGAGCAGATTGAAAATGAAAAAGTTTCTAGCATAATGGATTTAGCTGCTGGAGTAGCTCATGAGCTTGGAAATCCGCTCAACTCAATCAATATACATTTGCAACTCTTACAACGCTCGATTGAGAAGAATAAATCTGAATCGATACAGGATAAAAAAACAGAAAAATCCTTAGACTCTGCCATCAAGGAAGTACAAAGACTTGATTCGATTATTACCCATTTTTTAAAAGCAATCCGTCCAACGATTCCTGATTTTAAGGAAGTTAATCTGCTCAAAGTAATTGAGGATATACTTTATTTAAAAGAAAAAGAATTAAACAGTAAAAATATTAGTATAAAACTTGATAATCAAGGGAAAGACCCAGTTTTAGAAGCTGACACAGAGCAAATTAAGCAGGTATTTTTTAATGTGATTGGAAATGCAATGGATGCTATCTCCGATAACTCAGAAATTAGCATACTAATTTCTCGGGAGGATGAGTACATTACTGTGCAAATAATTGACCGAGGAGCTGGTATAAAAAAAGAAAATGTTTCAAAAGTGTTTGACCCTTATTTCACCACCAAGAAAAAGGGAAATGGAATAGGAATGATGGTCGTACACCGAATTATGAGAAATCACGGGGGTGAGGTTGGCATTGATAGTAAATATGGTTCTGGAACAATCGTTACTCTTAAATTTCCAAACCAAGGAAAAAACCAACGCTATTTAGAGCAAAAGTAAGGTCCTTTATGAAACCTAATATTTTGGTAGTCGATGATGAAAAACACACACGTGATGGGTTGGAATTAGCTTTAGAGGATGAATTTGAGGTATTTTGTGCAAGTAGTGCCAAACAGGCAATTGCTGCACTCGACCAAGAAGACTTTGAAGTGGTTCTAACAGATCTAAGAATGCCAGGAGATTCAGGAATGAATGTAATAGACCATTGCCTGCGTCATTCAAGTAAACCCCTATGTATTATGATGACTGCCTACGGAGAAGTGGATGTAGCCGTAGAAGCGATGAAGCGGGGGGCGTTCGATTTCTTACCTAAGCCAGTTAATTTAGAACAGCTTGAATTGCTTATTAAGAGGGGATTGAAAGTAAAAAAAGGAACAAAGGAAGGACTGCAATCACCTGTCATGTTGGAAAAGAAATCCAAGATCGAAGGAATTTTAGGGAATTCACCTGCCTTGGAGGAAGTTACCAAAAAAGTGCGTTTGGTTGGTCCTTCCAAGGCGACTGTTTTATTAACTGGTGAAACTGGAACAGGGAAAGAATTGTTTGCTCAGTCTATCCACCAAAACAGCGACCGTTCCAGTTTACCCTTTGTTACGGTTCATTGTGCCGCACTCCCTGCTAACTTGCTTGAGAGTGAATTGTTTGGTCATGAAAAGGGTGCCTTTACTGGTGCTAGTGAAAAGCGAATTGGTCGGTTTGAGTCTGCGAATAGAGGGACTTTATTTTTGGATGAAATTGGAGAGATCGATTCCTCCACCCAAGTGAAATTACTACGATTTTTGGAATCAAAAACTATTGAAAGGCTCGGTAGTTCAAAGACTCTTGAACTGGATGTTAGGTTGGTTTGTGCCACAAATCGCAACCTTCTGAAAATGGTGCAGGATGGAGAGTTTAGGGAAGATTTATATTACCGGTTAAATGTCGTTTCTATACAATTACCCCCCCTGCGTAAAAGAGGAGATGACCTATTACTACTCATTACCCATTTTTTGAACTATTACTCCGACGAAAATGGATTTGAGGTGCCCCGTCTCAGTGAACCAACTCGTTCAATCCTGCAAAAATATAATTGGCCAGGAAATGTTCGTGAGCTCAGAAACTTTTGCGAAAATTTAGTCGTTTTGAAACGTGGTGAAGAAGTGTTTCCTCATGACTTAGACCCTCGCTTTACTTTGATTAATCCCCCGGTTGACCAAGGGGGAAATGTCCCTGTCTCATCCTTATCGGTGGAAGAAAATGAGAAGAGGCTGTTAAGAAACGCTTTGGTCGAATCGGATGGAAATAAGACGAAAGCTGCTCAATTATTGGGTATAAGCCGTCGCACACTTCATCGAAAGCTAGATCGTTGGCCAGAGCTCGATCTCAAGTAAATATCTTTTTGAGATGGCTGCTCGGGCTGGATTCGAACCAGCGACCAAGTGATTAACAGTCACCTGCTCTGCCACTGAGCTACCGAGCATCAATGAATTTAAAATACCAAGAACAGCAAAACTGTCAATGCAGACAAGACCGGTTAATCAATCCGAGCTAAATTAAAAATTAAATTCAACTCCTAAGCTTGTCGTTCGTGGTGCACCGGGTCGTAGCCCATCAGGCATGTCGCTCGCCACATATTTTTTATCCCTCAGATTCGTAATTTTTGCAAAGATTTCGATCCCATCAGAAAGAAGATAAAACCCAGACCAATTGAGTATGCCGTATTCATTTATTTGAGTATCGTTGGATGCATTTGTGTATACATCGTCCTGCCAATGATAATTTAAATAAGAACTCCAGCTCTCAAAAACTATACCGATACGGGCATTGTATTGAAAATCGGGTACATAAGGAATGCGGTTACCTGAAGTTCCACCAGAATAACGGTCCTCACTGTTGAATCCTGTGGAAGATTTAAATTCTGCATGGGTGAAGGTAGCTGCAACGCTGAGTGGAACTTGAAAAGATCCTTCCTGGTTCAAATCTTTAGATAGCATAAGTTCCACCCCATCAATCGATGCTTTTCCTATGTTTCTGGATGCATCCCCGAGACCGCTGGCAAGCGAAGGAACTGCGAGCATGTCTTTAATAGATGTATGAAAGTAAGCCAGTTCATAGTTGATGAAATTTAAAGAGCCACGAGAACCCAGTTCAAACCCAAGAGACCTTTCTTCTTCTAAAGATCCGTCTGCAGCATGGTAACCTGGCAAGGCATGGCCTTGATGGACCCCAATAAATGTGAGGTGGTCTCCGAGATCGTAAGTGGCTCCTGCTCCCAGCAAAACATCTTTAACACTGGATTTTCTATTCTTATACTCATATTCAGCATTCGTAAAGCGGATGCCAGGAGTAAAAGTAACCCGATCTAAAGAAATCTTATCTGTCAGGTAAGTTTCCCAGACCCTAGAAATACGATCCTTACCCGAACCCTTTGATTTTGTTGTAGAGGAATTATAAGCAAGGGCAGCGGTGTGATCACCTGCATTCGAAACATCATAGATATCTTCGGTGTAATCCTTGTAGGTGTAGTGATCCTTGGTGTATCGACTCCCGATTTCAAAGATATGGTTTTCCCACTCTTTTTGAAGGGATGCCTGAATACCTGTATTTTTGTAATTTCGATCGTTGTGCTTGTATAAAACCTGACCGGTTCCATCGTAGCTTGCGGTATCGTTCATGTCTCCAGAGCCGCGCAAAAGATTTACATGGTTTATACTACTAAAAGCACCTTGGCCAATTGCTTGCCAATCTTCGAATGAATTATTTTGGGAGTTAAAAGCCCTTACTTTTCCTATCTTGTACCAGTCTCGGTCGAATTCGTTATGAAAAATAGTGGTTCTAAATTTCGTTTCTGGATCAATTTCTTTGAGATATCTTAAGTAGTATCTGGTTTGAACCGAATCCATGTTATCGAATTTTGTGTTGTGATAGCGCTGGTATGGATTGGCAGCGAAATCCTCGGTACTTAAGCCAATGTAACTGACATCCGCATCCAAATTCGTTCTTCCAGCCTTAAATTCCAGGTAATCATCTTCTCCAAATTCATACCCAAGTTTGAGAGAGACATCTGTTTTAGAAACCGGGGCATTTCCACCAACCGAATTTCCCAAAGCATTGATTGTTTTAAAACCGTCTGTTCGGTGGTCAAAAATTTCTACGAGAAAACCAAGCTTTCCGCTGCCCAAGTCCGTTTTTCCTCCTGAATAAGCATGAGCTACCCTCTCGTTATCTTCGCCATAAGAAACCCGTAGGTGTGAAATTTGGTTCTCTGGAATGGGTGTCGATAGGTAATTGATTACCCCTCCAATGGTGTTTGGGCCTTGGGACAACTGGCTTGACCCTTTGAGAATTTCGAAGCCTGACATCCGCCCAGCTGTGGGTGAGTAGTAAGCCGCAGGATCGGAAAAGGGAGAGGGAGAGGAAGGAATGCCATCCTCGAGGATGGTTACCTTGGCAGAACGGTGAGAGTCAACGCCCCGCAAACTGATATTGGGAAACAGGCCATAGCCATCTTCTGGTCGGAGATAAACTCCAGGAACTTGTCGAAATACTTCATTTACATCCGTATGAAAAAAGGGCGTTAACTCAGTAGAACCTAAAATCGCGCCCGTGCCTTCCAGCTTTGGAATATCCTCTTGTGAGCC
>JAYOTQ010000043.1:0-14920 GCA_038150505.1 Opitutales bacterium | reverse complement strand
TCCCTGAGTTCAATTAATTCCTCAAGGGATGAAAAATGCTCGGCCAAACCGCTTGGTTTTTCAAGATCCCCAATGACCTGCCTGAAAGTTTCTTTTTTCTCCAATTGTAATTCGCGGACTCTTTCCTCGATCGTTCCCTGGGTAACCATGCGATAAATAAAGGTTGGTTTTTCCCGGCCCAATCGGTGAGCTCGGTCAATCGCTTGCTCTTCCACTGCAGGGTTCCACCATGGGTCCATAAGGAATACATAATCTGCAGATTTTAAAGTTACCCCCAATCCGGCAGCTTTGAGCGATGCCAGCATAACTGCAGGTTGATCGCTCGATTCAAAACGGTCGACCGGTTTGGATCGGTCCCGGGTGGAACCAGTAAGCTCAAGCACCTCTAGGCTGGGTAGTTCTAATTTAATTCGCTTTTTAAGTAAGTGGAGAAAGGTGGTGAACTGACTAAAAACCAGGACTTTTGCACCAGAGTTCGATAGATCGTGCAATTTTTCGATCAACATATCACTTTTGGATCCTGATGCAGGCAGGTGTTCCCTTCCGGGAAGAAGTCCAAGGTCGCAACATGCCTGTCGCAAACGGGTAAGGAGAGAAAATACATGCATCGAAGAGGTGCGAATCGCTTCCTTTAAATTGTTCCCGTGCTCCAAAATGCCTCCTTCGGCCAAGGCTTTGTAAGCTTTTTTTTGTTCGTCATTTAAGGGGCAGGGGAGTTCTGTTTCCAGTTTCGGTGGGAGCTCAGATGCCACTTCGTTTTTCATCCTTCGAAGAACGAAAGGGGTCACTTGTCTTCGTAAGAGCAGCAGGGTTTTTGCTGAATCTTCTATAAGAGATTTTTCCAGTTCTTTGCGTGCTCCCAATAAACCAGGCATCAGAAAGCGGAAAATGGTCCACAGATCCAATGCAGAATTCTCAATGGGGGTGCCAGAAAGTGCAAGTCTGTGATTAGCATCGATTGAAAGGCAAGCCTGGGTGACTTTCGCTTTTGGGTTTTTGATAAGTTGGGCCTCATCCAGCACAGCATACCTAAAGTTTACCTTGTCTAATAAATGCCGATGCCTTCGAAGTTGGGTATAACTGGCGATCCAAAGACAGGGTTCATCCGCAGCTTCAAAATTTTCTTCTTTGCACAACACCCGTACCTTGAGCTTGGGAAAGTGCTTGGCAGCTTCTTTAACCCACACTGGAACCACCGAAGCGGGACAGGTGACTAAATCGGGCAGGTCTTGGGTAAGGTCAGAGCTAATAAGGGCAAGGGTCTGTACTGTTTTCCCCAGGCCCATTTCATCCGCCAATAAGGGGTGGCACCCAAGCTGGTGCAGTGCATGCAAGTGGGCAACCCCCTGCATTTGGTAAGGGCGCAGGAAAGCAAACTTCTTTCCTACCCCATTGGTCTCAAGTTTTTTGATCGAGTCCCGCCAGTGCTCCAACTGCCCATCGGCCCGCGTACGCAAGTACTTCCGTGCGAACAGAGAAAAAAGCATGTATCTTGGCCAATTTGCCCGCTTGGCATCGCCCCGGTTTCTTTGCCACCACTCAAAATCCTCCACTTGGTCCTGATCAAGCTTAACCAATCCGTATCCGCGTATAAAGGTGGCACCTTGGGATGCTTTGGTAACCCTGCGAATATGCTGGGTGCCCAGTCTTCGGTTTCCTATGTGAAAGTTTTCCCGAAGAATCATATTCTTTTCATCCCGGCTTCTCGCTTCAATCTCCCAGCTTAAAGTTCTTTGTCCCTGTTTTAATAGATGAGCATCCCCCCCGTACTGGATTTCAAATGAATTTTCCCAACCGGAGAGGTATTCCTCAGCAAATTTGGCTACCTGTTGCCAATCATTTAACCAGAACTCACCCACACTTTTTTGAAATTGAAACCCAAATTTGCCCGCCTCTGCAACGAAGCGCATCAATGCAGGACGATCGCAAGCCTCGAGGGTGGATGCCTTCTCTGAATATACTGGGGTGGGGGTAGCAGAGTCAGTCTGCCAGGATGGTGTGACCCTGAGTCCTTTTTGGGCAGAAACTTCCATGCAAACAAGAAGTTTAATCGTGGATGCTTCCTCAGCATTCACATCCGTCTGGTTTTCTGCATCCTCAGGGCATTCGTCATCCTCTTTCGGTTTTTCCTCGAGCAACCCTTCACCCAACAGTGGATCATCTTCGTGGAGTTCAGAAATTAATTCCTCAATTTCGTATAACCCGGCGGTTGCCAGAGCAATGCCCAGTTCCTCTTCATCCAAAGATGTACGGATTTCTGGACCTTTTCCATTCCACTCAACAACAGAATAGGTTTCTTCGCGGTTTATTTTTTTGGTAACCACCGCTTGGTTTTCCTGAATGTCAATTGTACTTAGGTAACCCTCTCGGTAGAATTTCTGAGCACTCTTTAATTGTTTGGGAGAAAAGTGGGATTCCCAGTCGGAGGTGCACAACCTTGCGAACCAAGCCTCAACAGCCTCTTGGGTGAAGGTTCTTGAAGGTCCGTTGGATATCATAAAATTACCATGAAAATTATGGCAATTAGGCTAGTAGTTCGAAATTATTGAGGGCAAGGGGAAAGCTCTTAATTAGCCGTAAAGTTATCCACAAATCCTGCTGTAATGTGAATGACTTCCGCGAAGTATTTAACTAATAAAACAGGTTTAGCCCAGCGCTAATGCCCACTCGTAGGTTTTGATGTATTCTTTTGCGGCTTCTTCCCAGTCGCATTTTTTGCAAAGTGCATTTTTTCGCATTTGGGTAAACTTCCTACTGTTGGCATAAATCCCTGTTGCTTCTTGAATGGACAGCCAAAGAGCTTTGGGCGTAGGTTCAGTAAAGAGAAACCCATTTGGGTGGAGTGCTCCGCCTTCTTGGGTTTGGATTGTGTCCGCCAGCCCGCCTGTTTTCCTGGCAATGGGCAAGGCCCCGTATCTCATGGCATATTGTTGAGCTAGGCCGCAGGGTTCGAAACGGCTGGGCATGATAAAAAAGTCAGAACCAGCAAAAATTTTACGGGCCAATGTATCATCAAAACCTATGTAGGATGCAATTTGGTTTGGGTAGGATGAAGATAAATCGCGAATGGCCTCTTCTTCATGGGGTGCACCACTTCCAAGAATAACAAAGGTTGAATGGGTTTCTGCCATTAATTGCGGAAGAATTTCGATCAGTAGGTCCAACCCTTTTTGCTCGTATAACCTTGAAACCACGCCAAAGAGGGGGGCATCCAGGTTTTTGTTGAGCTGAAATTGATTCAGAAGATCTTTCTTACAAGCCTGCTTGCCTGCCTTGGGCCTACTGGGGCTGATTGCATGGGCGATCGAAGGGTCCTTTTGAGGGTTCCAGCTATGCTGGTCAATCCCGTTGAGAATACCAATTAAATCTGCACCCCGGTATCTTAGGCTCGTTTCCAAACCGCATCCATAATCGGATGTCCTGATCTCTTGGGCATAAGTTGGGCTGACGGTGGTGATTTTATCTGCATTTTGGATGCCGCCCTTGAGCAGGTTGAGGGAGCCATCTTTTTCGAATCCGTCCATGCCCCAACTTGAATCAGGTAAGCCTGAACCAAGAAAGTCGTCGTAAGAAAACACACCTTGGTGCTGTAAATTATGAATCGTCAGGACAGACCGAATTTTAGAGGCATCCGGTTTGTCTATTTGCATTGCATTCAGATAGCCGCATACGGGAGCTGCCATCCAATCGTGTGCATGGACCACCTGGGGCCGCCAGCCGGAAATATCTTCAAGCTGTAATGCGGCCTGGCAAAGGGCAAAAGCTCGTTGGGCATTGTCGGGGAAATCCCCGTTTTCATCTGAATAAATCCCCGCCCGGTCAAAAAGTTCGGGAAGATCTATGAGGTAGGCCGGGATATCAGTGTTTCCCAGTTTGGCCTCACGAATGTATCCATTGACCGCTTTATTTTTTAATTTCACAGAGAGTTGCTTGCCGAGAACTCGGGACTCGATATTTTTGCATTCCCGGTGGAGGGGGCAAATGACTCGCACATCAACCCCAAGTTTCTTCAGGGAAATAGGCAGGCTTCCTACAACATCACCCAATCCCCCTGTCCGTACAAGTGGGTTGACCTCTGGGCTAACAAATAAAACTTTCATTGCTTTGGTAAAGGAAGAATGTTGATGCCTGATTGGAGTAAATTGGCAACGGGAAAAGAGAATCAGGATTCACTTATTCAATGCTTGCGAAACCCCTAGCCAAGGAGATATTTTAGGGGCTTGTGAATTATTCAATCATTCTCTTACGATCAGAAGGTAAAACTGCCAGGAAACGCAGGTTTGCTTGATTCATTACACTCTACCCCCAACTTAGTTCATCGGTGTAATTATGCCTAGCCGGTCCATCGAATTTGAATCGGAGCGACAATTCCATAAGCTCTACTGCGAAAATCCAGAGCACTTACTTTCCATAGAAAAGTCATTGGGAGTAAAGGTCATTGCCAGGGGAAGTCTTTTACAATTGGAAGGGGATAAAGTTCCGCTGGATCGTGCCGAAGAGTTTTTCACTTTGCTGCAAGTTGCCAAGGAGCAAGGATTGGTGCATGGGAAATACGACCTTTTTAGGTTTCTTCATCAATTTCAAGAAAAAGACAGCAAGGAGCTAAAAGCACTGCTCGACCGTCCCCTTAGAATTCAAATCCGAAAAAAGTCTGTGGTTCCGCGCAACCTAAGCCAGAGAAAGTTTTTAGATCTGATTTTAAAAAATGATCTTGTTTTTGGGATAGGACCGGCAGGAACGGGCAAAACATTTCTGGCAATGATTGTTGCCCTGCATGCTTTGCTGGAAGGCGAAGTCGAGAGAATTGTGCTGGCCAGACCAGCTGTTGAAGCGGGGGAAGCCCTTGGTTTTCTGCCTGGAGATCTGGAGGAGAAACTGCTCCCTTATCTGCGTCCTCTTTATGATGCAATGGACGAAGTTCTGGGTCCAGTTGAGGCGAGAAAGCTGGTGGAGACCGGAGTGGTTGAGATTGCTCCGCTTGCTTACATGAGGGGTAGGACATTAAGTAAATGTTTTGCATTGCTCGATGAGGCTCAAAATACCACCCGTTCTCAGATGATGATGTTTCTCACGAGATTGGGAGAGGGCAGTAAGATGGTGGTGACCGGAGACCTCACCCAGGTGGACCTTCCCCACAAGCAGGAATCTGGTTTAAAGGAAGCGAAACGAATTCTTCATTCGGTGAATGGTTTACATTTTCATGAGTTTGATCATGGCGATGTGGTGCGACACCCTCTGGTCAGCCGAATCATTGCCGCATACGAGGACAAGGAAACTTAACCCTTTGCTTAAGATTTAGAACAAAACCGGTGAGTGAAGACAGAAAAGATTTAATTCGCAAAAATATGCGTGGTGGAAGAAGGCGTCGGGTTTTGCAGGAGGAAGATTCCCAAAAAGAAAACCTGGAGGGTATATCCGGGTTTTGGCGCAAGTTCGGGAAAAACCTTTTCCAAACAATTCTTTTCGGAGTAACCATTGTACTTATCTGTTTTGTCGGACAGGAACCCCCCGGGTTGCGAACGCTCGGTGAGGTCGCACCGGAAAATGTATACAGTGACCGAAGCTTTAGTTACCTGAGCGAGGTTCGCAAAAAAGAAGCTGAGGAGTGGATCAGAAGTAGTACCCCTCGAGAGTTTACCCGAGATTTTGTGGGGGAGGAAAGCTTTGCCAAAGCAGTGGTTCGTTTACGGGAAGGAATTCTTGCGGTGGTGGATATGCCAATGGAATCCCAAAACTTGGCCCTCCAATCCTTAATCGAAGAGTTAAAAGTAAAATTCCAGGTTGTTTTAACGGAACAAGAAGCCCGCACCATACTGAACACCGTAGCAATGCAAGGGGGAGACTTTTTTACTCTTGGGAACAAGTTACTCTCTCAACTTCATTTGACCGGAGTGGTTAAGTTTCCATCCCTGGACCAAAAGTTTTTAGCAGAGTCCAATGCCACGGACCGTATCAAAGCACAAATGATCGATTTCTCGAACCGGTTGGTTCTTCACAACCTGGAAAAGAATATGAGCACAATCGATGACTTGGATTATCGTTATCCTGTCCTTTCAGGTTTCCTGGCAGACCTGGAGAAGAAGGAGCTTTCCGATGTTGCTGAATCCTTACGAAAACAAGGGGTTGTGCAACTCCGAGATATCATTGAGTTTGCCGATGAAAATGAGTCTTTTGCCGCCCAGGAGTTGCGCAACGACATTGCCTCGGAGCTTGGGGGTTTTTTAACCAAGGGGTTACGGCTTCGTTCGATTGATCGCCAAGCCACAACTGCTGCTCAGGAGCGGGCAATTTCTGACATGGAACCTACTGTAATCTCGGTTCAGGAAGGAGATGTGATTCTTCGTCGGGGGGAAAAAGTGACTGCATCTGACCTGGAAAAATATCAGGAGTTTTTAGACTTGGCACTGGAAGACAGTGTGCTTTTGCCCAAGCGAATCTTTGTCACTTTTGTTACCCTGTTGTTTGGGGTTGTATACATCCGATTGGTCCTGCCGAATTTTTGGTCAGACGGTCCGCGTTCGACTATTGTTGCGCTTGCGATTGTTTTTAACCTGGCCTTTTCCCGGTTCATTATGGAATTGGGAGAGACAGAGCTCTTTGGTTCCAGCCCAATCCTCATCGGTTTACTTCCTTACCTTCTGCCCATCGCATTTGCACCCATGATTGTGATGATCACGGTGGGTCCCAGAATGGCCACATTAACTGCGATCATGACCTGTGTGTTTCATGCAGCGATGCAGGAGATCGGGATAGAAATGCTCGTAGGTTCTTTGTGCACTGCATTGGTTGGGGTCTATTTTTGCCGGGAGGTAAGGCTGCGCGGAAGTGTGCTTAAAGCCGGAACAATGGCGGGACTTACTGGTGGGGTGGTTGCCCTGGGAGTTGGTTTTGCTTCTGGCAGCGGATGGATGGTTCCTCTCAACCATGCCTTAGCCTCTTTCGTGGTGTCTGTTTTTACCGGGGCTCTTGTCTTGGGGGCGATGCCCCTGATCGAAAATGCCTTTAAGGTAGCCACCGATGCCACGCTCTTTGAACTTACGGATTATAATCATCCCTTGTTGCGCAGGATGCAGGTAGAGGCACCCGGTACCTACCATCATAGCCTGATGGTTGCTAACTTAGCCGAGGATGCCGCATTAGAAGTGAAAGCGAACCCGACCCTTTGCCGGGCCTGTGCATTGTTTCATGATGTTGGAAAGATGGTGCAACCGAACTATTTCACCGAAAACCAGGGAGATTTTGGTAACCCGCACAACCGCCAAAACCCAGCCATGAGTGCGTTGATCATCAAAAGCCATGTGAAGGAGGGCTTGGAAATTGCCCGCGAGAACCGGCTTCCAAAAGTTATTCGGGATGTAATTCGCCAGCACCATGGCACCACCCTGGTGAAATACTTTTACTTTCAAGCAAAACAAAAATCAAAACAAGCGAACCTACCATACGGAGACTCGGACTTGCAGGAGCCCGATGAATCCACCTACCGGTACGATGGACCGCGCCCGCGTTTTAAAGAGAGTGCAATTATTTTCTTTGCAGACTCCGTGGAAGCGGCGGCAAGGTCCCTTCCTAAAGTCACCCATCACAGCGTGGAGGAACTTCTCGATTCGATCTTTCAGGATCGTCTCGAAGATGGCCAGTTGGACGAATGTCCGCTTACCCTAGAAGAAGTCGCCACCATTAAGAAAAGCTTTCTTAAGACCACATTAAATATGCTTCATTCAAGAATAGAATATCCGGATGAAGAGAAAGATTCACGAAGTCCTTTCCCACACAATGCCACCTGATACAGCAAAGTATTTGGGGCCAGAAATTGAGGTAGCGAACCATTACCACCAGCTTGAATTTGACCCGTCTCTATTGAGAAGTTTTTTTCAAGCAGTTTTTTCCCTGCATCAACATAACTTGTCCGGGGAGTTGTCGATTGTTTTCATGGGGAGAGATTCCCACAACCAGCTGCATGGTAAATATTTGCGGGATTTTAGGCCGACGGATGTGATCACCTTTCCTGCCGATCAGGAAAATGACCTGGCAGGCGAGATTTGTGTGTCTGTAGATCAGGCAATTGAAGAGTCAGAAAGTAGATGCATTTCTTTTTCTGAAGAGCTTGGCCTTTATTTAATCCATGGTTGGTTGCATATTGTAGGTTTTGATGATCTCGAAAATGTAGACCGGGAAATCATGCGATTGGAAGAACAACGAGTTATTGATCACATCAAAAAGCTTTCGCTTTGGCCTGATTTTCGGCTCGCCCCAAATCAGGTTGATTAATATCAGTTTTCTACTGTGACTGCACCAACAAGAAGCTTATCCAGGCGGTTCCGAAATGCCTTTCTTACGGGTCTTTTGGTTTTTCTTCCCTTGGGGACAACCATTTTTGTCATCGATTTTTTACTCGATTTATTTAAAGAACCAGCCCTGAAATTTGCTTACCAAATGGGCCTTCGTGAGGAGAATACTTTTTTTGGCTTGGAAACTCTTTTAGCAGTGGCTGGTTTAGTCATCGGGGTCA
Source organism: Opitutales bacterium (assembly GCA_038150505.1). GTDB lineage: Bacteria > Verrucomicrobiota > Verrucomicrobiia > Opitutales > Seribacteraceae > Chordibacter. The sequence continues at coordinate 6,411 of JAYOTQ010000043.1, read as the reverse complement.
TTTTACTTACATCCCTTGGCTACTTTTCTAAATATTTGCTTGGGCGTTTCTTCATTAATCTTACCGAGAAGGTCTTAGATAAACTGCCATTTATCAATACTGTGTACCGATCTGTAAAACAGATTGTCGACACATTTGGTCGTGAAAACCGAGCTGTATTTAAAGAAGTCTGCCTCGTGGAATATCCTCGGAAAGGCTGTTACGCTCTGGGCTTTATAACTGCAGATTCTTCCGAACATGTGTCCAGTAAGATAGGACATGGATCAACCTATGTTTTTGTACCGACAACCCCCAACCCAACCAGTGGGTTTCTGCTTTTGGTTAAAGAAGAAGAAATTCATCGAATTGATGTGTCGGTTGGGGATGGAATGAAAATGTTGATATCCGGGGGAGCAGTGGTTCCTCCGGTTTCCTGAATCTTCAACTTGACCGACTCGGAAGAATTGGCGGGGGTTGTTCTGTCGAGAGAACCTGCAGGAGAGCGTTTTTTACGAATCCATATTTTTGACCAAACTTCTGGGCTGCGAGTGGCATTATTTCCGCGACCTCTTAAGAAAGCAGCAAAGGCACCACCGCCCGATCTCTTTGATGATATTCAATGCCTTTTGCAACAACAGCCTTCCGCCAACTCGATCCCCTTTGTCCGGGACTTTGAAAAAATTCATACTTTTCGTGAGTTAGCGACCCAACCCTCTCTTTTTCTAACAGCTGGGGAGATGGCCCGTTTTTATTTGACGAATGGTTCCCATCTGCTCGACCCAGCCCCCCAATTGAAATTATTGCGTACCTCTCTCGAGGCCTTGGGGCGGGCATCAGTACCTAAAGTTGTTCTGATAAAGCTCTATTTTTGCTTTGCCCGCAACGAGGGGTTGCCTGTTCGGGAATCCTGGTTGGCTGGGTTGCCTGAGGATAGGGGAGAAAGTGCGTTGCTTATTCTGAAACAGCATGTGGATCAGATACGGGTGGAACCTGAAAGGATTAACCAAATTTTGCTAAGCATACAGATGTGGATGAATGCGGAAACCGAGTTGCAGGTATAAGGAGTTCTCATCAGATATTTCTCAACCCTTGCCAAGGCTGCTTTATTTGAATTAAATAGGAGGTTTCAAGTATGGGAGTTTTTAAAAAGATTTCTGAAGTCCACACCCAGGGCAAGGGAACCTATGAGGTTACCAATTTAGTGGAGGAGGGGTTGGCCGAATCAGGGTTTTCGGATGGCCTTGTCAGTGTATTTGTGCAGCACACCAGTTGCAGTCTGGTGATTATGGAAAATGCTGATCCTTCCGCCCGCGTTGATCTGGAGAGGTTTATGGAAGAACTGGTTCCTGAAGATTATCCATATTTTATACATACTCACGAGGGCCCCGATGATATGCCATCCCATGTGAAAATGGCACTAACCCGCACGAGTGAACAGATTCCCTTTGCACGGGGAAGGTTGCAACTTGGTACCTGGCAGGGGCTCTTCTTGTGGGAGCACCGGGCGGCACCCCACAACCGCAGGCTTGTCTTCACTTTGATTGGAGAATGAAAGAGCGTATTCTTGTTGTTTTGGTTGTTTCCATTGGGTTGTTGTACCAATGGGGATGTGCTCCTGTAGGAAGTGTTATCGAGGAGGGGGATGATCCGGCCTTTGAAAGAGGAAAATCCTACCTCAGGGTGGGGAGAGATGTGGAGGCATTGGATGAGTTTCTTTCGGTCACTAGGCGGGTGACCCAGGCACCCAAGTCTCACCTTGAGGCAGGGCGGCTTTTACTTTCCTTGTCCGACCGAAAAGACCCCGTCGCTGCTATCTACCATTTTCGGAGGTATTTGTTGCTCGAGCCTGATTCGCGGGAATCTCCCATGGTGGAGCAATTGATAGTCTCGGCAGAGCGTGAGATCATAAGAAAATTACCTGGTGAGCCCTACAATAATTATTTGGAAAGTATTGAGCTAAAAGATGAAAACGACCGATTGCGTCGAGAAGTTTCAGACCTGAAAGCACGCTTGGGCTCTCCGCTCCTTCCCGCTGTAGGTCTTCCTGAAGACGAGACACCCCAAACCAAATCCTCCCAGCCTGTCCAGGCGGCTCGACCAGCCAATGCGAAACCCGCCATTCCTGCATCCTATGTTGTTCGGGCAGGCGACAGTTTGTACGCAATCAGTAAAAAGGTCTACGGGAATGCTTCCTACATTGATTCCATTTACTTGGCCAACCGGGACACCTTGAAAAGCAAAAACAGCCTAAAGGTTGGACAAACCCTTCGTTTGCCTCCGTCTCGCTGAGGCGATGCACCGCTTCGGTTGAGCATATGCAATGGCGTATTTTGACAACAATTCCACCACTCGTCCAAGCCCTGAGGTTGTTGAAGCAGTAGCCAATGCATTGCAAGAGCATTGGGGGAACCCATCTGCTCCTCACCGCTCCGGCACTCGAGTCCGAGTACTGGTTGAAAAAGCGAGGGAAGAAATTGCCCAATCTTTGGGAGTCCTGCCCAAACAGCTGACTTTCAATTCCGGCTCAACCGAATCGAATAATACTGTCCTTTCATGGGCCGCTGCGAACTTGGAGCGGAACTCTTCCAAGATATTGATCTCCAGTATCGAGCACCCAAGTGTATTGGAAGCAGCCAAGTATTATTTTCCTAATAAGGTTGAGCAGATACCCGTCGACCACAATGGCTTGGTTAAATTTGCTGAAGTTGAGAAGTTAATCAATCAATCCCAACCCGTTTTGGTTAGCCTACTTGCCGCTCACAATGAAACCGGAGTAATTCAGCCATGGGAGCAGGTCGCTCGTCTATGCAAGCAGAAAGGAATTTGGTTCCATTGTGATGCAACTCAATGGATAGGAAAAATGGACCACAAGGGATTGAGCCAATGTTCGAGCTTTTGTTTTTCTGCCCATAAATTTGGAGGTCCCAAAGGGGTGGGTGCTTTGGTTGCTTCGGTTCCCATGAGTTTGATCAAAGGAGGCGGGCAGGAAAAGGAGACAAGGGGAGGAACGGAAAATTTTCCTGGAATTGAAGGCATGCGGTCTGCCTGGGTAAAGCATTGCCCCTTCCATCCGACATCGGCAGATCATCAAAAGTGGAAAATGAAGTTTGAGGACTGCTTGCTGGAGAAGTTGCCTGGATCCATGGTTATTGGTGAAGATGCACCACGGTTGTGGAACACATCCCTTTTATGCCTTCCCGATTTCGATAACTTAAGCTGGGTGAGTAGGCTTGATAAACTTGGACACAAGGTATCCACAGGATCTGCCTGTTCCACTGCCCGAGAGCAGCCTTCCTCTTTGGCTGGAGCAATCGGCTTGGATGAGCGACAAAGCCGGAGACTTGTGAGGGTGAGTTCATTCGTTGATCACACAAAACAAGATTGGCTGGACTTGGCAGATGCTTTTCAATGTGCCTTTCACGAGCTCCGGTCCGAGAGTGAGTCAACCGGTATAATCTCCTTCTGAATTACTATCCAAAATCGTGCGACTCGTAGGGATTAACCTCGAAAACTTTCGTAACTTAGGTTCGGTACGTTTACAGTTTTCCACCGACCGAATTTTTTTCATAGGCAAAAATGGGCAGGGTAAATCGAACCTGCTCGAAGCAATAGGAATGTGTTCAACCTTACGCTCGTTTCGTGGAGCCACAACTGAATCGATGGTGAGAGAGGATTGTACGGAGGCATCTCTTTTTGCCCAATTTTTGGATGACCATGGCAATGAGAGAGATGTGCTGGTGAGTTTTGGAAAGAAAGGTGCGAAATCGGTAAGCTTGGATGGAGAACCTGCCAAGAGGTTGAACGACCTATTGGGACAGTTTCCCCTGGTCTGTCTTTCTTCAAGAGATTTTCGTTTGGTGCGCGAAAGCCCGTCTGACCGGCGCAAGTGGATGGACTTGGTTTTATCTTCCACCTCTTCCGAATATTTGTCTGCCTTGCAAAAGTACTACCGTTCAATGAAGGAAAGAAATGCATTGCTCAAAAAACAGGCAGCAGATGCTGAGGTGCTCGCATTTGAGCAACCACTTGCTGCTTCCGCAGAGACACTTTTTCAGATTCGGAAAACACTTTTTCCCGTGTTAGTGGAAGCTTTCGAACATTCTTATGCCCGTCTAAGTAATCATTTGGAAACTGCCAGCCTTCGATATTTGCCAGACTCTCAAGCCTCGGATCAAGCAGCCTGGCAGGACTTGTTTGCCCGTGAACGGTCGAGGGATCGCCAAGTCGGGGCAACCCGGAAAGGCCCGCATCGGGATGATTTTGCCCTTTTATTAAATGGCAAGGATGCCAGTCAGTTCGGCTCGGAAGGCCAGCAAAAAGGACTTGTTCTCGCACTGAGGATGGCGGAGTTTTCTTTTCTCAAACAAAAACTGGGCCGGGTTCCTATTCTATTGGCCGATGATTTTTTGGGGGAGCTGGATTCTTCCCGCCGGGCAAATTTTCGTAAACTGCTTCCGCCAAATGCTCAAACCTTTGCTACCGGTACTGAGTTTCCCTCCCAGGAAGATGCCGATATTTGGGAAGCTTTTGAGGTGGATTCTGGAAGATTCTGTCCGTTTGAACCATCGACTAACTTATGAACGAACTTACTTTGATGCATTGGTCCGTTCTGGTTTTGGGGGCGGCAATCATGGGTTTAAGCAAAGGGGGGATTCCCGGGGCAGGCAACCTGACGGTTGCTCTGTATGTGTTAGTTCTTGAGGATGCCTTAGGGCCTGCAGGAGTCGCTTTATCCGTAGGCTTACTCCTGCCGGTTCTTATTTCTGCCGATCTTGTTTCCACTATAGTTTACCGGAAATTTGTGGAGTGGACGCATGTGCGCCGGTTGCTTCCCTATTTTATGGTGGGGGTGGTTGCAGGTTGGTTGACTTTTGATTACTTTCAGGCGGAGGGTAGGGCAGATAGCTTAAAGGTTCTCATTGGTGTCATTCTTTTGGGAATGACCCTGCTTCGCTTTGTTTTTCTACAATTGTCGCGAACCCAACAATCTGAAACCTTGGTTGTTCCCCGGTTTTTAGCCCCACTGCTTGGATTAGGTGGGGGGATGGCCACGATGTTAGCCAATGCTGCTGGCCCGATTGCCCAGTTTTACTTACTCGCAATGAGGCTACCCAAGTATGCATTTATCGGGACATCTGCTTGGTTGTTTTTGATCGTCAATGTTTCAAAGGTTCCACTGATGTACGAACTTGATATTTTAAATTTCGAAATCTTTTCGGTCAGTGCCTGGTTATTTCTTCCTGCGATGCTGGGAGCCTTGGTTGCCCCAAAATTGGTGGGCTATATCAGGCAGGACTGGTTCGAGAGAATGATTTGGTTCTTTATCGTAGTGGCAGGACTGCGCATGGTATTTTAGAGGGAGTGAACAAATCATCACGAAAACTTTGGGCTCAACATCTGGCCGGGCAACCAACGAAGGGTAAGTTGGGGGTCGATCCTAAAATGCTTCTTAAAAAAGAGCCATTTAAGGGGAAAATACTGGGAGTCGATCCAAGCCTTCGTGGCACAGGTCTTGCGATTCTTGAATGCGATGGCAGAAACTATAAACTACTTCATTCCGAAACATTAAAGCTCGGTAACAAGGTGTCTTCGATTGCATGTCTTGGTAAAATTCATGAACTGGTGGCTCATTTGATCGACTTGTGGCAGCCGCGTCACCTTTCCTGTGAAGAAACTATTTATGTCCAAAACTTCAAAACCGCTCAAATTATGGGTGCTGCCCGAGGGGCGGCATTGTCAGCAGCGGCAATCCGAGACCTTCCTGTTTTTGAATATGCACCATTGAGGGTGAAACAAGCAGTGGTAGGCTTTGGTCGGGCAAGCAAAGAACAAATGTCGAATACTTTGGCCCAAATGCTGGGACTCCCTCAGGCTCTTCCATTCGACCAGGCGGATGCTCTTGGGCTTGCTCTTTGTCATGCTTTGACCTGGGCACCCTCGTGAGCTTCTCCTTACGCCATCAACCGTAGCTGTTCGAATTGATTTGAGCCAATGCGTCTAGAATGGCATAAGGGTGATTCTAGCTTTCATCCCTAACCATCAACTTTCGCCTTTCGGGCAAGACCCGGTTAAATCTTCGTAACGAATCATGGCAGATACACAGGATAGCACCGAGGTCATTCACCGTATTGATCTGGAGACCACAGGGGATAGTTCTGTCCGATTTGACGAGCTTGTACGCCTGCTTGAGCATGGGTCTGAAGAAGAACTAAATGCCCATTTGGAAGGGTTTCACCACTCCGACCTGGCGGACGCTTTTGGGTTGCTTGACCGCCCCCTTCGCAAACGTCTGATCGAGTCTGTTAAGGAAGGACTCGATCCAGATTTACTTTTTGAACTGGAGGATCATCTCCGCAAGGAGCTTACCGACAGCCTGACTCCTGAGGAAGTTGCTGAGGCGATCACGGAGATGGACTCCGATGAAGCGGTCCA
>JAYOTQ010000042.1:13542-15030 GCA_038150505.1 Opitutales bacterium | reverse complement strand
GCATAAGATTGGGTACGATTGTAGTTTTCATCTTCCAGTGCTTGCAATGATTTTGTGTAATCATGTACCATCCAACTACCTCCAATGTAGGGAGTAAGTACATACTCTCCCATGTCAAAAACACCTAGACCTGCACCTGCGTAAAATGTATTTGTCCAAATACCAGAAGCAATTTCTTCTGTATCGGTTCCAAACGCATTGGAGGTGTAGTAGTAATCTGTGTTATAACCAAAGAATGCAGATAAACCATTCTTTTTCAAAACGATGGGACGTTGAGCTCCCGTGTCACTTTCAGAAACATCGGAATCTTGCTTTTTATTATTTGAATTAGCTTGTTTAACTGCTTCAGGTTCAGATGTACTTTTCTGCAAGTCTAGTTTTCGTTGTGCGGATACAAAACATGACGCGATTAAGAAAATAGAAATGTATTTAGCTGATTTCATTGTTGGTTGTAAATTTGTTTCAGGAACCTGTGTATAATGTTCTGTCAAAATGGTCTTCTGTTAATACACCATCGATATTACCGTGAGTGACATTTTCGAGGATTACATCCCCAATACTCGAAGCATCACCTGAAAATTTAAGGTTTGCTCGTTCAAACTGTAGGTATGGTTGATTGTTAGAATTAAGCTTTTTGGAGGCGTAATTGTAAGATTTGTTCGCAGCGCCTCCTGCATATCCTTTTACCAATGTACCTGATGGTATGGCCAAATTCCTCAATTCCATCCTTGACGCATCAAGGTGGATTTCTCTGATCATATCCCCAACAAAATCTACTTTGTTAAGGGTAATAAGATCGTTAGCGTATAGAAGTACCAAGTCTGGGTTAGGTGTATTTCCACCAGTCCCTGCACTGATGGAACTTCTTTTGTCTGTACCGTCTCCTACTATTACAAGATCATCGAGGGTTCCAATTGCCAGATTGCCTCCCGTTTTAATATTAACATTAACAAGGTACATCGAGTCAACTGAGCCAATGGCTAAGTTTGAACCTTCATAGGTTAAGTTGATATGACTAGGATCTATATAATGTTCTGAATTGGAAGGTGAATATTCAGAACGAAGATAAAAATCATCTCCAGCAACAAGGGCTAATCCATGATCTTCTACTTCATTCTCGTTTTCCAGTGTTAGGTCACCAGTAACAATAAAGTCTTTAGCTGAGGCTAAAGCTAATAATTTTATGTCGGCAGGTTGCACATTGTTATCAGTAAGGGAGGCTTTCTTCAGTTCGTCGGATACATCTAAATTACCTTCGATTTCAAAATTCTTTCCTGGGATAACATTCAAGTTCGACAGTGGTATTTTGTATGCAGTTAAGTCGTTGTCGTCTAAGTCCCTTGAACCGGTGTAGGCTTTTAAGTAAGAAGAGAATCCTGTAATGTCAGAAATATTGAGAGTCTCAGGGAGGGATGAAAGTAAATTATCACCGTTTGTACCAAACAATCCCAATCCGTTTGCAATACTTGCAGCCTTTTTAGAGTAGGA
>JAYOTQ010000042.1:0-13442 GCA_038150505.1 Opitutales bacterium | reverse complement strand
ACAAAAGTTAAAAAAGTATCATGACGAGCATCCGAATCGACAATACTTGAAATGGCCTCAAGTTCACTTGGAGAGTAACTTAAAACAGAGGTCAGTAAAATAGCATTCGAAGTAGTCCCGTCGTTAGCAACTGTACTTAAGCCAACTAGATTCCCAAGAGCATTAGCAACTTTTTCTTCGAAAGAAGTTTTCTCAGTATCGGATAAAGAAGTGTAGCTATTTTTGTATTCGTCGTATGCTGCTTGAGCATCTTCATTAGTGACAGTCAGTAGGGATGCTTCAGCTTTTGCCACAACATTGGCTGCGAATGTAGCTTTTTCAACTGAAAATGAATCTGATGTAGTGTCATCTGTAACTTCAACATCGCCGCTGATTATATTATCAAGAGTGGTTGAATCAAAGTTGTCGGGATCGAATGTGTCGTCATTGTAAAGTGCAACGAGAGTTGTCGCAACATTGTCTCCAACGGTTGTAGATGTATCACGAAGTGCTGTAAGCGTGTCAGTAAGAGCTTGGCCTGTTAACCCTGAATCAACAAGTTTTTTAATGTTAACGGCCCGTGTAGCAACTGCAGTTAGTGATGTAGAAACTCCTTTAGTTTTGGCGTCGTTGACTAAAGAGACAGTCTCAGCAAGATCTAAAGCATTCGATTTGGCTTGGGCCGATAAATCAGAAAATTCAGCAAACGAAGTTGCAGTTTCTGCTAATACCTTCAGAGCCTTTTTACCTCCCGCCTCGGTTACCTTTTGTAAAGAAACCCCTTGTTTAAGAAAGCTAACAACAGGATTTCCTTCAAGTGCTTCGGGTGCAGTAACTGCTTTTTGTGAAGCAGATCCTGTAACTGATGCTTCTGCTGCACTGTCGCCGCCACCAGATTGACCTTCATTTTGGGCGTTTAAATTAAAAGACAAAAGAATTGATAGCGTTAATGCAAACTTTAGGGGTAAGACGAAGTAATTCATAATAGATTAATGATAATGTATCGTTTAAATGTTAAATTGTGATTTCAACAAGTCAAATCTCAAAATAAATGTGATTGGTGCCGAGGGCGAGATTTGAACTCGCACATCCTTGCGGACACTAGAACCTGAATCTAGCGCGTCTACCAATTCCGCCACCCCGGCAAGATGAACCATCGACAATGAATGAGTTTCCCAATTGGTCGAGTCTAAAGAAGCGAAAGCAATTAAATACTTACTTTTTAAAAATTAAAGGAATCGTTCTTTCACGCTCCCCAGTTGGCAGTTTTTTAAGATACCTATCATTTTCTGGATAATCCTCAGGTTCCAGCAGTTCAATCCCATCAAAAATATGGGATAGCCTGCGAGGGGTGGGGTCAAGGATTCGAGACCATGGGTTATTCTTTTTGGACAAAATATAATTCTCGAGTGGATACCTCAATGTGGTGTACCTTTGTTGTAATGTTTTGATTGCGGATGCATTTTCATTGGTTCGATCTGTAAAAAGCATGGCATCCGTAAAATGTACAACTGCATCCACCCAGTCTTGAAAAGAATCAATGCCTTCTAACAATACAGGAGAGTGGATAAAAAGCAGGATTCGGCCCATTATGATTTGTTCGTTTGTTTGCTGAAACCGAACGAATGCTTCAAGTTGATCTGCCAAAGAGATTTGGTGGGATAAAATTATAAAGACTTCAGGCGAATGAAGAGGATCATTAAAAGATAAGGGCTGATCACACCCATTATCTCCTAACGACCATGTGTGCTCCTTACTTTTGCACGAAGGTGATGGATTAGGGAAATAAAACTGAGGTAAGGGAGAGTCTTCCTTGGTTGCCTCCTGCAAAATATCGTAGGCTTTTGCACCGGGAGTCTCCAATACCAAGTGGAGAATCTGATTCATAATCTAGGAAAAGTTAAAGGACTGGCACTGAGCGAAATGCCTCATTCGGTGATCGATAAGAACTAAAGCAGTCATTGCTTCGACAATGGGCACTGCCCGCGGAAGCACGCATGGGTCGTGCCTGCCCCGACCCATAAGTTCGGTTTCATTGCCTTCCTGATCCACCGTTTTTTGTTTTTGAAGGACGGTGGCCGTCGGTTTAAAAGCGGTACGAAAGTATAATTCTTCCCCGTTACTGATTCCGCCCTGTACCCCACCAGATCGGTTGCTTGCTGTTCTTACCTGCCCATCTTTGGACTCGAAAAGATCGTTGTGCTCAGAGCCTTTTAGGTAAGTCCCGCCAAAACCACTACCCACTTCAAATCCCTTGGTTGCAGGCAGTCCGAGCATAGCTTTGGCTAAATCTGCCTCGAGTCGGTCAAATACAGGAGACCCTAACCCCACGGGCAGACCGCTTACACGGCAAAGAATTGACCCGCCCACGGAATCTCCGTTCTTTTTGGCATCTAAAATAAATTGTTCCATCAATTGTGCCGTTTCTGGGTGAGGGCAACGGGTCGGAGACACTTCCACATCTTGAAGGGATGGGATAGATTCCATAAGGGGAGCTGCAATGTTGTGAATTCTTTCCACATAAGCCCGTATTTCAATGTTTTCGTAAGCTAATACTTTTTTGGCAATAGCCCCGGCGGCAACTCTGGCAATCGTTTCCCGGGCAGACGACCTTCCGCCTCCTTCATGGTTTCGGTGACCAAACTTGGACTGGTAAGTAAAATCGGCATGGGAAGGCCGAAACTTTTCTTTCATCTCATCGTATGCTTGAGGCCTGGCATCTTTATTACGAACAAGCATGGCGATGGGTGTGCCCAAAGTTAATCCGTCAAATACACCCGAAAGAATTTCAACATGGTCTGCTTCATCTCTTGGTGTGGTGATTTTACTCTGTCCAGGCCTTCTTCGATCAAGATCTGGCTGAATGTCGTTGACTGAGAGCGGAAGACGAGGCGGGCACCCATCAATAACCACACCAATTCCACCTCCATGGCTTTCCCCCCAAGAGCTTATTTTAAAAAGTGTCCCGAATGAATTTCCCATGGTTCATTTATCTATGATTCACCTCAAAAAGCAAAAGGAAAAGATGTTCGAGCGAATTGTGTTTCTTAGTGCGAAAAATTCGTTGCCCTTCATAAACGGATGTTAAATAATAGAGATTAAGGTCGGGTCCCATGCGACAACGATTGGAAGAACCCCGTCAGGTCCGGAAGGAAGCAGCGGTATTCGCAATGGTTGTGTGCTGTGGGGTGCCTGGCCTTTTTTGTTTTTATCATTTCCTCTGTTTCTTCGCCCAAGTGTTAACATCATAGGCTTGCCTCTCTGAGAAAAGACCCTCAAGTATTTGTTCTTTATGTCATCTAATTCCTACCAGGTAATTGCCCGTAGATGGAGGCCCAAGCAGTTTTCTCAACTAGTAGGGCAGGACCATGTCGTTCAGACTCTGGGCAATGCGATTGACCTTGGAAGGATTGCCCATGCTTATTTATTCGTCGGTCCTCGAGGAACCGGAAAAACCACCTCGGCAAGGCTTTTTGCCAAATCTCTCAATTGGGAGAACGGGCCATCTCTTGAGGTTCCTGAAGATTCAGAAATCGGACAGGCAATTATGGAGGGCAGGTGCCTTGATGTTATCGAGATAGATGGTGCTTCCAATAACTCTGTCGAGCAGATACGAGATCTCAGGGATGAGTGCCAGTATGCCCCCTCTCAATGCAGGTTTAAAATCTATGTAATTGATGAAGTGCATATGTTGAGCCAACAAGCGTTTAATGCATTGCTTAAGACCTTAGAAGAGCCCCCTCCCCATGTGAAGTTTGTCTTCGCTACAACTGAGTCGCACAAGGTATTGCCCACGATCGTTTCGAGGTGTCAACGATTTGAATTTCGGTCGATTCCTGCCCCTCTCATTGTGCAAAAGCTAAAAGAAATATGTTCTGCGGAAAACATCGAAATTGATGACGAAGCACTCGGTGCAATTGCACGAATGGCCATGGGAGGAATGCGTGATGCTCAGAGTATATTGGACCAAATGATTTCGTTTTGTGGCCATGCAATCAAACAATCGGATGTGCTCGAAGTTTATGGGTTAGCCTCATCAGCAGCCATCGAAAATCTTAAAGTTTCCGTGCTCGCCGGTGACTATGAAACGATTTTGAGGATATCGGACGAATTTTCTACGAGTGGATTAGACTTTTATCGTGCATTGCTTGATCTATCTGAGTTTTTTCGAAGTAGCCTAGTCAGTTCCTTGCATTCGAGCGACCTCGATGTGTCTCCAGAGCGAATTGCAAGAATTCTGGATGAACTAAGAGCTGGGGAATCACTGGTACGTTCTGGTCTTTCTGAAAAAACTAATTTTGAAGTGACTCTCTTTCGGGCAGTGGAAGCTGGGCGTACACGATCGATTGATCATGTAATAAGAAAAATTTCTCAATTAACCCCAAAAGACTCGAAAAAAAAAACGAAGTTAGTTGAACGGGAAATTTCCCATCCTTCTACTGAAGCTGAAACTCCTGACACTTCGAATCATTCTTTTTCTGCCCAAGATGTAACAGCGCCACGCAAAAAAAACGATGAAAGCGTAGCCAATCGAGATCCCGCAGATTTGTCCTTAGAATCTGCAAAGGTAAAGCCTGCAAGTAAGGAACAGGATGTTCAAAATGAATCGGGTCCCCAAACCTTACCAAAAGAAAAAGATGCCAACCCATCTTCCCCCAAAAAGACTCTTCAAACAACCGACCCAGAAATCATTAAGCAAAGAATGGAGGCATTACCTCAACAAGTTCGCAAGGTAGTAGACGAAAAATTCCGCGGTGAATATTTTGCCATCGAGAAAATTGATAGCACCAAGTTGTTGTGACCATCCCATGCTTCTAAACTTTTAAGTAACCAGCTTAATCGATAACGGGCCTAAACTCTTCTTCTTTTACCCAACCTTTGTTTAATCCAGAGAGACTTCTCATAAGAAACCATTTTTCTCCATCTGGGCTGGTGTGAGCTCTGGGTTGTTTATTCTTTCCCAAATCCAAAAATAAACTAGAACCTGCAGGAATAGAGGTATTTGCACTACTGGCATTACCTGCAAAAACACGCAGGGAAATACGGTCGCTGGGTTTGTTGGTATCTTTGGGAGGTTGGTAAGCGATTACTTCTCTTTGGAGCATAGACGAAGTGTTCCTTTGTTGGTTATAAAATCCATACATTAAAATGAGTAGGATCAGCCAAGAAGCTACCCAAAAGAGAAAGGACTTGTTTTTAATGGGAAAGCGAGTGAACCAAATGAGTAAGATGATTCCTGCCCAGAACAGAATACTTAATGAAATGAGCGAATATTTGTAAAGGGTAGGAGAAAAAGAGAGGATGTTTTGGTTTCGACTGTCTTGGCTAATTCCACACTTATCCAAAGCAAGCGATAAGTTCGCTTTATATTCGCGGTTTTCGGGATCGAGTAGAAGTGCTTTTCGAAAATGCAAAACACTAAGTGGGTAGTCATTTAACTTGTAAAAGAGGTTGGCCAGATTGGCATGAAGGGGGGCGGAGTGTGCCTCCTTTATTTCGGTATAGGTTTCAACAGCTTGCTGTAAATCACCCGTTGCTTCTGCTCTAACAGCATCGTAAAACAATTGGTCTTTTGAGGTTCCATAACAAATGAGCACTCCCCAAGATTGAGTAAATGCTAAGATCAAAAGAAGGAAGGGAATGTTTTTCACTTTATTTTTTTCAATAGTGATTGGGACTTGCGAAAAGTAGAATCAAGGTCGGTCTTTTGTGTAACCGAACCAGCGTACTCCAGTTCGTCGCAAAGCCTTAAGAGTTCGAGGGCCTCATCAACTACTTCTTTTGAGAAGGATGCACTTTTAAGCAATTCAACCACCTCTGGGCTTGATAGTGCATGTGTTTTTGCATGCTTGCAGGCAATGCCCACTCTCAGTCTTATGCTTTTACTAAGGATACGATGAAACCCAAGAGAGTCATTGTGCTTAAGTGCTTCTCGAATTTTGATGAGAAGTACTTTTTCCTTTTTCTTCAGCAGTTCACTTGCTGACTTTCTTTTTCTGATACGAAGATAGATTACGACCAATACAGTTAAAAAAAGGACGACCTGCAAAATCCAAAAAGAAGCAGAGTGTATTGGGTCGACCAAGCTGAGAGAGGTTACCCAAACCCCAGGGTCAGAATCTGTTTGGAACAGGTCTTGCACCTGTTTTTGTGGTACTTGCTTTGGGGCACTGGATAAGGTTGTATCCGCTGGTGCAATCCACTCCTTTCCTGGGTCTACCCGGATTCTATGAGCAGATGTATTGAGGGAAAAATACTGTTCTTTTTCAGGATTGAAATAGGCAAAAGAGATGGGAGGTATTTCAAGGATTCCTGCCTCCAGGGGTGTCACTATATATTCAAAGGTTTGTGATCCTTCTTGTTTGGTCATGCTGTTTCCAGAAAAAGAAAATGCAGGTGGGCCCACTTTGAATTTATCACCAAAAGATAAATCTGGTGCAGGCATAGCCGCGAAATTTCCGGAACCATGGATTGTACAAGTTAATCGAATTGGATCTCCGACTGAAACCTGGTTCTTATCCGGGTTAGAATTGATCTTCAGGTCCCCAATGGCTCCCTGAAAGGAAGTTGGCCGATCCTTGTTCGGTAATGGTTTGATCTCTAAGTCTAAAGTATTTGATACAACTTGGAGGCTTTCTTCTCGGCCAAACCCAAAGAAAGGATCATTGAAAAATGGATTATTAAAAGGGGAGTTGCGACCATTTCTAATACGCACACGGATGCTCGATTCAAAAGTAATCTTATGATTGCCAGTGATTGCTCCAGTAAGACCAAAATTCCAGGAATAAACGGAATAGGTTTTGTTGAATTTCCTTACATTTCGCTCCTCACTTGGTTGTCCCAGTTCTGTGATTGATATGCCATCTGCATTTTTCGCCGGTACTTGATCGATTCGAGTCACTGGTAGCCTGTCCCAAAGAAATAGACTGACCTTAGCTTCTACAGTTTCACCTTTGAAGAGAAAGGGCCTGGGGCATGAGAATTCTAAGAAAGCAGCTTGTCGAAGGTCTTCTTGTTGTTGGCGCTGCTCTGCTTGCCGAAGTTTGTCCTTTTGGTTTGGGGGCAGAACCTGCAACTTGGCCGAGGGAACCTTGTGGGTTTTGTTTTCTACCTCAATTTCCCAACTTGGAACGATAAAACTGCCAGGTTTTTCTGGAGTTACCGTAAAAGTTAATTCAAACCTTACCGAGGGAACACCGTTGATGAAAGAAGCAGATCGGAGTGTTCGCGGGGGAGATGAAAATTTTAAACCTTTGACGGAGGGTACCGAACCGCTTGGAGCTTGTTGGCTGCCATGAACAATAATTTGGTATGTGGACGCATTCGATAAAGTAATCGTTGCTGGATTAAAGGAGCTTTCTACCCTGATATTCCCAAAGGAAAGGATTGTTGGGCCGGCCAAAAAACAGGCGATAAGTAAAAATCTGTAATAACTTAAAGGCATTAGTAATCTCTACCGGTAAGAGTAGGGTCATATCTTTCGGCTTCTACTTGAAGCGGTTTGCTTTTTGATTCGGTTTCCTGAAGCAATCGTTCATACAACGCATTGGTTTCTTGTTGTTGTTCTTCAGTACCCTCCTCAGTGTTCTGTTCTTGTTCAGACTGCTCATCCATAGCATTTTGCTGACTTTGAGAGTCTGAGGAGTTGTTCTCTGAAGAAGGGTCAAAAACTCCGAAAAGTAGAGGGTCAGGAGATTTCTCAAAATCAATCCAAGTGAGGTATGAATTGTGGCTTTCGAACGGAAGAGTAACATTTGCTTCCGCATTGTCGGGCTGGATGCATACCGTGTACTGACCGGGTGGCGAAAGATGCGAAAATCTTCCATCCTTATTCGGTTTAAAGGATGTTTCATTCTCATCCATCTTAGAATTGCCATTTTCATCGAGAAAAAGGGTAACGGCAGAAGTCCCAGATTCATTTTGGTCTTGGATGGAATTAGCGTTTTGGTCATTCCACACCATCCCTTTTATTTCTGGGGCCGCTCTCCAAGGAATCGGAATGGAATAGGTTCCAGGCTCCTTCATTGTAATGAAATGATTTTTAATGTTATTCGCATTTAGTGGGGGGGGCGGTGGTGGAAAAAGTGGGAGGAGGGGAATCTTAGAAGTTTGGTTATTTTCTTTTAAAACCGAACCAATTTCCAAGGAGTTTGGAAAAGTCCCTGAGATCCATTCAAACGCAAACTGACCATTTAAATTTGTTTCCACGAAAGGTTCCCTTGATTGGTTATGCTCTCCATTGCTATCACGATCCCAAAATACTTTAGCTTCCAGTAGAGGTTCATTGCTGTCTTGTAGTCCATTCCCGTTTATGTCTCTCCATACGATACCTTGAATTTTGCAAACTAATGACTCAATCCTGTCTCTAATTTGTTCGTTGAGGTGATTGAGGTTTTCCTCTGCCAGGGCATTCCTTTTGATAGAAAGAGAAGAGCGGTAGAACTCTCTGGCTTTTTCCCAGGTGCTTCTGGCTCGGTTCACATCTTGCTGATCGAGAAAGGCATTCGTTTTTAAATAATATAAATTTCCCAGAGCACTTAAAGCCTTGGATTGCAATTCGGGGAAGTCGGTTGATTTGTTTAAAGAATTTTGGAGGTTTTTTTCGGCTGCATCCAGGTCGCCAGCATCTAAGTAAGAAAGGCCGGCATTCAAATACAGCTTGCCTAAATCACTGCCATCTTGGTCTGCAACCGTTTGAATTTCCTGAAGGTAAAAGTTTGCAGCAGCTTGAGGATCGCCATTTTCATTGGCTTCTTCTGCCTGCTTGATATTTTCAGTTTTCCAGCAACCTGGAAAAAAGAACAGAAGTGCAAGGAAAAGATTGAGATGACTGGAAAGGTTTTGTTTTTTGGCAGTCGATGTAAGCACCTCACTTACAAGAAAAACCAGTCCCATGAATACAAAAATTTGGTATCGGTTTATCGGTAGGGTGGTGGACAATTGCTCTCGCAATTTTTTTTGACCAAAAGTTTGAAGCTCAGAAAAAACATGGTCAATACCTTCCCCGGTCGGTCCGATTGGAATGTATTGGCCGCCAGTAGAAGATGCGATGTTTTTCAATGCGCTTTCATCCAATCGGGTCAAAATTCTTTTGCCAGACCTGTCTGTAAGAAAGCTTTTGGCTTCTTGGTTTACCGGGTCAGTCGAGATGAAGGATCCTTCCTCAGATCCAATTCCAATAGTAAAAATCTTGATCCCATCTTTGGCTACCTCCTTCGCTTTAGATAGTCCCAGACCCTCCAGGTCTTCACCATCCGAAATTAAGATTAAGAATTTATCGGTATCATCTTTTGAAAAGGTATGCGCAGCTTCCTCAATGGGTTTGGCAAGGTTGGTGCCAGGCCTTGGGATTAATCCCACTTTTAAGTCATCCAGGCTTTTAGCAAATGCTTGATGATCAAGGGTAAGGGGGCAATGCACGAAAGCCGTTCCGGAAAATGCAATCAATCCTAAGCGGTCCCCTTGCACCTTGGGAAGGAGGTTGGTAAGGGTTAATTTGACTCTTTCAAGCCGGTTGGGCCTGACATCTCTGGCAAGCATACTTTTAGAGAGATCCACCGCGATTAAGATATCTAAACTTTTTGGCGAGATACTTCTTTGAGTCTCTCCCCACTGAGGTTGAGCAAGCGCAATGACAAGGAAAGCAAGAGCAAGAAGAAAGACGAAGAATTTAAAAAACTTTCTTTTCTTGGAAAAAAGTGGAACTAGTTCGTGAATTAATTTATTAGCGACCAATAACCTTAATTTTTGATCCGCAGAATTTTGACTTTTTACAAAAAGAACGAACAAAATCCCTGCGATAACAGGAATGCAAAACAAGAGCTCAGGTTGTGCAAAAAAACTCAAGGGATTTTGAGGTAACGGGTTCGAGCGAGGATAAATTCCAAGCATAGGAGGAAGAGAGCAGCCATGAGGGGCCACATGTAAAGGTCTTCAAAAAGTGCATTTACTTTCATTTCGACATTTGTTTTTTCAAGCCTGTCGATCTCATCATAAATATCCTCAAGGGTGGCTTTATCTTTTGCCTCAAAAAATTGAGCACCTGTGATATTTGAGATTTGAGATAATATTTCTTTGTCTACTGGGTAGTCTGCCATACGAACAATGGGTTGTCCATTTGGTGCACGAATAAGGTCTCGGGCATTAGAATCGAAAAGATAAGTTCTGGTCCGGGTACTCGATCCTATCGCGATTGTGTAAATCTTGATCCCGTCCGGTTTCGCACCATTTGCATAGATGAGAGGACTGTGAGGGGGGGCAGGCTCATCTTTTCCGTCGGTTAATAAAATAAGGATTTTGGATTTGGATTTGAGGTTTCTTAAACGATTAATTCCCTCCGCCAGAGCAGATCCAATGTTCGTCCCTGTTTGATGGGTAAGACCGACCTCAAGGCGTTCCAAGTTTTTTTGCAGATGTTCTTTGTCTAAGGTAAGAGCACTCACCAAATAGGGGTCAACGGAGAAAGCCACGAGACCGATCCGGTCATGTTTTCTTTTTTGAATAAAATCCTTAAGAACTTCCTTAACCACATCGAGTCTGGTTACTTCTTGAGTTGGGTTTTCACTCATGTCTAAAGCAAGCATCGAAGCTGACAAGTCTATCGCGAGGACAATGTCCACCCCGCTCGATAGCACGCTATTGGTGCTACGGTCCAATTGTGGCCTGCACATTGCTAGAATAACAAGTAAAATGGACACATTACGCAGGAAGTATGGTATCCATGTCCATCTTTTGGCATGTAATGTGCCCGCTGCCATCTGGACAGATACAGATGGAAAGAGCAGGGCAGTTATTCTGGAGGAATTCTTTCTTTTTAGCCAAGCCAACACAGGGAGTATAAGAATAAGGGCACCCCAGTATGGATCGGCCAAAAGAAAATGATCGGTAAGGGAACTCATCGAGGTTCAGAGATTTGGCTTGTTTCTGAATCGTGCTTTGTCTCAATCCTTTCTTGAGTAAGCTCTTGTTGGGTCTGCTCCACAAAGCTGCGGGCGGTCTCCAGTAGATCATCCAGGTGCTTCGATTCAAATGAATCAGAGGAGTACTTAACCCGGTCCCCTTTTTGAACAAATTCTGCGAGTGATTTTTCGAAATTTTTCTTCAGGAAGGAGTGTTGAGAAACTTCCCTTAGAAATTCTTCGCCAGTCTGTTCCAATGCGGGCAATTTGAATTGGCGCTCAATGAACAACCGGATGATTTCAGAAAGCTTAAATACAAAAGGTTTAGGGGGAAGCCTTGGGGAACTTGCAGATAAAAGGTTAATTTGCGACAAGGCCTCTTCAAAAGGATCAACCTCAATTTCTTTATCTTCCACAATTTGTTCAGCTTTTTTTCTTCTCGATAGAAAAACAAAGAACAACAAGATCCCTAAAACCAAGAAACCAGAGAGGATGATCCATAAATTCCCCATTAGTATTTCAGAGATGGATCTGATTACCGGCAGGGGTGGTTCCCTCACTAAATTAAGGTCTAGGAGGTAAGGCTTTTGCGAATTGGTAAACAGGATCATCCAAATCTCCTTTTTCCTCTTCTTTTGAAAAATGAAAAGAGGTCTTTAGCAAAATCTCCCTCCGTTGAAATAACAAACTCGTCTATGCCTCGCCTTTTTAATTTTTGAGAAAGTAGTTTTGATTTTTTCAGGTATGTTTCAGAGTATTGTTTGCGGGTATTTGGGTTCGCTGTGTCCAAAGTAATCATCTGTCCAGACTCAGAATCTTTTAGATTAATAAGGCCGATATTAGGTAGCTCGGTTTCTCGCTCGTCAAACACTCTGACGCAAATTAAATCATGCTTTAAACGAGTATAAGATAATTGATGTAAAAGGGCTTCGAGGCCCAGTCCTTCCTCGTCATCGAAAGCTTGGTTTAAAATAAAATCAGAAAGTAAGAATACAACCGCCCTGCGTCGGGTTACTTGGTTAAGCACCCGAACGGCATTGTTCAGATCGGTGCTTTTTCCTAATGTAGGCCGAAACAGGATTTCTCTGAGGATGCGCAATACATGTTTGTGTCCCTTGGTTGGAGGTAAGTAGAGTTCCGTTTCATCGGTGAATAATAAAAGGCCAACCTTATCTCCATTGCGGCAGGCTGAGAATGCTATGAGTGCCGCCAGTTCGGCTAGTTTTTCTCGCTTACTCTGAGTATCTGATCCGTATCGAGTACTTTTTGATATATCAACCGCAAGAAGGATGGTTAATTCTCTTTCCTCTTTATATTGCTTAACAAATGGAGTGCCTTCTTTTGCGGTTACATTCCAATCAATTGTACGTACTTCATCCCCAGGTTGGTATTCCCTGACCTCTTCAAAATCAATTCCTTGCCCTTTGAATGCACTATGGTAGGAACCAGCGAATAATTCGGCTACCAAGCGGTTTGACCTAATTTCTATCTGCCTGACTTTACGCAGAATTTCTCGCGTAAACTCAAGGTCTTGTTCACTCATGTAAACTAGAAATCAAAGGGAAAACTCCGAATCGACAAAAGTTCGAACTATGGAACTGGAACCGTTTCTAATATCTTTTGCACAATTGCATCACTGTTGATGTTCTCAGCCTCGGCTTCGTAACTGATTATGATGCGGTGCCGGAGCACATCTGGGGCAATGTCCTTAAGGTCTTGAGGGGTGACAAAGCTTCGCCCTTGCGTGAACGCAACCGCTTTTGCAGCAAGGGCTAAACTTATTGTTGCTCTCGGTGATGCCCCAAAATGAATGAAGGCTTCGAGATCGGAAAGTCCGTGCTCTGAGGGTTTGCGGGTGGCCAGTACAAGATCGACCAAATATTCCTTCAGTTTGTCGTCCAAGTAAATTTGATCGATTAATTTACGTGACCTGAAAATGGTATCAGCATCAACAACAGGGCTAATTTCGTGGTTGGGAGATACGCTGGCATTGGCATTCAAAATTTTCAATTCTTCGGAGCGATCAGGGTAATCAATAAGCAATTTGAGCATGAAGCGGTCCATCTGTGCTTCGGGCAACGGGTATGTTCCTTCTTGGTCGATAGGGTTTTCGGTGGCTAATACAAGAAAAGGCTGAGGGAGGGCATAGGTTTGATCTCCTATCGTTACCTGTCTTTCTTGCATGCCTTCTAATAAAGCACTTTGTACTTTTGCAGGAGCCCGATTGATTTCATCTGCAAGTAGTAGGTTGGCAAAGATGGGACCCTTTTTGGTGGTAAAATTACCTTCGCCCGGATTGTAGATGAGTGTACCAATGACATCAGCTGGTAAAAGGTCGGGAGTGAACTGAATCCGCTTGAAGTCTGCCTGTATACATTCTGCCAGAGTCTTGATGGCGAGCGTTTTAGCTAGTCCAGGAACACCTTCCAGCAATACATGCCCGTTCGCCAGTAAGCCTACAATAAGTCGGTCCACGAGGTATTTTTGCCCAACAATTACCTTGCCGATCTCTTGCCTTAGTAAACTCACCCAGGCAGCTTCGCTTTTAATTCTTTCCTGCTCCTC
>JAYOTQ010000041.1:0-15223 GCA_038150505.1 Opitutales bacterium | reverse complement strand
TTGGATCAGGAAAACCAACAACTTATGTCGCAAAGTGGTTCCCTTCACGATGAGCGTGGATTTTTTAAGGATAAATCAAGGGATTTGGAAATTCAATTAAACCGTGCGGTTGCTAATGAAAGATTGCTCAGCCAGGAAGCGGGTATATTGGAAGCCAACATCAGGGAGTTGGAGAAAAAGATCAAGGGTTTGGAAAATGCGGGAAGCACGGAGTATCAGGAATTGATGGCAGAAACAAGGGAGCTTGAGTCTGAGTATTCCGAAGTACTTGCACGCGAGCAGGTACTGATCAACCGGATGAATTTACTGGAGAAAGAAAACATCCGCCTGGAGCAGGATATGGTAAGGATGACCGATCGTGAGACGGACCTCAATAATGCGATCATTACCCTCAAGGAAAACATGACCTTTATGGAAAGAGAACTGGAGTCCTCCATGCGCATGCGCGAGCGGCTTAAAAACAGTATGATAGAGGTGATCGACCGAAATGAAAGACTGGGGCTTGCTGAACCCCCGGCACCCGATCTTACCAACCGGTACTAATCTTTTTTAACTAACCGGTAAACTTTCCCATCTTTCTGAACTTCTCATAACGATGTTCAGAAAAGCTACCAGGGGCCATTTTCTTAAGGTCTTTTAACTCGGCTACCAGAGAGGATTTGATCGTCTGAGCAGTGGTATCCCAATCGCGGTGGGCACCACCTGCAGGTTCGGGTAAGATTTTATCGACAATTCCGAGCTTCAATAATTCATTTGCGTCGAGCTTGAGTGCCTCCGCTGCATTCGATGCAAAAGCACGGTCTTTCCACAAAATGGCTGCGCAACCTTCGGGCGAAATGACAGAATAATACGCATTTTCCAAAATAAGCACGCGATCGGCAACCGCCACACCGAGAGCACCACCTGATCCACCCTCGCCTATCACAAGTGCAATAATGGGAACTTCAAAATCTGCCATTTCCCGAAGATTCACCGCAATGGCTTCGGCCACATGTCTTTCCTCGGCACCAATCCCTGGGTATGCACCAGGGGTATCGACAATCGAAATAATTGGGAGCTCAAAACGGGCGGCCATCTTCATTAAGCGAAGTGCTTTTCTATATCCTTCTGGATTGGGACAACCAAAATTTCTTTTTAAATTTTCCTGAGTGTTTCTCCCTTTCTGCTGGGCAATTACCATGACGGGGGTGCCATCCAAGGTAGCGGGCCCACCAATTAGTGCATTATCATCACGAAACAAGCGATCTCCATGAAGTTCCTGAAATTCCGTAAACACTCGTTTGATTAAATCGGGCGAATAGGGACGGTTGGGATGACGGGATAACTGGACCTTTTGCCAAGGGCTCAAATCGGAGTACACCTGCCTTTTGGTAAGTTCGATTTTCTTTTCGATCGCCCGGATTTCATCTGAAAAATCCAAATCAGAGTTGGATGAGGATTGCGTAAGCTCATCCAATTGTTTCTCCAAATCAAGGAGAGGCTTTTCGAAATCTAGACTTTGTTTATTCGTGGAAGACATTTTGAATTGAAATAGTTATTACTCATTCTCCCCATCCTGAGCAAGTTCATCCTTCCATCCCAAAATACGGGCTTTCGCAGATGCCTCTTCTGCTCCTTCCTTATCTCCCTGGGCGACAAGAATTCTGGCAAGACTGACTACTGATGTTAAATCATCTTCATTTATGGATAATGCCTTTCGGCAAGCCTCTTCGGCTCCCGGGAAATCTTTTTTGGCCAGACGAACTTCTGAAAGAGCACGCCAGGCATCCAAATCTTGATCAAATTTAGCCAAATGTTCCAATAAGAGCTCCTCTGCTTTTTCTTCTTCACCCAAGGTGAAAAATAAAACGGCTTGGTCGACAATTTTCGTGGAGCTGGATTCTTGGGACATAAAATTTGTAAAGCCCTTACTTTGCACCCTTGACCGATGAAGTAAAGCACTTCACCTAATTTCTTGTATTTTCTTTGATACAGCGACATGTAATAGGGGTATCAGTCTAGTCAATCCTCCTACCCCCAATAATTCATATGCTTTTTCAAGACCCCGACTTCCAAAATTTACTCCTGTTACACAGCCGGGATAGACGCTGCCAAAAACTTATCGAAGAACTGAAAGAACTGCCCGAGGATCTTGCCCGGTTGGACCGGAACATTGATGTGGAGAAACAATCTGTCGAGCTTGCCCTTGCCGAGTGGAAATCTTTGGAGTCCCAAAACAACACATTGGAAAAAGAAATCCTTTCGATGAATGATCTGATCGCCAAGCAAAGAAACCGGCAATTAGAAGTCAAAAAAAATGAGGAATACCAAGCCTTAGAAAATGAAATCGCCACTTTGCAGCAAAAAATTGAGGAAAGCGAAAACGAGCAAATTGAAGTATTATTAAAGATTGATGGTGCCAGAGAAACTGCTGAGCTTGCCCAGGGAAAAATTACCCAACGGGTGGCAGAGATGGAAGAACAGAGAAATAAAAGAGCATCCATCGGGGAGGAAAGAAAGGTGGAAGTGGAGGAACTGAAAAAGGAAATAGAAGATACCAGAACGGGCGTAGACCCTACTTTTCTTTCCACTTATGACCGGGTGAAAAAAATTGTGTCCCGCCCGCCCTACATGGCACCGATCACCGACCAAAAATGCTCAGGTTGTCACCTCCGTGTTTCAAACGATGTAGTTTCATCCGTTTTAGTAGAGAAAAAGATTACCCAATGTGACCAGTGTGGCAGGATTGTGTATGTGGAAAGATGATTCAAACCTGATGGACCCTTCTTTACCCTTCCCCTGTTCTTTTCTCTTTTTATTTCAGTACTTTTTACATTTCCGAGAAGCGGTCATTCGCTTGCTAACCCTTGGGTTGGTGAGAGGAAAGTCCGGACATCAAAGGGCAGGATTCCTTGTGAAAGCAGGGGGGGCTTGTTTCAAAACAAGTTCACGGCCAGTGCCACAGAAAACAAACCGCCTCACTTGTGGGGTAAGGGTGAAAAGGTGGGGTAAGAGCCCACCGCTGTTCAAGCAATTGAACGGGCATGGTAAACCCAATCCGATGCAAGACGAAATAGGAAACCGGGCTGCCCGTCTATGGTTTCGGGTACGTCGCACCCTGCTTCGGCAGGGATTCAACCTTTGGGTTGGATAGATAAATGAATGACGATCGTTAAAATTTTTTAATGATTACAGAATCCGGCTTACAGCTTCTCGGGATCCTCTTTATGGAAATGTTTCAAGTTGACGAATAGTGAAAATTAGAATTTTTTAATTCGCTATGGCCAATTCCAAGTCAGCATTAAAGAACATTCGTAAAAACAGGACTAATTACCTGAGAAATCGCTCGGTTTCGAGCAGGCTCAAGACTTTAGACAAAGCTTTTCAAGAATCTGTTGAGTCCAAAGATAAAGAAGCCTCAGCTCTTGCCGCAAAATCCTTGATCTCTGCATTGGACAAAGCAAACAAAAGCAAATTGGTTCACGCCAACAAGGTTGCACGCAAAAAATCGCGCTGTGCTGCCCTGCTCGCTTCTTTGTAAACTTTGATCTTCCATCACCTGACCATCGGGTGATGTAAAACCTTGCGGCACTTAGATGTGCCTAGAGTCGTCCTCGTCCTTCTCTGAGTACCCGCTTTCCTGACGGTTGTGGTTTACCTTGTTTTTCTTGAGATAAGCCTCGTGGACATCTTCCGCCGTCATGCCCATAACCTGTGCTAAGGAAATAAGGAAATGAAAAAGGTCCACAATCTCGACCTTGGCATTTTGTTTATCAAAATCCTGATATTTTGCCCACCATTTCCATGGAACCGAATCTGTTAATTCTGCAAGTTCCTGCTGCATAGCCCGTACATAGTTGAGGATCCATTTCGCACGGTCCTCATCGTTCATTTCGTCCATCTTTACCCCAATTCGTCTGTTTAAGACATCTTGAAGCTCGAAAATATTTTCCAATTTATCCATTACCGACTTTTAAGAACTTTAGTGGACTTGGTTGCAAGTGGTTTCGTGCCCGTGCTCAAATTATTTTGCCTTGTCGATCAATCTGCTTGGATGTAGTTGTTTTGATTGCTTTGGATTGGCTTAGCTCTTGCCTCTGTGTAAGCAAAATTCAAGTGCCTTTCCTTTCCGAATTTTTACAAATCGGTTCTTAATAATAACAGTCTAATTAGTTCTATCATATGAAATCCAGAATTCGTTCCCGTTGGCACAGACCCAATGAAAAACCATTAGAAAATAGTGGTTCAACCGCCCCCGCTGCACCGATGGGAGAAATTGACACCCAAAACCTGTCCACTCTTACCGACGATCTAAGCAACGCTAAACCCAGCCCCAATACAAGAGAGCATTCCAGGGGTAGAAATGATCAGGGTGGTCGCAGAGATGACCGGCCAAAATCACGAAATCCTCGATCCAGAGGGCGAAACGACCGTAACGATCGCAATGACCGTAATGACCGAAACAATCCCAGAAAGAACCGGGATGGTCACAAGGAAAAAGATGGGGATGCAAAAGGCTCTTCAAGCCAAGGAGACAGAAGGCATAAAAAGAGAAGGCATAACCAAGAAAAACAGCCGGATGCTCATTCCAAAAAGCCTCACCACAAGAACTCCTCTTCCCGTCCAAAACAAGAAAATAGCCCAAAAAAGCAGAGCGGATTGAAGGGCTTTTTAGGAAAACTTTTTGGTTAAGCTCCTTTTTCCCAGCTAGACCTTTTTTCCTCATCCTTACTTTTTGGGCATGGAAATACTTAGGATAAAAGGAGGAAACAGACTTTCAGGCGAAGTCCAGGTAAGTGGTTCCAAAAATGCGGCATTGCCCCAATTTGCCGCTGCATTACTGAGCGATCAGGAAACCATATTGGAAAATGTTCCCGATCTTAGTGATATTCGGTTTATGGCCGAAATAATCAGCCATCTAGGTGCGGATATTTCTAAGATTGGACCAAGCAGCTGGAAAATTCACCCTCTGCGTATCCAGCCTGACCCACCTTACGAATTGGTAAGAAAAATGCGGGCTTCTATTTGCCTGCTCGGCCCCCTGGTGGCCAGAATCAAACAGGCTAAAGTTCCCATGCCCGGTGGATGTGTGATCGGGCACCGCCCCATAGATTTGCACTTACACGCACTTAAAGAGATGGGTGCTGAAATCTCTTTGAACCAAGGAATTGTTGAGGTTGATGGTTCTGCCATGAAAGCAGGCAATCTGTTCATTGGGGGAAGGCACGGAAGCACGGTCACCGGCACTGCCAATGCTATCATGGCATCGGTATTAACTCCGGGAACTACGACCTTGGATGGTGCTGCATGCGAACCAGAGATTGTAGATCTTTGTACGATGCTCAAAAAAATGGGGGCGAACATTTCGGGGGCCGGTTCCCACCTTCTTACGATTGAAGGAGTGGAACGCTTGAATGGGTGCGTGCACCAAGTCATACCCGACCGGATTGAGGCAGCCACCTACATTATGGGAGCAGCCATTACCCGGGGTGAAATTCTATTGCAGGGCATTAATACGAGCCACCTTGGTGCATTTTCCAAAGTCATGCGTGAATCTGGAGTGGTTTTGGAAAATTCATCCGAAGGGAAAATAAAGGTAGGGGTTCATTCAAATGGATTGTCTCCTTTTGAAATCATTACCCTGCCCTACCCTGGTTTCCCCACAGACTTACAAGCACAGGCATGTGCATTGGCATGCACCATTCCTGGGCTCAGTATTTTGACCGAAAGAGTGTATCCGAGCCGTTTCATGCACATTCCTGAACTTCTCAGAATGGGTGCATCGGTATCCCTGGAAGGTGCCAATGCTATTATAAAAGGAGGGAAACAATTAAATGGTGCACCCGTCATGGCATCGGACCTTCGTGCAAGTGCTGCATTAATTCTTGCCGGATTAGCAGCAGAGGGAGAGACTTGGGTTCATCGAATATATCATTTGGACAGAGGGTATGAACTTATGGATGAAAAACTAAGAAACCTTGGGGCAGTGGTTGAGCGGCTACCAGAGTCTTCCCTTCCCGATGCCTTTCGCCGACCCACCGAATGATGTCTGATCAGATCAATGACGAGCCTCCCAAGGGGCGAAAATTTTTTGAGGATTCCATAGGCCCGGCAACTGAAGTGGAAGCTGCCTTGCGCCCGCCCGCTTTTGAGGATTTCACCGGACAACCGAAAACGATTGAGCGTTTAGGGGTGATGGTGGGTGCAGCAGCCAAGCGGGAAGAGGCATTAAAGCATGTATTGTTGTGCGGGCCTCCTGGTCTGGGAAAAACCACGCTTGCTCACATTATTGGTCACGAACTGCAAAGAGATGTGCGAATTACTTCTGGGCCGGTGATTGATAAACCTGGCGATTTGGCCGGACTGCTCACTAATTTACAGGAAGGAGATATTCTTTTTATCGATGAAATTCATCGGATTCCCAAAACCGTTGAAGAGTACCTCTACTCTGCTATGGAGGATTTTAAGATCGATATCATGATCGATCAGGGACCCAATGCCCGCAGTGTCAGGCTGGAAATACCCAGGTTTACTTTAGTCGGGGCAACCACCCGGGTGGGCCTACTCTCCGCTCCGATGCGCAGTCGGTTCACTTTGCAAACCAGGTTGGATTATTATGACCGTGCAGACCTGACCAAGATTGTATTGCGCAGTTGCAAGCTCCTTGGCTGTACCATCGACCAGGCTGGTGCGGAAGAAATTGCTGCCCGTGCCCGTGGCACACCCAGAATAGCCAACAACCTAATCCATTTTACCCGCGACTACGCAGAACAACGCTCCGATGGTACAATCAATAAGAAAATTGCTGCCAACGCACTCGAGCTTTTGGAAATTGATGACCGTGGCCTTGATGAGATGGATAAGCGTGTCCTTTCCACAATTGCAGAAAATTATAAAGGGGGGCCAGTTGGCCTTGGTACGGTCGCAGTTGCCGTGAGTGAGGAAGAGCACACGCTTGAGGAAGTGCACGAGCCCTTTCTCATTCAGGAAGGCTACCTAAAGCGCACCCCTCAGGGCAGAGTTCTGACACCCAAAGGATGGGAAGCCAGTGGGGTGATCCAGGGATCGGGAAAAGACGGGAACCAAATGTCCCTTATGTAATTTCGAGGAATCTCTTTCTTGCCAAAGGGAAAAGTGCTCGAAAAGAACTGGCAAACTGGTGGGGTTTTTCCATAAGCCACTGATCCAATTCAGTTAGGGCCATTTCGCACACATCAGAAATCTCGGTTGGGTCTGGTTGGGGATCAATCGTACCCAGCACCTCATAAGATCGGACAAATTCATATCCGTTCTCTGGAGAGGGATCAGAATGTAAAAGAGTGCGAAATTGGTCATCCTCTATCGAGACCCCAAGCTCTTCGACCATCTCGCGCTTAGCGGCCTCCTCATAACTCTCCTCATGGTCTACATGTCCTGAACAACTGACAGTCCAAAGACCGGGCTCGACATCTTTTAAAAGACTTCTTTTTTGTAAAATGATTCCTCCATTCGTTCCCTTGGCATAGAGATGAACAGCCCGGTGAAAAAGCTGTAAGCGATGAGCATCCTCTCTTGAGGCAACCCCAATGGGATGGTCGTGGCGGTCCACCCAATCAAAATATTCAGTCATTTTTGGTAATTCGAATAGGATTTAAAATACTTTGTGATTGATTGAATCATCTTGAGGTTACTAAAACTTTAGAAGGTGGAAACGAAATTCAAAATTTTAGGATCAAGCAGTTCGGGAAATTCAGCTCTCCTTCGTACGACCGAATCCAACATTTTAATAGATGCGGGCTTATCTGGTAAAAAATTGAAGTTTTTGCTTTCTTTGGAAGGGATGGAAATCGAAGAGCTGGATGCAGTTTTTCTTACCCATGAACACAACGATCACAGTGCGGGAATTCGCGGACTTTCCCGCTACATGAACCTTCCTATTTTTGCCAACCGAGATACCATCGAGGCAATTCAGCCCAAGCTTCCCAGAAGACCGAACTGGAAACAGTTCGATACTGGAGAACCTTTTAAATTCAAGGAATTCAAAATTCATCCCTTCAGCGTTCCTCACGATGCCTATGACCCTGTGGGTTTTTATTTCGAGTGGGGAAAAGGAGATTTATTTGACCCTCCCTCCAGTTTGGCTTGGGTGACCGACCTTGGCTTTGTACCCACACTCGTAAAAGAACGAATCAGGCAGGCAAGTATTTTAGTGATCGAAGCCAACCACTGCACAGAAATGTTGGAAAAAGATGAAAAGAGACCTTGGAGCTTGAAACAAAGAATCCGTGGTCGGCATGGGCACTTATCCAACCAAACAACTTTTGAACTTTTGGAATCGATGGAAAATGCATGTTGGCGGGAAATTTTTCTGATGCACCTAAGCCAGGACTGCAATGATGTGAACCTCGTGCGCGAACATTTCAGTAAGTTATCTGGGCAAGGTAAAAGATTTTCCACTTATGTAATCGATCCAGCTACTGCACAAGCTGTAGGCGTATGAGGCTTCCTGAACGACAAACTAAAATTATAGCAACAATCGGTCCAGCCACTGAATCGGACCAAATGCTGGAGTCATTGATCTCCGAAGGCGTCGATGTCATGCGTTTAAATATGGCCCATGCCTCCCATGATTGGATACGGGATATTTCAAAAAGGATTAGGAAAATTGGTAAGAAGCTAAACCGTGATCCAGCAATTTTAATGGATGTAAAAGGTCCAGAAATACGTACAGGATACCTACAGTCCGCTATCAACCTGATCCGTGGAGATTTAATCGACCTTGTTTTTTCCGCTCAACCAGAACCCCCAAAAAATGGGGATATTTGGCAGATTGAAGTTAATTACGACAAATTGCACGAACACCTGAGCCCAGGAAATAATGTTTTGCTTGATAACGGCCTTATTCCCTTGCTCGTGGTTGAAATCTCGGCAGAAAAAGTGCGTTGCCGGGTGCTCCAAGATGCTGAGCTTAAAAGCAGGCGGCATGTCAACCTGCCTGGGATCGAAACAGACCTACCCTCCATTACAGAGAAGGACAGGCTCGATACCTTGGTTGGCATCGAGTGTGAACACGATTTTTTTGCTCTCTCCTTTACACGAAATGCAGATGCGATCGATTTGTTTAAGAGCTTTCTAAAAGATCATAAAAGTGCAGCTCATGTGATCGCTAAAATTGAGGACCAGCAGGGAGTAAGTAATTTAGAAGAAATTGTGACTGCTGCGGATGGCTTAATGATCGCCCGGGGCGACCTGGGTATTGAATGTCCATTTGAAGAGCTTCCCATTATCCAACGAAAATCAGTGGGGATTTGCCTGGCAAAAGGGAAACCCGTGATTGTGGCCACCCATCTCTTGGAATCGATGATTGAATCGCCTGTGCCGACAAGAGCTGAAATCAGTGATGTGGCCAATGCAATCAATGAGGAAGCAGACTGTGTTATGCTAAGCGGGGAAACAACCACTGGATTATATCCAGTGGAATGTGTACGCATGCTCAAACGAATTTCTTCCCGAATCGAAAAAGAACTCCCACCGGTCCTGTCAGAAAGCCTGCGTCTTTTTCGCCCAAAAGCAAAAATGCTCCGATCTGCTGCCTTGCTTGCCTTGCGCATGGGAAATACTGCTGTGCTGGTCTTTACCCGCAGTGGCGACTTGGCCGCAAAACTGGGTGCTCTTCGTCCAAACGGTGCTCCCCTGTTTGCTTTTACTGATATTCCAGGATTGCATCGAAGGTTACGATTAATCTGGGGGATCGAACCCTTTTTAATGGATTTTTCCGAAGACCCCGAGCTAACCATTCAAGCGGCGATCAAACGATTGAAAGAAGAAGGAAGTGTCGAATCGGGGGATCAAATTGTCACCGTCACCAATGTATTAGCCGATGGAAAAGTGGTGGAAAGTATTCAACTTCGCGAGGTGGACGCTTAAAGAGTTCACCCAGGTTGTTATTTCTTGCTCTTAATAAAGAGCAGGGTGCCTAAAATAATGAGCACATAAGGCAAGCTTGCCGAATGCAGGGGAGATAAAAGTTGCTGCTCTCCCAAGGTGTCCGAAAGTGTCCGGACCAAGTAAAAAAGCAAAGCACCCACCAAGGACACACCTGCAAGCTTTCCGGGAGAGGATGAACCACCAGCACTCCCCATCCCCAATCCTATAAGCAACGCGACGATACAGGCAGGACCATTCCACCAAAGCTGTGCTTTTCGCAACCGGTATGGAACCATCTCGTGGCTCTGTGGATTGGGAAAGCGAGCCAACAACCGGTCAATTTCATGCACGCTCATATCTTTGGCTCTTTTTTGTAACCACAAGTAGGGAGCGGGGTCATCGAATAGATCCAGACCTGAAAGTTCATCGAATGAACGATTCATTCCTGGACTTTTTGTGTCGTATAAAGGATGGTCCTTCTCATTGCTGTCTGTTTTTTCCCATGAAACCGTAGTGCTTCCCTGGTCAATCACAGGGAGACCACGAGATGAGTAAAACCCAAGAAAACGACCATCATAAAAAGACCACCCGGCACCTTTAGACCAAACCGCCTTGTTCGCCCGAATTCTCATCACATCCTCTCCCTGCTCCCCATAACAAAATAATTGTAGATCACTGCCCGTGAGAGTGGCTGGGTCAAATGACCGAAAATACCAAAGACGGTCTGAACCTACCTGCATCTTCAGGCTCCTCACTTTTGCATCGCTTAGCCCCATGTTTCTGGAAGCGTGAGAATCCATTAGCAAATCACTGCCCACACCAATAGCAAAGCCCAATACTGCAATCACCGCAAAAGACTGCCAGGGAGAGATCCCATTGGCTAGCATCGCCATCCACTCCCCTCTTTTTCTGGCGAAAGAGAGAGAAAACAAACTGGCACCCAGGCAACAAATTGGCAGCAACCATGGCAGGTAGCTAATAAGCCAATACCACAAGTCTTGGTACCAGTAACTGCTACCCCGCGGAAAGACTTGCCCAATATCTTCGACCAAAGAAAATAAAAAAATCGTACCAACCAAAAACAATAAACACCCCCCAAACCAGGTAAGCCACTCCCGAGCCATATAAATGATGATTGTTTTTGCCACGACTATACACTTGCTAGCTTAACCCTTGCCCTAGGGGAAGTGAATTCTCAATCTAATGCAGTAGAAAACCAAAAACCATTTCCCTATGAAGAAATTCAGTACCACTTCCTTGCTTTTATGTCTCCCCTGTTTTGCCTTCGGTTCGGAAACCGATCATGCTCCAGGCTGGGAAAAGACGATGGATTTATTTTTTGGCGAGTATATCGTCGCCCCACTTGCCGCCCTTTTGTTTTGGCCTATTCCTGGAATAGAAATGCCTTTGGTTGTCGCATGGTTGCTTGGTGGTGCCGTTTTTTTCACCATTAAGATGCGCTTTGTAAACATACGGTTATTCAAACATGCGATCGATTTGGTACGAGGGAAATACGACGATCCTAAGCAAGTTGGGGAGGTGAGCCACTTTCAGGCACTTACCACTGCCCTCTCTGCAACGGTTGGGTTGGGGAATATTGCTGGAGTAGCCATTGCCATTGGCACGGGTGGTCCTGGTGCGACCTTTTGGATGATTCTCGTGGGCTTCCTGGGAATGTCCTCTAAATTCACCGAATGTACCCTCGGGCAAAAATACCGTAAGGTCCGTAAAGATGGCAGAATTATGGGGGGAGCCATGCATTACCTTTCGGAAGGGCTTAAGGAAAAAAAACTTAAGCACCTAGGAGGCCTTCTTGCCGGACTTTTCTGTATTCTATGCATTGGTGGATCGCTTGGTGGGGGAAATTCCTTTCAGGTCGTTCAATCCCTGGATATGATTAAAACCGTGGTCCCTTTCCTCTCGGAATATTCCTGGGCGTACGGCTTACTGATGGCCATACTTGTGGGACTGGTGATAGTTGGAGGGATCCAAAGTATCGCCAAGGTTGCATCCTTAATTGTACCTACCATGTGTGGCATCTATTTGCTTGCCTGCCTTTTCATACTGGGCACTCATATCGGGGCAATTCCAGCAGCTATAACCTTGATTCTTGAACAGGCATTTTCTCCAGATGCCGCATTTGGTGGCTTTCTTGGAGTCTTAATCATCGGGGTCAAACGAGCCGTTTTCTCAAATGAAGCTGGTATTGGTTCTGCAGCGATTGCACACTCCGCTGCAAAAGTAAAAAATCCGGTTGAAGAAGGGGTGGTTGCTCTGCTCGAACCTTTTATTGATACGATTGTGGTATGTACCATGACCGCCCTGGTCATCATCATCACTGGAGCCTACCTCGATCCAGCAAATAGCGATTTGATTGCCAACAACCAAGGGGGGGCCCTTACTTCGGCTGCGATGGGAGGAGTAATTCCATGGTTTCCTTATGTTTTGGCGGTGGCTGTTTTCCTTTTTGCTTTTTCTACGATGATATCCTGGTCTTATTATGGCGAAAGGTGCTGGGTATACCTGTTTGGTGATGGATCCTCTCTTTTTTATAAAGTCCTCTTTCTCATCTTTACATTTTTGGGCTCGATCATAACTGCCACCAACATACTGGATTTCTCTGACCTGATGATTTTAGGAATGGCTTTTCCTAATATTCTTGGCTTACTACTCTTAAGTGGCTTGGTAAAAAAAGATTTAAATTATTACCTCAAAAGCTTGCCTAAAGCTTAAATTTTAGCAAGAAAGACAAAATTACCTAATTATTTTCTTTTTACCCCTCACTCTGATATATTAAGAATTACCATGTCTGACGACGAAGATGTACAAATATCCGACTCCGAGGAAGCTCGTGCTTGCATCAGTCGTTTGCTCAAAGCAATTGAAGGCTGGGCGGTAAAAGAAAGCAATAAGGGCGAGATCGAAGTTACAGCATTTGCCGCGGCTCTAGCCTCGGGAATTATCTCTTTTCATGATTTCACCAGCAAGGATTGTCGAAACAGCCAACAACTGCTGGGGGCCATTTCCCGTGCGAAACAACACATCGATCGAGAATTTAAAAAGTTCGATGGTGAAATTGATAAAATGCACATCAAGTTCGCCCAGGAAATGGAAGAGCTTGACCTCAAGATTATCCGGGACAGAAAGGAATTTAAGCACTACCTCGTCTCCCTGATCTATGCGGAGGAATACAATAAACTTCGCAAAAAAGTCTCCAATATTTTCGAAACCTTAGATTCGAAGTCTAGGTACGAAGACGCACCCTCTTCCTAGAGCTTTGCTACTGCTCAGAGGTTAGTAACTTCATTCCTACCCACAACCATGTGGGAATAGTTACAAGACTAACCAACATGGTGGCCATGATGGAGCGCAATCCAGTTTCGGTGTCTTCTCCGTAATTCTTTACCACCACCAGTGCAAATACTCCGGCAGGCATAGCTGCCTGAACAACCAGCACCTCGCTCATCCAGGAGATGCCCTCGGGAATCCATCCATACATTGCATAAACAATAAAAAGTGTGGGCACAATGAGTGCCCTGGTAAGCAAGGCTCCTACTTCCACCCGATATTTTGGTGATGGACGATACCCTTTTAATAAGTCGTAAAAACTTGCCCCTATGATCATCAATGCCATTGGTATCGAGCAGTTGCCAATCATCGATAATACTTCCCATGCAAATTGAGGCACTAGCTCTTTTCCACCCAGATACTGCAAAACCAAAGCAAACAATACCGATAACGCAGGTGGGTTCATAATTTTTCGAATTTCCAGTTTCGAAGAGGTTAACATCAATATCCCAACCGTCCAGATAGCCACCTCTACCCCGAGGTTAAAAAGAATAATTTTTACAACCAAATCACTTCCAAAAAAGAGTGAGGCCACAGGGATCGCAAAAAAACCATAATTAAATATTCCTGAGCAAAAGCAGAATGCTGGCCTTGCCTTTGGCTCAACCTTACAAATTGCACTGATTAAACGGGCGATAAGAAATCCAAGAACAATCGCAAAAAAACCAAAGAGGGCTGCTAGCCAAGCTTCATTCGAAGTAACTGGTGTATGAGCTCCTAAAACATGGTATACAATGAAGCATGGATAGAGCACGCAGACAATAAAGCGGGATAAGGTACGATCGGTTTCCTTGCCCAACCAGTCCATCTTTCTTGCAATACTTCCAATGAAAAGAAGCAGAAATGGCGGGAGCACCGCGAAGATTATATTTACCCAACTATCCACAACCTGAACCTTAAAGTTTTTCAATAATCTTTCGAATGAAAACTATAAAGACTGTAAAAATCTCAAGGTTTTAAAGCTGGCGTCCCCACGAGGAATCGAACCTCGATCTACGGTTTAGGAAACCACTGTTTTATCCGTTAAACTATGGGGACATATGGTTTTATATAGGACAAACTTGGGTATTTTGTCGAGGAGACTCCGAAACAAACTTACAATTCTGGCACAGATTTAAGGAACCAGATAACTGAGCCTTTACTAAGGATTAGCAGGATTGAAATTAATAGAATTTCCCGTGTAGAGGCCAGGATCACTGAGGTCTAAAGAGTTCCCGTTTTCATCCTTTGGGATATCATCCTTATCAAGAGGATCAGAGCCGAAGACTTTTTCCCAATAATCACTCACCCCATCTCGATCTGTGTCCTTACGTGTATCATTGAGGAATGGACGACCAGTACCATCATCATAATAATGCTCAAACTCAGTTCCATCACCCTCAGTTAAAGGAGTAGCATAGAAAGCAAAATTGGGAAACTGTCGGCTTTCATAGATATAAACAACACGTTCTTTAATATCTGAAAAATTATCCCAGCCGTCTCGAACTCGATATTCAATAGTAATTTTCATTACATCCATATTAATTCGCTGAGGCTTATTGCTATCAAAATTGTAACTTTCTCCTTCAACATCTGGCACTTTTACTGCGGATAAAGCAAGGGTGTTATTTTGGTCTTCAGGTGGAAAGCTACCGTTTACATCGGTTAGATTCCTAGTGTCCAAACCAAATGTATTATCTGCTAAGAGGTTTTGAAAATAGTGAGTTGGATTTTCTACTTTTTCTAAGACGCTGTAGGCGAAGATCACCCCAATATCATCATCTGGATCACCAACTTGATCATTACAATCAGTCATATGACTACGTTCGTCAACCCTACGAATAGCGTAGGTTTCACCAATTCCATCACCATCCAAGTCCTTGTATCCATCATTGGTGCTAAAGTAAGAATTCCCATCTTCAGCATAGGCTCCAGGATCTACAAAATTATAATCCCCATGGAGAATACGATGAGCACCGCCAGAAAAACCGGTTGAATTAAATTCTTGGCT
>JAYOTQ010000040.1:0-15310 GCA_038150505.1 Opitutales bacterium | reverse complement strand
ATCGCCACCACCAGACCGGCAGCGGTTGTCCAAAGAGCACTACCAATATTACCGGCCATTTGCTTGCTGGCTTCTCCACCCATGCCTGCACTGGTGAGAACCGCAAATGCACCAATCATACCAACCACTGTTCCCAGCAGTCCAATCATTGGAGCAATCGAGCCGACTGTATTTAACATATTAATCCAGGTGAAAGGTTTCGACATGTGCATGGCCGCATTTTCATCCAATCCTTTTTCGATTGCTTCAATATCCAACTCATCGTCCTGAATTCTTTCAAGCCCACCCTTAAGAATGGAAGTAACAGGTAATTTGTATTGATCACAAAGGGATTTTGCTCCTTCGATGTCCAACCCTTTGACCGCATCCATGATCGGGTTGATCACATCATCTTTGATAAACGCTTTCCTTCTCACCGCAATCGAGTTGAAAATGATCAGGGTAATTCCCGCTATGATGAGCAGTAAAAAGACAATAAAGAAAGTGGCACCCAAGTTTTCCCATGCAGCAACGAAAAGGTTGCTGTCTTGTGCCATCGCTTGGTTGACCAACATGTTGGGCGAAAGTGTGGCATAGAGTAAGGTTAGATAGACAAGTGTGCGTAAGGAACGAAT
This sequence comes from Opitutales bacterium, assembly GCA_038150505.1. Taxonomy (GTDB): domain Bacteria; phylum Verrucomicrobiota; class Verrucomicrobiia; order Opitutales; family Seribacteraceae; genus Chordibacter. The sequence goes on along the minus strand of JAYOTQ010000040.1, from coordinate 14,696 downwards.
TTTCATAGAGCTGTGCTTTGCGTTTTAGAGATTACAAAAGTAATAATATCGGTGTAGGTCAATGAGGATTTATTTGTCAGGTTTTGGGAAGTTTGGCCAATCGGTCCGTACTCATCTTCTCCCATTTGGTTTTGGGAAAGAAAACTTTTACCTGGTTGTAAACATTTTTGGCTGCTTCATGCAGATCAAGTTTTTCATAAGCATCACCTGCCATCAGTAAGGACTCAGGCAACCAATCCAAACCGATACGGGCATTGACGATACCTTCAGTAACTTCCAACACAGATTGACGGTAGTACTCAGATGACCGAAACTCATCCCCTCTCGCTTCATACTGCCTGGCGTATTGTACCCGGATTAAAGAACGCAAAAGTTTGTACAGGGAATATTCATTGGTGTTACGAGCAGGTGGGTTCTCATCCAGTTTTTTCAGCCCTTGCACAGCGGAGTTAAACATTTTGCTAGCAGCCGAGGCATATCGTTTGTCTTTTGCTGCAGCGGGTGCGTAGATTTCGTATAACTTGACATAACAATAGACCGGCCAGATTTCCAAAATTTTATTGAAGCGACTGTTTGGGTCTTTGGCTACGATCGGACCAAGCCGTGCATACTCACCTATCGCCTCCGTGTACAGCCCTTGAGTTCTGAGAGAATCTGCGAGCCTAAGGTAGGAAGCATGGTCCCCACTGTTATCCCGTATGGAAATACGCTTCAACAGAGCAAGGGATGCTTTGCCGGAGTCAGGGTTCGCTGCAATCATCTTTCCACAAAGTTCAAGAGCAGCTTCCGAGAAATCACGGTATCCATATTCATCCAGGCGTGCTAGGTTGAGACGGGACAAAATGTAAAAGGCTTCATTGTATTGCTCCATTCCGAGAAGACCTTTGATGTAAGTCAGGCAGTCGTCGTGGATCGCAAGGTATTGAAAAGGCATATCCAAAAACAACATTACTTTGTAAACTTCAGGGCGCAGGGCAGTGAGCACCCGGGGGTCATACTGTTCATTGGCAAGATAATTGAGGTAAGTTTTGCCGTTCCTCGACCAACTAAACTCGAACTTTTCGATATTCTGCCTTTGCAGTTGTCGGAGTTCTAATTCCAAACGGCCCGCACCCTCCATCTCTGCATAGACAATACCCCTTGCCGCATCAATACCAAGCAGGTTCATCGGCTTGGTCGACGCAGATTTTAAATAATGAACTTTAACGGCGATTTTACCGGCATACTTTTTAAAATAATCCTCCGAATAACCGAAGGCAGGTATACAGAATAGAAATGCCCAAAGGATCCACTTCAGGAAGGGTTGTGTGCTTGGTTTCATTGGTACCTCCTCAGCCAGTCATCCCGGCGTTTTTCAAGACGATCGATTTGTTCGGGCCTGCCAATTTTTTCATAGCAGTAGATTGCCTGGTCAAATGCCTTTTCCGCCCACTTTCCCGAAGATGCATACCGAGATGTCGTGTCGTCAAAATGTCGGGACGCCCCTGCATAATCACGGATTTCCTTGAGGCACTCTCCCATCATGTACGAACACTCCCCTTTAAGCTCCATGGAGCTTTCATCACTGTCACGTGCCTCCCCAAAGGTCGCTTGAGCAAGCAAGAATTTCTCCTGGTCCTTATCAGATTTAGCGATTTCATAAAGAGCATAACCCTTGCGGAGTCTTGCGTCATTGGACATTGCGTGCCAAGGGGCATTGGTAATCGCTGCGTCGTAACTACTGGCAGCCTCAGTGTAGTCTTTGTTTTTGTCATGCACTTGGCCAACGATGTAGTTGGCCGAAAACAAAAGTTCACCCTCTGCATTTGGGTAGACCTGTGTCAGGCGCTCCATAGCAGCTAATGCATCATTAAGAGAGTTTTGGCCGAGCATTTTATTGGCCATCCAAACGAGCACACTGGGACTCGCTGCAGGAAATTCATTGGTTTGCGGGTTGTAGCCAGAGCCTATTCTTGAGCCAATTCGGTCCAAGTTTGCTCTCATGCGTAGTTCCAACGTTTTTTGGCCAGAAGACTCCGCGTCTTGCAGCATCGATGCAAATGCCTTGGCGGGAGACAACTCTTTAGGGAATCCAGCTTGCAGGGTCTGGTATTTTTTGAGGTATCCTTTAAATTTTTCGATATGGGCAGGGTTATTGAATACCCCACCCCTGTACTTTACGATTTCTTCGTAAATTTTGGGATCCATATCTTTGTATTGAGAGGAAAGATAGGATAAGCTTTTTCCACGATCCAAAATAATTTCCTCGATAGTTCCAGAAACCTGCTGTTCGATTCCCTTGCGATCTGTGTATGAAAAGGAAGCTACATCGGATGGGTTTTGCAGTTTTTCCAATATTTCTAAGGTCTGCCCAAAGCGGTCTTCATAATACTGATATTTTTCGCAATATTTTTTGAGAATGTCATCCACGCCTAAATTATTTGGGTCATTTCCAAATTTTCGAATGTCTTCGAAATACAATTGCAACATCGCAGATGGTTGTCCGAGTTTTTCCTTAGCAAATCCAATTTTTTCGGTTGCTTTAGCCAATTGAGCACCATCCTGAGAGCCAAATTTTTGAATGTAATCGGTGTAAAGAACCTCCAATGCCTTGTAACAGGAATAGGATGAGATTTCATAAAGCTCTTCAAACTGCAATTTCTCGTCACCATTGATATCATGACTCTCAAAATCGAATGGAAAAGATTCGCCGAAATCATTTTGGGCGGCACTAAACTCACTTTTTCCGACGCATTTATCTGCGTCCTTATCAAAACTCATAAAATGATTCACTAAGCCCTCCGGGTTCTCCCCCACCCTTTCAAGAAGCCCTCCCTCATTAGCGGTTGCGTCTGATATTAGACCGATCTCCTGAGTCTTTTCACGTACCATTGAATAGCTGGACCGGGCTTGCCGGATTTGTTTTATACTTGGCTGAGTGTCTGGACCAAGCCCGCTTGTTGCCAGATCCCCCATACTGAGGTAAACCTCTGCAACAAGTTTATCTTCCGGAAATAAGGTTACAAATTGCTGAAACAAACGAATTGCATTTTCGTTATCCTGAGAGCCCTGAAACGCAACCGCGAGTCGGAACATCGCCTGCTTAGCATATTCCTCATCTGGGGAAAATCGTGCACTTGCACCCTCGGGCCAGGATCCCACAATCTCTTCACCTGCAGATGCAATCGTTCGGCCAGACCCCGCCTTGGTGGTAATTTTCCAAAGCGAACCATTCGTCCAAAGGAAGTACCCTTTTCCGTTTGAGTATACCGGATGGTTGTTTAGCTTCACCAACTCCATCTTCCCATCCTTGTCCTCATACATAGGCAGAAAAACCCCGTTTGGATCGGGCGCTTCCACGGGTTCAGATTCTTCTTCCACCTCAAAAGGTTCTGGCTCCAAAGAATCGTCCAACTCTACTTCGGTTTGTTCAGTTGCAACGGAAGATCCATCTGACTCCGGAGAGCTGCCTTCTTCACCAGCTGCAGGTTCATCTCCCCCGCATCCGGTCAAAACACCAATAACCAAAGAGAAGACAGTAACTCGTAAAAACAGAACCACCATTTGATATCCTTTTGCTTCAGAGAAAATATTCATAATCAATTCTCAGATACGGCTGCTTCATCAAGGGGCAATCCATCGACACTCACCCCAACCACTGCTCCAAGGAACGGCTTTGCCGCATCGTAATTTCCGCTGGCGAGGAAAGCCAGTCCGCTCATGTAATTGATTCGCCCCATTGCATCGGTTCCTTGGAGTTCCTTTTTATTGGCATAGCCAGCAGATGGATTGAAAGAGCCATTTTCATAACCGGCAAATTTTCTCAATAATTTGTCAAATTCCTGGCGCTTAAAAAATTCTGCCCCCATCATCCCGATAAATTCTCTTGAATACTTGTGCTCAGGCATAACTTCGAGGAAGTCGTCGCAAAGTTCAAAAAACCGGGATTGGTATTCATCCGCTTTCGCTTTGGCCGCTGCCGCCTTTTCTTTGTCTACCGTGGCCAGTGAAGATTGCAGTTGCTCAACAATGGACATTTGGGTCACTGCCTCCTTCCGGTAAGCATTGGCCATGATAAAAGTAACATCCGGCCTGAATTTAATCAGTTCCTTGTTGGCTAAATACTCCTCTCCCAGTTCGATTGATTTTTCTCGGTATTTGACTTTGTTGGCGGAAGCAAACGCAGCATAAATAAAGTTTTCAACCATTTCGTGGTTTGGGAAATCTTTGTAGAGCCAGTAAAACGCCCAAAAAGATTCCCACTCCCGCATACAGGCTTGGAAGTTATCCGCCTTCCTCCAACGCAAAACGGTGGTAAAAGAGGGCGTATCCTTGGCTAACTTCAAGTGACTCCGGGCACTTGTCGCCTTCATGGCCAAGTCATTGATTCGATTTTTCAACGAAGTTACCCGTTGGGCAGGGAGTCTTCTGCCCTGAGCATCAATGAAGGATTGGATTTGGTCTATGTCGAGGGAGATTTGTTTTTCCCTGGCTGTGTAAAATGTGACAATCTCTTCCGTAGTCATTGTCAGGGCAAAAAGCAAAGAGGCTTCAACATGTCTGTCTTTCTCTTTCAACAACTCGGCTCCCTGCATCAGGTTGACATTTAAACGCAGATCAAACCGTGCTGGTGTATCTCCGGATAACCTCGGCAAAAGAGGGAAGATCTCATCAACTCTCTTTTCCTGAACAAACATTTCTACCATGCAGGAAACTGCATAAGCCGCACGGTCTTCATCTTTGGCAAGATCGGCAAATTTGAGGAGCTCATTGAATGCATTTTCTCCCATCCGCCAATTTTGTTTGATGTGATAACATTGAGCTCTTCCATAATAAAGGTTCATCAGTTCGCTTCTCTTAAGAATTTTCTTCTTAAAAGGTTTATCCTCGTCCAATAATTCTTCGATCACCTCTGCAGCTTCGTCCCATTTTTGCAGGGCACGCAAACAAGTGGTTCTTTGCTGCATCGCAGAAACTGCATTTGCATTTTCAGGATACTTTTCGACAAATTTGGCAAAGGCATCGGCGGCTTTTTGCATGTTGGACATATCCCCGGTTTTACCAAAGTTTTGAACATAACCTACCCCACGGACAAAACCGAATTGCTCCAGAATCTTCTCCACCTCAGGATTTCCTTCACCTGCAAAACGGATTTCCAACTGGTCCAAGTAAGGAGCAGCAGTGGCATAGTCTCCCGCACCGATGAGCTCTTGTGCTTCGCTCATTACCTGCCTCATCGGCATTTCAGCAGGGTTTTGGCCGTAAATATTTTGGGCTAAAATGAGTAAGGGTAATATGGAAGAAACCAGTTGCTTGAACATAGAAAACATCAAGGGATTAAGGGTATGATTTGGATAAAAGACAGACGGGATAACTGTCGCAAGCCTTTTCTTGTATTCCATGACTGCATTAAGGAGACGATTTCTGGCTCATCCCCAAGATTAATACATGCGGAAGATTTTTGGGTTCATTCTTCCTTTTCTCGATCCTTTTGCTTGCCATAGTTCTCTGGCTATTCCCTATTCTCATTTCTTCGCACATGCACCCTTTTCTACGATACCGAAATTGGCTGACCAAGGCTCACCTTGCTTTTGTGGTCTGTTGGTTTGCTAGCTGTTCTCAACCCTCAAATGTGGAAACAGCTCTAGATACACAGGTTCTTCATTTTGGGCTGGGAGCAGAACCTCAACACCTTGATCCGCATTTAGCCACGAGCGTGGCCGCTCACAATGTGTTAACCGCCCTTCTGGAAGGTCTCGTATCCGAAGATCCTAAAACTCTTCAGCCCATCCCGGGAGTGGCTAAATCGTGGAACATTTCCAAGGACGGGACCGTATATACTTTTCAGCTCAGGGAAGACGCCCGATGGAGCAATGGCGACAAAGTGACTGCCCAAGATTTCATCTATTCCTTCCGGCGCATTTTAAACCCTGAATTTGGGGCAAAGTATGCCTCGATGCTGTATCCCCTTAAAAATGCGTCCCACTACCACCAGGGAAAAAAATCTTGGGAAGAGGCAAAGGTGGGAGCCAAAGCGATTGACCCATCCACCCTTCAATTGACCCTTGAACACCCGCTTCCCTATTTTCTTCAACTTCTCAATCATTATTCTTGGTTTCCTGTACATCCACCGACCATCGATAAATTTGGCGCGTTTGCTAAGATCGGGACCTCATGGACCAAGCCCGGAAATTTTGTTGGTAATGGGCCTTTCCGTCTTTTCGACCACCAAATAAACTCAGTCATTGAAGTCAGGAGAAGCAAAAACTACTGGGATCAAAAAACTGTGCGTCTACAGGGGATCCGTTTCTATCCCATAGAAGCTGTTTTTACAGAGGAAAGGGCCTACCGAAGTGGTTTCCTCCACCTCACGCAAAGTGTATCGGCAGACCGGATCGATTTCCTCAAGGAAAAGTACCCCAAAGAACTTCATTTTGAACCCTATCTTGGAACCTACTTTTATCGTTTTAATCACCAGGCTCCGCCATTTGATGACCAAAGGGTACGGCAGGCTTTTTCTCTCGCAATCGACCGGCAAAGGCTGGTCGATAAAGTCTTGAAAGGCGGGCAGACACCCGCAACCAGTTTCACTCCGCCGGGAACCGGGGGTTTTAGTCCCGCACCCAAGTTTCAACATGATCCAGAAACTGCCCGAGCCCTGCTTGGTTCCTATCTGCAAGAAAAAGGATTAACGAAGCTCCCCCCCATTGAACTGACATACAACACATCCGAGGGTCACAAAAAAGTGGCCGAAGCACTCCACGGTATGTGGAATGAAGTGCTTGGGGTCGAGATTCGCTTGCTTAATATGGAGTGGAAGGTATTCCTTTCCACCATTGCCAAGGGTGACTTCACTTTGGCCAGGGCTGGTTGGATTGGGGATTATGTCGACCCCAATACTTTTCTTCATATGTGGCGATCCGAAGAAGGGTTGAATATGACTGGTTGGACAAACAAGCATTATGATCAAGCTCTAGAAAATGCCCAAAAAACGGATGTGGTATCGGATCGATGGAAGTACTTTCAAACCTGCGAAGACCTCCTCGCTGAGGAAGTTCCGATTCTTCCGCTTTATTTTTATGTTCACCTTACCCTGCGCCACCCGACCGTTCGTGGATGGCACCCAACCTTGCTCGACCATCATCCATACAAATATGTCTACTTGAGCCGGGAGGAATCTCCGTGACAAAACTCATTTTCTCCCGGTTGCTCCAGGCAATACCCACACTTTGGGTGATTGCTACAGTTACATTTTTTATGACCAGGTTTGCCCCCGGTGGCCCCTTTGATTCAGAAAAAGCCATTCCGGAGGAAATAAAAATTAAATTGGAAAGTCACTTCGGTCTGGATCAGCCCTTGTTCCATCAATACCTGTTGTACCTAAAAAACCTGCTACAAGGGGACTTGGGTCCGTCTTTTAAATATCCAGAATGGGAGGTATCCGAATTAATTGCCACCGCATTCCCTGTCTCGTTAACCCTCGGTGCCCTGTCACTGATGATCGCCTTGCTCTTGGGTATACCCACGGGAATGCTAGCAGCACTTAAAAGAAATTCCTGGATGGATTACCTACCGATGAGCTTATCGATGGCAGGAATATGCTTACCCACTTTTGTACTGGGCCCTTTTTTAATTTATGCACTCTCCACCCAACTTGGCTTATTCCCTCCCCTCGGTTGGTATGGACCGACCGACTGGTTCCTCCCCTCCCTCACTCTCGGGCTCTTTTACGCTGCCTACATTGCTCGGTTAACCCGAGCAGGCATGCTCGAAACCCTGCAACAGGAATATATCAAAACTGCCAAAGCTAAAGGAGCTTCATCTTGGCGCATACTTAGCAAACATGCAGCTCAGGGTGGGCTTTTGCCGGTGATAACTTTTTTGGGGCCCGCTTTTGCCGGCTTGATTAGTGGGTCCTTTGTGATTGAAAGCATTTTTTTTATTCCTGGGCTGGGAAAGTTCTTTGTGACTGCCGCTTTCAATAGAGATTACACCATGGTGCTTGGAACAGTTCTATTTTACGCCACTTTAATTATTTTCTTAAACCTTCTGGTCGATCTTGTGCAGGCGTGGATCGATCCAAAGTCTAGGCAAAGCAAATGAGTACTCATCGCTCCTCATCGCTAAGCAAAGATGCATGGTCCCGTCTCGTTGCCAATAAAATGGCTATCGCCAGCCTCATCATGCTTTTCTTTATTTCTATGCTTTGTCTTTTTGGGCCTTTGCTTAGTTCCCATTCTTTTGACCAGCAAAACCTCGATAAGGTTTTTCAGGCACCGAGCATCGATCATCCCCTGGGCACAGATAGTCTGGGTCGGGATCTTTTTGCACGAACTACCTATGGGGGAAGAATTTCATTAATGGTCGGTTTATTGGCCACTCTTGTGTCCCTTATAATCGGGGTGACTTACGGCATGGCCTCAGGATATGCGGGAGGCAAAATAGATGCCTGGATGATGCGCTTCGTAGATGTCCTCTACTCCCTTCCCTTTATCATTTTTGTGATTTTACTGATGGTTTTGTTTGGGCGTAATTTCTTGTTGTTGTTTCTTGCGATTGGAGCAGTCGAATGGCTGACCATGGCCCGGATCACCCGGGCCCAAACAATCACCTTAAAAAAAGCTGAATTCATCGAAGCGGCCCGTGCATTGGGCTACTCCCACGGGCGGATTCTCTTTCATCACCTGCTTCCCAATTTGATTGGTCCAATCATCATCTATGCCACCCTCACTGTGCCCGCAGTTATGTTACTCGAGGCCGCCCTGAGTTTTCTGGGACTCGGGGTACAGGCACCCATGAGTTCGTGGGGCAGCTTAATTCAGGAAGGTGCCGAAAAAATGGATGCGGCCCCTTGGCTTTTGTTATTCCCTGGTTCCCTCTTTTGCCTAACCCTTTTCGCCCTCAATTTCCTGGGGGACGGGTTGCGCGATGCACTCGATCCAAAACATACCAAAGGCTGATTTATGGCAGATCTTACCATCGATAACTTGCATGTAGGCTTTGCCAGCCGGGAGGGAATGGTACGAGCAGTAGATGGAATTGACCTATCGATTAAACCCGGTCAAGTGGTGGGGCTTGTTGGAGAATCAGGTTCTGGTAAATCCGTAACCTGCAATTCAATTCTTCAGCTCCTCCCATCCCCTCCTGCCCGGTTTGGCCCCGGGCGGATCGATTGGTCGGGCAAGGATTTACTCTCTCAAAAAGAGCGCACTATGCAGCAAATAAGAGGGAAAGAGATATCAATGATATTTCAGGATCCAATGAGCTCGCTCAATCCCTACCTGCCTGTTGTGGACCAGGTGGCAGAACCCCTTATCATTCACAAGATCTGTTCCCCGGATGTGGCCAAAGAAAAAGCTCTGGAAATGCTCGGGAAAGTCGGGGTGGCTCATGTCCAAAAATTTCCCCGTTCCTATCCCCACGAATTTTCTGGAGGTATGCGCCAACGAGCCATGATCGCAATGGCTTTGATCACGCAACCCAACCTCCTTCTTGCAGATGAACCAACCACCGCCCTGGATGTAACCGTTCAGGCAAAGGTGCTGGCTATAATCAAAGAGCTTTGTATCGACCTACAAGTGGGTGTTCTTTTTGTAAGCCATGATTTGGGGCTGGTTGCGGAACTTGCTGATCGGGTGGTGGTCATGTATCGAGGCAAAGTGGTGGAGGAAAATGAAACAAAATCTATTTTCCGCAACCCTCAACACCCTTATGTTAAGGCTTTAATTGCCTGCCGACCCACCCTGGAAAGCCCCAAGGATTACCTCCCAACCGTGGAAGATTTTATGGGTGAAAAACAAACCCCTCTCCCACCCCTCCCATCTGAATCGATTCAGGCTCGCCCTGTATCATCCACCCCCCTGATTCAAACCAGGCAACTGGTTGTGGAATTTCAAACCGATGATGCCCCCCTTTTGGCGGTCGATCATGTGGACATTAGCATCGAACAGGGAACAACCCTCGGGTTGGTGGGGGAGTCTGGTTCTGGAAAAACCACCCTGGGCCGGACCCTTCTTAATTTAGTAAAAAAATCCCAAGGAGAAGTTCTTTTTAAAGGGAAAGCCATCGATTCTGCCAGCTTTGCAAAGACCAATGCTTTGCGCAAATCCATGCAGATTATCTTTCAGGATCCCTACGCATCCCTGAACCCAAGGTTAACCATCGAACAGACCCTGATTGAGCCTATGGTTGTGCACAAGATTGGTGACTCCAAGAAGGACCGGCTGGAAAAAGTAGTCTCTCTTCTTCAAGAGGTGGGGCTGGGGGAGGAACATTTACACCGCTACCCGCATGAATTTTCCGGTGGTCAAAGGCAGCGCATTTGTGTGGCCCGTGCCCTAACCACGGAACCCGAGCTTATTATCTGTGACGAATGCGTAAGTGCAATGGATGTCTCCGTGCAAGCACAAGTGCTGAATTTGTTAAAATCTCTTCAGGCATCGAGGGGCCTGACCTATTTGTTTATTTCTCATGACCTAAGCGTGGTGAAATTTATGTCAGAGCACATTGCGGTGATGCAAAATGGGCGGGTGATTGAAAACGGCTCAGCCGATCAAATTTATAACCACCCACAAATGGAGTATACCCGTAAGCTGATTGAAGCTATACCCAAAGCAAACCGAAGCTTACACCTGTCTTTTTAATCATCCGACTTTTTCACCCTTACCGTGACATCAAAATCACTGGGAATGGGCCCCCGATAAGAACCGGTAACTGGGGCAACATCCCTGTAATCTCGACCAGTTCCGAGGATGACATAGGTATCATCAACCACGCGGTTGTTGGTTGGATCCAGTCCGTACCACCCATGCCCACTAACCATCACCTCTATCCAGGCATGAGAGGCTTCCGAACCACGCATCCTCTGGTCTCGGGTGGAATCAAAAAAGTAACCACTCACATAACGAGCGGGGATACCCAAACACCTACATAATGCAAGAGCAGCATGGGCAAAATCCTGACACACACCCTTGCGGATCTCCAAGACTTCATTCGCATGTGTATTGACGGTGGTGGTCGATTTACAGTACTCAAAATTTTCATAAATAAACTCCATAACCCGATATGCCGTCTGAAAGACATCCGTAGAGCCTTGCTGCAAATCGACGGCCATTCTCCATACAGTTGGATTAATCTCAACATAGGGCGAGGTCTGTAAATAATCCCGGCATTCTGGCAAACCTTCCATTTTTGCCAGGGTAGAAAGCTTGGCCCCGTAGGGAAAATTCTGGAAATCCACCCGCGAGCTTGTTTCCACAACCGAGCGGGCTTCGATGACCAACCTTTGATGTGCTTCAGGCAGTTCGAAATAATGCACGATGTTGCCATTCAAATCCAAGTAGCTTCTGTGCTTACAAATGGGAAGGATCGATAGGGTCGAGGATATGCACTTTTGCCAGTCGTTGGTCAGGGGATGCAGCCTTAGCTCATTGTAACTCTCGGTAACCAAGGATGGATAGCGGTAGCTGGTTCGGTGAAACAAATAGAATCGCATAAAAAGATGTCTGAATCGTCGCCTACTCCAAAAAGGAAACCCGGACCGGGCTCACTGTTGTTGCTGGGCTTGGATAAATTGGGCGGAATCGCGTTCCCCCACGCTTTTAATTTCAGATGGCAAAAGCACATAGGTTTCAAAAACACTTTGCCCAATTTCGATAAGAGTGCCCTGTAATTCATCGAGGGACTCGTGGAAACCTTTGCTTTTCAGTTGGTTCCAATCGCTAAAGTTAACCATGGCAAGCGTGCTTCCTGTTAATCTTTCTGCTTCATTGGAAAAGGTGCCCGCAGGAACTCCGGAAATCGCATGTAAAATATGGTCAATGGACCGGATACAAAAGCGTATCGACCGGGGGAAATCCTCCGAAAAAAAGAGAAAGTTAGCCACATTTTCCAAAGAAAGATTTCCGCGAAATTGCTGCCTAAATGCAGACAATGCAATGCAACAACACAGGACAGACATCAGATCCGCCCGGCTGGGTTCTTTGGGCCTAAGGTTTAAAGTATCAAGCATGCGACTGGTTTGGTCCGCCCGCTCCAAGTACTTGCCTAAAGTTAAAAACCGCCACCCATCCCCATGTGGAACCGTAGCATCTGCAAGTCCCTGAAAAACCTGAGAAAACCTCGTAACTTTGTCTAGAAGTAAATCCGATCCCTGGTTGTAAAGATCCTGTGCCTCTTGTTTTTGAAAGGTTAAGTAAATATTATTGAGCTCAAGCCAAAGTTCTTCAGACAACTGGTCCCTCACCATCCGGGCATTTTCTCTGGCAAAAGAGAGACAAGAGTAAATTGAATTTGAATAAGTTTCTGAAAAGATAAGGGAATATACGAGGTTCTTTATGTCATCACCATCCACCCGCACCGAGTCGGCGCAAATGGACTGGAGCACTGGACTCCAAAATTCTTCCAGTTGTTGATCCTTGTGCACATATTCCAAAGCCTGGCTTTGGTTTACCTGAACCAAACGGGCCATGCCCTCCGCCCGCTCGATGTAACGGCTCATCCAATACAAATTATCCGCGACCCGTGAAAGCATATCCTAAAACTCCCGCAGGACCCAGGTATCCTTACTCCCCCCACCCTGAGAAGAGTTCACCACCAGAGACCCTTTTTTTAGGGCCACCCGGGTGAGCCCTCCCGGTACAATTTCTATATCCTCTCCATGTAAAATAAATGGCCGCAAGTCTACATGTCTTCCCTCGATGCCCTCTTCGCAAAAGGTAGGATGGCGAGAAAGAGAGACAATGGGTTGGGCAATATACTCTCGGGGATGTGCCTGAATTAAATTTGCAAATTCTTCCCTTTCTTTCGCGGTGGAACGGCTACCGATAAGCATGCCATAACCGCCGGACTCATTGGCAGCTTTAACCACTAAGTTCTCCAGGTTTTGTAGAACATATTCCCGGTCTTTGTCACGCCAGCATAAATAGGTTGGTACATTGGCAAGGATGGGGTCCTGGTCCAGATAATATTGAATCATCTCAGGCACATAGGCGTAAGTAACTTTATCATCCGCCACTCCGGTACCAACCGCGTTTGCCAAGGCCACATTTCCTTTGAGGTATGCGTCCATCAGCCCGGAAACTCCAAGCATGGACTCCTTCCGGAAAACCAAGGGGTCAAGAAAGTCATCATCCAGCCTCCGGTAGATCACATCCACTTGCACCAACCCTTGGGTGGTCCGCATGTAAATAAAGGAATCTATGGCAATGAGATCTTTCCCCTCCACGATCTCAATCCCCATCTGCCGGGCAAGAAATGTGTGCTCAAAATAAGCACTGTTATAAACTCCGGGAGTGAGTAACACGCAGACAGGTTTTTGCGACTTCCTGGGAGACAAGTACTCCAATGTGCGCAAGAGCAAGTCTGGGTATGCTTCCACTGGGCGCACAGACATTCCCCCAAAAGTTTGAGGAAATGCTCGTTTCATGATTTCTCGATTTTCCAGGAGATAGGATGCACCTGATGGGCATCTGGCATTGTCTTCTAAAACAAGATAATTGCCCTGCTCATCCCGGATTAAGTCCGTTCCGCATATGTGTGCATAAATATCCTGAGGGGGGGAGAAGCCTGTCATTTCCGGACGAAAGTTTTTGGAGGAATTGACTATTTCTTCTGGAATAATCCCATCTTTTATAATTTTTCGACCATGATAAATGTCGTTTAAAAACAAGTTGATTGCGAGGATACGTTGCCTAAGACCACTCTCTACCACACTCCATTCGCTTTCGGGTATCACCCGAGGAATAAGATCAAAAGGGAAAATCCGCTCAGTGCCTCCATCATCCCCATACACAGTAAAGGTAATCCCATGCTCCAAAAACGAGGAATCTGCCTGTTGCCTCCTTTCAGAGATTTCAGACTCGGTTAAACGATCGAACCGTTTGAAAATTTTATCGTAGTGACAACGGGCATTCAAAGTGCTCCCTCCATCAAACATTTCATCGAAGAAATGTTCGGTTTTATAGTTTTCAAACTGGGAAAGAGTGGTCATTTAAAATATTGTACAACAAGGGGCAAGTCTTGTGCCACACCATTCCTTTTGTAAAAGCTTTATCAAATTTTTACACCTCTGCCTTGTTTGAGTCAGAAAAGTTCCTTTGGTATGAAAAGAGAAACTGCTGGGCCAGCCCGGCATACTCACCAAAATGTATCCGGGCAAATTCCTCCATCTGTGATAATTTCCAACCTTTCATCCCATATTGCTTTTCCAAAGACTGTAAAATCCAGGTATCGATGGGAAATGCTTCATTTTTTTCCCCACCAAAAAGAAGCACACAATCTGCCACTTTTGGGCCCACACCCGGGAGCTGCATGAGCAGGGTTCGTGCTTGGGAATAAGGGAGAGCTTGCACATCTTGTAAGAAGTTGGGGTTCTCTGATACAAAATGAGCGGTGCCCACAAGATATTTTGCCCGGTAGCCCATTCCCAGCTTTCTCGCTTGAAGCTCAGTCAGATTCTTTAACTGGTCCCAACCAGGAAAAGTGTAGGCTCCGCCCATAAGTTCTTCACCCAACAATTTATAGATTCGCTGACAAAGCTGTTTGATTTGTGGGATGCTTTTGGCTGAACTTAAGATAAAAACCAAAAGGACTTCTTCGATCGGCTGCCGCAGGATTCGAAGTCCTAAAAACTTATCCATCGCCCGGCACAGTATAGGATCGCTTCTCCAGGGCAGGCTGTTGACAGCATCTGCATAAGAATGATCGAGCCAAAAATA
>JAYOTQ010000039.1:0-15331 GCA_038150505.1 Opitutales bacterium | reverse complement strand
CATATAAACAACGCCAAAAGGAGAACTTAAAGATGATGAAATTTAATGAGTTTCAAAAATACGAGGCCACCCTTCATATTCCTTATGAAAAATACTTCGAGCTGATTTATGAGACAAAATATTTAATAGAAGCAAGACTGGGGACGGATCGTCAGTTTGTGGCCTGCAAGTCTTTTTACGGATGCAATCGTAGAAGTGCTGTAATCAAGGCGAGTGAATGGTACAATTCACATCTCAAAAAAGTTCTTGGGAACCCTCAACATGTTATGTTTATCGACGACCCCTTGCAGGAAGTAACTTACGACGATGACTTTGTTTGCACTGATTTACGCAATAAATATTTAGATGAGAATACAATCAGTCGCCTTTTAGCCGAGTCCCACGGTGATTTAGGGCGTGAAAGCTCAATGCAACCAGATGGGGTACCCTTGGGGAGTGTGAAACGGTTGCGCAAAAGAAAAAGAAAAGAGGTTCAATTAACTGATAGGCTTTCGCAAACACCTAGCGGTACGATTTACTACAAAATGACTGAAGTGGTTGAAGGGCGAGGATGTTCTGTCAAGGTTCGGAAAATCAAACTGGCATCGAAATCACTCCTCAAGGCAAAGCGTGAAGTCATTAGGCGTGGTCTGAACAAATTCGAGAAATTTTCTGAAACTAAATTGATTCCTTCCCGTAAGTTTTCTTCGATTAACCAAGCGGCGTAAGCATTCTTTGTGATTTAAATTATCATCCCATGGCTGTCTCTCCCCAAGACCGATCCTCTGAACTGGTTCAACTGATGATGAAGCATCAAAGAAAGTTGTTCGGCTATATCTTGACTTTGGTGCCATCAAGGGCAGACGCTGAGGATATTTTACAGGAAGCAAGTCTTACAATTTGCGAAAAATTTTCCCAATTTGAGAGTGGTACAAATTTTTATTCATGGGCTTGCCAAATTGCTTTTTGGAAAGTCCGTGCTGCCCGAAAAAAATTTGCCACTTCAAAAGTTATTTTCAATGAGGATGTTCTGGAGGTAATCTCACAAACGCGGGTTGAGATGGAAGAAGAATTAGACCACCGACACCACGCCCTTTCCAAATGCCTGCAGAAACTCAATGAGAGGGACAGAAGAATGGTTTTGGTGAGGTATGAATCCGGCCACAATGTAAAAGCAGCAGCTCAAGCGTGCGGACGCACGATACAGGGTGCCTACAAGGCATTAAATCGGATTCGCAAGACTTTACATGACTGCGTAAGCCTTGAGGTAAGCACGGAAAGTCCATAAGTATGAGTTTAAGGGACCAAGATATCATCGAGCTCAACGAACTTTTGGACAAGTTAGTCGAGAACAGCCTGACCCTAGAACAAAAAAAGAGGCTGGAGTCTTGGTTAGAGGGATCTGAAGAAGCAAGAAAGTTCTACATCTCCTACATGGATATGTCTGTCAGTTTAAACCACTACGCAGATGAAACTCTAGGAGAATTGGAAAAGGAGGAGCATCGGAACCCACTCACCAACCTATTTCAATTTGCTCAGGCATGGATGCCTCTTGCTGCTCTCGTTTTATTTGGAGTGTATTTGTATTTTACTCTTCCTGAGTCACAAGTGGATTCGAATAAAAATCAATCGGAGATAGTTGATGTTCGTTCCTTACAGACGAGCGTACCTGAGCAATCTGCTTTACTAGAAAATGAGGTAGTGGCCGTTCTAACCAAATCAGTTGGGTTAAGCTGGGACTCCGGGACTACAGAGCGTCCCGATAGGGGAGCATCCCTTAAGTCTGGTGACTTCACTTTTTCGAAAGGTATGGTTCAGTTGGAGTTTATGCAGGGTGCAACGGCAATCCTTGAAGGACCAGTTGAAGCCAAGCTGATTCACAACAACGCCATGGAAATGAAGGTAGGCAAACTGCGTGCCCATGTGCCTAAGGTAGCAGTAGGGTTTTCTGTCGATCTGCCCATGGGCAAAGTGGTTGACTTGGGTACAGACTTTGGAATTGAGGTCGACAAAGAGGGTGCTGCAGAAGTGTATGTATTTCGGGGGAAAGTGAGTTACCAAGGATTTGATATTCAGGGGAATGAAGTTTTCCAAGAGGTGTCAGGTGGCGAGGCGATCTATCTTGATTCCTTTGGCGTTTTAACACCCCTGGACATGCCATTGGGCACTTTTGCAGGTAGTGCAGATCTCGCTTCCCGTTCTCTTGAAGTTGCGAACAGGAAGCGTTCAGCTTGGGCTAAAATGAGTAAAGAACTAGCCAATAATGACAATACACTACTGTATTACGATTTTAACTGCAAAGCTTCCTGGTCAAGGATCTTGAAGGATGAAACTCAGAGAAATAACGGGAGCGGTGATGGTGCTGTAATTGGTTGTCAGTGGTCTGAAGGCCGGTGGCCTGGTAAGGGAGCTCTACAATTTTCCAAGAATAATGACCGGGTGTGCCTCAACATCAATAAATCGCTCAAGCAGGCAACCTTGGTAGCTTGGCTGAAGCTGGATAGCTTGAGCACGGAAGGTGCTCCTATTGTGTTTTCCCAACCTAACTTCCGTGGTGCATTGGGATGGTCGGTGAGCTCGCTTGGAAAACTAGTTTTAGAGATCAATTCCGGTGCTCAAGTTGAAAAGTACGAGTCTGCCGTTGCATTCTCGCCCGATCGAATAGGGAAGTGGGTTCATCTTGCCACAAGCTTTGATGGAGAAAAGAAATGGATTACTCATTTTGTGAATGGGCGATCCTTTAGTCGGGAAAGGGTGAGCTTGGCAAAAGCGATATCCCTACGGAAGGGCTTAATTGGTCATTATCAGGCATTTCCCAACCACAACCCAAATTTTTCCATGAAGGGAAGTATTGATGAGTTTGCGATTTTCGACTCTGTATGGGATGAATCAGATATCAGGAAGCTTTTTGAAGTTGGAAACCCAGGAGATGAAATTTTCTCTCAGGATTCGGTTTTTATTCCTTAATTGGATTTATATTTAAAACTTAACTGCAGATAGTGCCTGCAACCCATGTCCCAAGTGGGCTGGATGAATCAGTTCCCGAAGAGCCAACATTTGGGGGTCGAAGGAGGAACTTGTTTGAAAAACATTTTGGATCGCTTGTTGGGAGTTTTTCATAAGAAAACTTTCCTGAGTCTGTAGAGAAATATTTTGGAACCCGTACCTGTGCAGTGTTTCTTGCAAATCATCCCAGCATAAATGGCAGGTTATGTCCTTTTCGGTTGGATCCTCAAGCAGGTTGGTGGTCATTTTTTGTTTCCTGTAGGCTCTTGCCGTTCCCTCTGGACGATCATGGAGAATCGTCCTCCGATCTAGCCCGTAATCAAAAGTAATAAATACCCCCATCCATTGGTCTTGGGAAAGTAAGCGGTTCATACTTTCAATAGAACCTGAAGGCCAATCGATTAGGTAACCATTTGGTGCAGAGGTGGGTAACGGGCGAGGATGAGAGTTTAATTTTTCTTTTTTTATTTCGATCAGTTGGCCGTCTTGCTCTCCAACAAACACTTCCGCCCATTTTGATTGATCTTCAACAAATTGAAACCTCTGAAACGGTTGAGCATCCAACCACTCGTTGCTGTAAACCACTGATTTACTGGGAATTTTGATCGGATCTCCAAGACGGATGATTCGATGTTCGAAGAAGGGTTGTTGGATACCATCGAAAATAGAGGAATTTGGTTCAGCACCAATTTCAACAAAGGTATATTCATCAGGATTTCGATTCCCGAGTAAATGCAGGGATGCATTCAGGATCAGTTCTCCCCAAAGCGAACCGAGGGATGTGGATGTATAAAAATCGTTTTCCATCCCTTTCCCTACACGTATTTTTTTCTTTTGATAGTAGCCATGATCAGGGTCATAGAGAGCCCAACTCAAAAACTCATTGAAAGGCATACTGTCACGGTCCGCCAAAATCTTCTTAAATGATTTTAAGATAATTGATGAAAGCTTTGGCGTTGTTAGTCCCATAGGCTTTGAGTAATTTGTTTTCGGTGAAACTCAAGCATGCTCTTTTATGATTCTGGGAATAGAAAGTTCCTGTGACGAGTCTGCTATGGCTCTTTACCACCCTGAGAAAGGTATTGTGGGTGAATGGGTGCATTCACAAATGCAACAACATTCGCAGTATGGTGGTGTTGTTCCAGACTTGGCGGTACGACAACATCTTGAACATTTTTTTCCTATTCTGGAACTTCTTCGTGAAAGCCCTCACCCGACCAATGAGATATCTGAAATCGCTGTAACTTGCGGGCCTGGGTTGGTTGGTTGCCTCGGGGTGGGGCTAAGCATTGCCAAAACTTTGGGCGAACTGTGGAGCCTGCCCGTCTATGGGGTGAACCATTTGCGTGGTCACGCCTTCTCCCCCTTCCTGGGGTTGGAGGCTGAGGAGAGGCAGTGGAGAGAAATACTTCCTCATCTAGGTTTGTTGGTTTCAGGGGGCAATACCCTGCTTTTTGAAATCAATTTGAATAGAGATATTCATATCATTGGCCGGACCATGGACGATGCTGCAGGTGAAGCACTTGATAAGGGGGCTAAGCTTCTGGGCATTGCTTATCCTGGAGGTGCTGAGCTTGAAAAATTTGCTGGTGAGGGAAACGCAAAGGCTTTCGCATTTCCGAGGGCTTTTAAAAATAACGAAGCGAGTGATTTTAGCTTTTCGGGACTCAAGACTAGCCTCCTGTACCAATTACAAAAAATGGATGCGGGTGAGATTGAAGATCGATATTCGGATTTATGTGCTTCATATCAGGAAGCAGCGGTAGATCAATTAGCCAAAAAATGCAGTTTTTTTATCGGCAAAAAGAATTACAAAACTTTTGGTCTCTCTGGTGGTGTGGCCAACAACCAATCCCTCCGAAATCGTTTGCATGAAGTCTGTACTGCAGAAAATTTAAAATTTTATGCAGCAG
Source organism: Opitutales bacterium (assembly GCA_038150505.1). GTDB lineage: Bacteria > Verrucomicrobiota > Verrucomicrobiia > Opitutales > Seribacteraceae > Chordibacter. The sequence goes on along the minus strand of JAYOTQ010000039.1, from coordinate 10,433 downwards.
ACAAGAAGTACACTGGTGATAATGCAGCGATGATTGCGTTTGCTGCGTACCTGGACCCTGATGGATTATGGCCGAATGAAGATGGAGAATTGAATTTTAATCCTAGTTTAAAGTTAGATAGTTTGCCCAATCGTGAGGGGAGAAAATAATGATGCCTTTCTTGCCAGACAGCCAACTTATCTTTACAAATAGTAACTTGTATGATTTCTGATCCCAACGCACCTAAAAAGCTCTCTAAAAATGAGGGCATCAAAGAACGCAGTGACTTTCTTCGTGGAACGATTCTTGAAAGTCTTTCCGACGAGTCAACAGGTTCAATCTCCGCAGATGATGCTCAACTTACCAAGTTTCATGGTACTTACCTGCAGGACGATCGAGATCTACGGGCATCGCTCATCAAAGAGAAGAAGGAGAAAGCTTTTTCTTTCATGATCCGCATTCGTGTGCCTGGCGGAGTTTGCACACCAGCCCAGTGGTTAGGGATTGATAAATTAGCTGACAAATTTGGTGAAAGCTCTCTGAAGCTTACCACTCGGCAAGCATTCCAACTTTACGGAATTCTTAAAAAGAACCTAAAGCAAACCATGAAGGAGATTAACGACACCCTTCTGGATACTCTGGCTGCTTGTGGGGATGTGAATCGGAATGTAATGTCACCTGCAAACCCTTTCGAATCGAAGTTGCATCAACAGGCCCTTGAAGTAGCCCAAAAGATACACGATCATCTCACCCCGAAAACATCTTCTTACGCGGAAATTTGGCTGGATGGCGAAAAGAAGAGTACCATCGGAGAGGAGGAACCAATTTATGGGAAAACCTACCTCCCTCGGAAATTCAAGATAGCTGTGGCATTGCCCCCGAGGAATGATGTCGATGTTTTCTCCAATTGCCTCGGTTTTGTGGGTATCCCAGACGGGGATCGAGTGGTCGGGTACAATGTACTCGTCGGGGGAGGTTTGGGCATGACTCATGGAAAAACTGCTACCTACCCAAGACTCGCTGATGTCATTGGTTTTTGTTCCCCGGATCAAGTCGTCCAAGTCGCAGAAGAAATTGTCAAAATCCAGAGAGATCATGGTGACCGTTCCGACCGTAGGCATGCGAGAATGAAATACACGGTGGAAGACAAGGGGCCAGATTGGATTTTAGAGGAATTAAACCGCAGGCTTGGGTGGAACTTAGAAAAAGCCAAAGAGTTTGAATTCGATTCGACTACGGATCGTTATGGCTGGACCCAGGATGCAGATGGTAAATGGGCGTACGGACTTTTTGTGGAAGGAGGAAGGTTAAGGTCTTCCGGTCCTAACCAAGGGCGGTTGGCTCTTCGAGAAATTGCTGAGGATATCTCTTGTCAATTTAGGCTTACCGCCAATCAAAATGTCATAATTGCGAGGGTGGATCAGGCGGATAAAGGAAAAGTGGAAGAGATCCTAAGAAATTTTGGGGTGACTTTGCCCGATCAACTTTCTGGTATCCGTTTAAATTCCATAGCATGCACAGCCTTGCCAACATGTAGCTTGGCACTTGCTGAAAGCGAAAGGTATTTACCAAAGCTTGTTGATGAACTTGAATCAATCATCGACAGACTTGGATTAAGACAGGAATCAATTGCGATTCGGTCAACCGGTTGTCCCAACGGATGCGGACGCCCATACCTTGGCGAGATTGGATTGGTCGGAAAAGCACCAGGCAAATATAACCTTTATCTTGGCGCGGGATTGGATGGCACGCGTCTAAACAAGTTGTATCGTCCAGCGATTACCCATGAAGAAATTGTAAAGGAGCTCACCCCTGTTCTTGAAAGCTTCGCTGAGAGCCGCGAAGAGGGTGAAAGGTTTGGCGATTTCTGTATTCGCAAAGGGTATGTACAGGCAACGGTCGAAGGTTCTGATTTTCACGATTAATTCCTGCCACCTCTTTCTTTTTCATCTTTGAAATAGATGAAGCGTAGGTTTTCAAAATCCTTAGGGCGAAAAACCCATGGGAATCCAGATGCTCCCATTTCAACAATTGGGGAAGAAGAGTCTCTTCAATTGTTGGAATCTTTAGGAAATGATCCTTTTCTTTTAATTTTGGATCAGGTGCAAGACCCCAGGAATCTTGGTGCATGCCTTCGGTCTGCAGATGGGGCGGGAGTTGACCTCATTGTATTACCGAGTGATCGATCGGCTGGACTTACAGATGTGGTTCGTCATGTTGCATGTGGGGCAGCAGAAACACTGCCCATCGCTCGGGTTGTTAATTTAGCAAGATACTTGGAGAAATTGTCAGATTTCGGTGTTCGGTTGCTCGGAACCAGTGATCAAGCCAAGAATTCTATTTTTGAAACAGATTTTTCTGGTCCCTGTGCATTGGTTATGGGTGCTGAAGAATCGGGAATCAGAAGGTTGACCGCAAAGCATTGCGACGAACTCATTTACATTCCTATGAACGGTGCCGTGGAATGCTTAAATGTATCTGTTGCTACTGGTGTTTGTTTATTTGAGGCTCGCCGACAACGTTCTTACAAAAAATAACATCAGGCTCAGCACTCGAAAATTTGTTTGTGAACCAAAAATGTGCCCAGCGAAAGGCTGTGGCAAAGAAAAGGGTTCCTAAAATTGAGTTTCTTAAAAACAAATAAGAAGGAGCATAACCTGGTTCACCAATAAAGATTGCTTGGATGAGGCCGAATATGGACTTGGTATAAGCTGGATTCACCGCCCATGCCAAGGTGCATGTGATCCCATGAAAAAGGAGGGCGGATGAAATGGAAGCAGTTGTCCAAACCGTAAGACTGGATTGGTTGCCAATTTTTTTCCCTAAGTACCAAACCATCCAATAACTGCCCAATGTGGCAAACATGAAAGGTTCCAAAAAACTAGATCCGTATGTGGGGTTAAGAAACAAATCCGAAAGAACGATCGCAACCAACGGAACGGCCCATCCCCAACGACCCTGAAGAAAGGCACCGCAAAAAAGAAAAATTGCCAGAGTAGGAGAGAAATTAAATAACCACGGATTTTCTAGAGGGAGATAACGACTGAAGCCTACAAGAATAAGAACACCGACGAAAAAGGGAGTGACGATCTGCCCTTTGAAGAATTTTTGCCACTGGAACATTTATTCTTAATAGAATGAAACTTCGTTGAAAGCAACCTCAGCTTGCTTGTGCGGATTGGGGTAGGGAAAGCACTTCGTTTAATCGATCCAGTAAAGGCACTTGTTGGGGCCTGAGCTTGTGCTTTGCTTCTTCAATGGGCAAAAACTCCACTCGGTCGATTTCTGGGAAGGTCCATATTTTTCCTGATCCACGCGGAAATTCCATTGAAATTTCATTACAAGTATGAATGCGAGTCTTTGGCCAATCACCCTCGAAGGCCCAGGCGAAAACCTCCTTGCCATTGTTTTGAATAATTGAACCAAGGTTCAAATAGGGGCCCTGAGGGGAAAGTCCCGTTTCCTCTTCAAATTCTCGAATTGCAGCATTAAAGATCTTCTCATTTGGGTCGGGTTCACCTTTGGGAATGCTCCACCAGCCGGCATCTTTATTTTGGAAAAAAGGTCCTCCAGGATGTGCGACCAATACGAAAACCTTTTGATTAACAGAATCTTTTTTGTAGAGAACCAAACCACCACTTACTTTTTTCATCATTTATTTCGTGGGTTCAATATTCTTGGACATAACGACCAGATCATAGGCTTTCCCTTCCATCTTACGAGCACCGAGAACTCTTCGTATGATTTTAAATCCCAAAGAATGGTAACATGCAACAGCAGGAAGGTTGCACTCCAGTACATTCAATCCAATCGATTGAAAAGCCTTTGTTTTTGCAGACTCATCAATCAATGATTTACAAAACGCCGTCCCAATCCCCTTTTTTCTTAGTGTCGGTCTTACAATAATTCGGCAAAGGTTAGCATGTTGAGAGTTCTGGGGTCTTACGATTTCACCGTAAGCCAAAATATTCTGCTGCCCATCAACCCTAGCATAAGGCATGATTTTTTTTTGGGCCAAGTGATCCTTGAAGGATTTTATTGAAAAGCCATCCTTCACAAAGGTATTTCCTGACCAATAAAGCAATTCTTCCATGTTCTTGATCCAATCGTATACATCAGGGATCCACTTGGGTGTGAATTGAACTGTTGTACTTTCAATAATTAGATCTTTCATGCGTATGACTTATATTTACTAGGAAGGATTCTTGGTACATCGCTGGAAGGCTAAGAATCTAAATACTTGTAAAAGTTTAACTTGTCTTCAAATCTACAAATAAAAGCAATCCATAGAAATAATTTATACTAACCTAACTAGAAATGAATCTTAATAAAAAGCTACTCCTTACATTCCTAATCATATTTGTATCCGGTGTCTTTATGGGATCTTTTTTAGAAAAGTCTGAGACAAAACTGAAAGTCATCATGGCTGGAGTAGATGAAAAAGGGAACTCTGTCTGTGTGAATAAAAGCCAAGTCTTTTTGTTCAAAAAATTGAATGGTGAAAATAAAATTATTTTTCACTACCATGATGCATTGAGCAAGGAGGCAATCGTTTCTAAGGCTTTTCCAGATTCAGAAACTTTGGAGACTTATTGGGACCAGTTAGTTCGAAACTGGTGAGTCTATCCAATCTTTGGTGTATTCACCTTTTGGATCATAGACCATGGATTGGATGGTTGTGTTAAAGTAACGAACAGTTTTTGTCTCACTGCAGTAACCTGCCAGGTAAAGCCAGTTCCCGTAGTTACTGCATGGGTCGTAATCAATTAAGGTTTTCTCAAACCACTCTGCACCCCTGCGCCAATCCAAACCAAGGTCGTGAATCAAATATGAGGCAACATTTTGCCTGCCACGGTTGCTCATCCATCCGGTTTGATTCAATTCATTGATATTGGCATTGATGAACAGATTTGCAGTGCAACCATTGACCCACCTGAAAAAAAGTAAATCTGCTTGATCAGGTTCTCGGTCGATTTCCTTTTGTTGGTTTAATCCACAGGGATGAAAAACTTTCCGTCCATGCAATCGTGAAAAAAACTGGAAGAAATCTCTCCACAAGAGTTCAAAAATTAGCCAATAAGTACTTTCATTTGCACCGTGGAGTGCTTCATACTTTTTGGTTTCGTGGTAAATTTCTCTAGGCGATAATGAGCCATTGGCGATCCAGGGAGAAAAGTGGGAAGAAAAATCAGCACCTTTCAATTGGTTACGTGTTTTTTTATAGGTCGAAATACACCCCTTCTCCCAAAACCACTCATGCAAGCGCTTCCTCCCTGCAGTTGAACCGCCAGTAAATGAATAATACCCTTTGGGGCTGGTTTTCTGGGTAATCCCAAAGTCCCTCAGGGCGGGAAGATTGCCTCTGCTTTTGGTGATTTTTGATGCAGTGAGATCGGATGAGATGCAGGAACGAATATTCCAGTTTGTTTCAACTGATTTTCTGAATTTGGAAAAGGAATCTGGTAGTTGGTCGAGACTGAAGGGGAGATCCGCAAGATGGATCAATGTTTTATCGTATGCGGTTTTAAGGTGAACTTTTTGAGAAAGAGAATTTTCTGCCTCTTTTTCGTTCCATGAATTTTCTTCTGATAAAAAACATATATCAGCATGAACTTCATCCATGAATGGAGGGATTGAGTCTTCAATGTTACCAAATATGTAGGTCATGCTCCCGCCTACTTGGGAGATACCTTTCTCTATGTCATAGAGGGATTCTAAAAGAAATTGTGCTCGAAAAAATCCTATTTGGTTGTGCTTGGATTTCCATATTCTGTCTTCAAATGCATAGACTAAGAAAAGCTGGTCGCAGACGGCTAAAGCTTGTTGCAAAGCAAGATTATCATGCAACCTTAAGTCATTTCTGAAACAAAATACACCAACCATGGTGAGATAACTTCTATGAAGTTTCTCTATTCTCGCAAAAACGAAGTGAAATTAAAATTCAATGGTATGGGGATGTTTGGCATGAGAAATAAAAATCGTAGGTCAATTGCGTATGAATTCAAAATAATCTTTTATGCGAACGCCTCCATTTTGGTCCATTGGTAAAATTTCGCACAATTTTGCATGGGAAGGTCCAATTTCAAATTTGTTGATTTTCCCGTCGGAATTGCGCTTGCGTGGCAAGCCTGAGCGACCACTTATCTCGACACATTCTATAACGTCTTTTCCATTGTATCCCTTTTCCCAGGAATCACTGTAGAGACCATCTGGATGATGAAAACCGACAATGATCCCAAATCGGTATGCACCGTATCTGCGGTGCCTGATGACATCTCCAAGTTGAAAAACTTTTCTTTTTTTAATGTTAATGACTTTCAGTCTTCTGCATTTCTCAGGAGGAGTGCTAAAAAAACGCAGTCTACTGTGATTTCCGCTAAATTTTGGACTTAAGCTTCTGGGGGCGAGCTCAATAAGTCTTAGCTTGGGCCTTTTCCCCTCAGTTATAAAAACAATTTCGCCAACTCTTTTTCTGCCTGCACCCGTATTTCTTTCTACTACGATATCGCCCAATTCGAATGAAGATGAAAACCTATTTTCCATATTAACTAAAATAAATACACAAATACACCAAAAAGCAAATCGAAAAATACTTTTCACCTAAATTCTCAGGAGTTCGTTTCATATTCTTATAATCCAGATATTACAAAACCACAGTAGGTTCCCATTTTTTCTAGATGCGAGAAGCTAGTGGTCAGGTTCAATCAGCCCCAAGAAATTATTCAGTTCTTTTATCACTGAATAAAGCTTGATCACCAATCGGAGGCTTTTCCCGATGGTGGGCCTTTGCCGGTTTATTCTTTTTAATTTTCCCCATCCCATCCATCCAACTCAATTCAAATGTTCGCACACCGGCAAAATTCTAGTAAAGGCAGTTGCTCTAGATTTGTGAGATTGATTAAGTGATCTTCCAAGATATGGCGTTTTTAGGAATAGACTTAGGCACAGGTGGTATCCGCTGCTTATTAGTCGAGGATACTGGTAAAATAATCGCCGACTTATCACGACCCCTCAAGGGAATAAACCTCTCATCTGTTCCTGGCCACTCAGAGCAGGACCCCAGGGAGTGGATCTCTCTTCTCGATGATGTTCTTTCGGAGTTATTTTCACGGTCTGTTTGTAGAAATGTAAAAGCGATTGCAGTCGACAGCACTTCCGGAACGATTCTCCCGGTAAGTAAAGATGGTGATCCACTTGGGGTAGCTTTGTTGCACAATGATATTCGTGCCGAGGAAGAAGCATTGAGATGCGAGCCTGTTTTTGGGTCACCTTGCTCTCCTACCTTCTCCTTGCCCAAAGCTCTTTGGATGCATTCGAACCTCAATTTAAGAGAAGACACGCTTTTTTTACATGCCACGGATTTCATCAACTGCTGGTTGGTTGGACATACCGATTTACCCACCGATTCAACCAATGCGATGAAAAGTGGCCTGGATTTGGACACTGGAGACTGGTCGGTTCATCTGCCTGAGGTGAATTTTCCTTCAATCGTACCTCCTGGCCAAGTGATAGGCGAAATAGCAACAACTCACCGAACCCGATGGGGACTGGCTGAGAAAGTGAAAATAGTGAGTGGGGCAACGGATTCCAATGCTGCGTTTTATGCATCAGGAGCAGGTTCTCCTGGCGAGTGGTCAACAACAATTGGTACAACTTTGGCCATTAAAGGAATTTCTCAAGCCAAGGTTTATGACCCGAAAGGTAGGATATATTGCCATCGCCACCCCGATGGGCATTGGCTCCCAGGAGGGGCATCCAATGCGGGTGGAGAAATTTTGCGAGAAAATGCGGATTCCCTTAAAAAGCTAGATTCGATGAAGGATACTCATATCGTGCCCAATTGTCTTGTCTACCCATCGATTCGTAGGGGAGAGCGCTTGCCCTTTCTCTCCTCCCAATTCCAACCTTTCTTTTTGGGAGATAAAGAAAATTTTGCAGATTATTTATTGGGCTGTTTAGAGGGGATTGCATTTGTGGAATTTCTTAGTTACGAACTGCTAGAAAAATTAGGGGCATTCGTGGGGGATAACATCTATGCCACTGGTGGAGCCGCATCGAGCGGTCTTGGTTTGCAAATCCGAGCCAATATTTTACAAAAAAACCTTATCATACCTGATCATCCCCATTCTGCCATGGGAGCAGCAATTTTAGCTTCTGCAGGGTTTTGTGAGCGAAAAGTGGGAGATGTTTCCAAAGATATGGTTTCTATTAAACAGTCACTTGAACCAAATGGATGCCGAGATGCCCGCCGTTTGGAAAAATTGGCTCAATTTCGTGAACTTTGTGATCGTTGAGTAGACATCTCCAACTCTTTATCTCAGATCTCGATGGTACGATTGTCGAGACAGAAGACTATCATCGGTTGGCGTACAATGCATTGTTTCAGGAACTTGGACTTAAAAAAAAGTGGAGTCGGCAAGAGTACACCGACCGGCTCCAAACAATGGGGGGCAATAAGATTCGAGAAGTTTTCTCATGGCTCCATTTGCCTGAGGAAGAATACGAAAAAACAAAGAATCAATTATACGATCGAAAAACCAATTTCTATGTGGATTTAATTACTGCAGATTTAAATACGGGCAAGCTTGGTTTGCGCCCGGGAATCCGTCGTTTTTTTAATGAATTGAAGGAGGCAGCAATTCCTATTGCCATCGCTACTGCATGTGTGGGTTGGGCAGCTGAGCTTGTGGTTAAAGCTGCATTGGGCGAAGAGTTTTTAAGTTCTCTTGCCTGTTTGTGCGGCGGAGAATCAACGAGCAGACATAAGCCATCGCCTGACATTTATCAATTGGTTGCCGAAAAATCTATGGTCGAAGCAAATTCCTGTGCTGTATTGGAAGATACATGGCATGGAATGACTGCAGCCAAGGACGCGGGCATGGTGTGTATAACCACCCCGAGTGAATTTGCACTGAAGCATAATTTTTCAAGAGCGGATTTATTGCTTCAGGATCTAGAAACTCCCTCGCCCTTTACTGTACAAAGTCTGAAAGGGCTCTTTCAGCAATAAGCGGAGTGGATTATTGAATTCGTTTGATCTTATCCTTTAATTTCCAAATTCGTGGATGTTCTGAACCAAGCCATTTGGATAAGATTTTCAAAGATTTTTCGAAAGCAGATTTTGCCTCTTTGCTGTATCCTTGTTCGAGGTACATCGACCCAATGGTAAAATAAGTTTCTCCAACCTCTTGGTTGTTTTTACCATATTTCTTTTCTAATTCTGGAATGGTACTTTCTAGCCTCTTGATCCCCCTTAGGTAATCACTTTTGGTCATTCTGCCAGTTGAGCTTTGTTTTGACCTGCTTTGCAAAACTTGACTTTCCGTAGGCTGAAAAGAGGAGGGCGGGGGTGGACCTTCTTGAGGAATGTAGTCTCCATCGGTCGACCGGAGCCATTGTTTTGATTTATTGAATGCATTGGAAACATATTCAACCGTGCGACTTTTGGTGATCGTTACCCCTCCACCTCCGCATGAAATCATAAACAGTGTGAGGAGTGACATGTATCCAATGCGAGTCATTGCAATCACCTAATTTATAATTTTAAGCTTGGTCAACCTCTCTTCTTTTTAAAGTTTGGCAGGTAAGCTAGTTCGATTAACTTTTAATCATGCAATTAGGTCATTCAGTGCATGATTATCAATCCCTTGTGCAAAGGTGGAGGGCACTGATCGCAGGCAGTAAGCTTGCCCTTACCCAAATTGGTTTGTTCGATGATTTCCCTATTTTTGAGATTCACAATCGTAAACCTGTGCAAGGTGCGTCTGGTCTTTATCTTTCTGCTGGAATTCATGGCGATGAGCCGGCTTCTTGCTGGGCTCTTCTCCAGTGGGCAGAGAAAAACCTCGAGGTGCTTGGCTCGGTTCCTCATAGGCTTTTCCCATGCCTAAACCCATGGGGGTTAGTGAATAATTGTCGATTTGACAAACAAGGGCATGACCTTAACCGAATTTGGGATAACCCAAAATCCCCTTTGCTTTGCTCTATTTCTTCTCGGCTTAGAGGATGTTCCTTTGGTTTATCCTTAAACCTACATGAAGATTATGATGCCAATGGAATCTACCTCTATGAACCATACATTTCGGGAAAAAATGATTTGCTTGCGGGTGAAATTCTTAAGGCTGGTCAAAAAATACTACCTATTGACAGTCGTAAAAGAATAGATGGAAGGGTGTCCAAAGATGGAATTATTAGGCCACGCATCAGCAATCCTCCCAGCGATGGTATGCCAGAAGCGATTTACTTAGTGGCAAATCATGGGCGTCGACATTTTACCCTGGAAACACCTTCGGAAGAGAGTTTTGGTAAACGAGTCAAATCACAGGTGAGAATGATCGAGAAAGCAACCCATCAAATTTTAAAATAAAAAGAAATTAAATGGTGCGGGCAGACGGAATCGAACCGTCGACACCAGCTTGGAAGGCTGGGGTTTTACCCCTAAACTATGCCCGCTT
>JAYOTQ010000038.1:0-15356 GCA_038150505.1 Opitutales bacterium | reverse complement strand
AAAATACTTAAGTGAATAGGATGAGCAAGCGAATTAAAGCCGCCTGCTCTAAAGGCTACTCAAATTTACGAAAGATAAGTGAGGCGTTGTGACCACCAAAGCCTGAATTATTACTCATCGCAACGGATACAGAAGCTTCACGCGCTTCGTTGGGCACATAATCCAAATCACAGTCTGGATCGGGTTCCTCATAATTGATGGTGGGAGGAACAACTCCTTCGTCAATCGCCTTACAGCAAGCAGCTGCCTCAATCGCCCCAGCCGCACCGAGCAAGTGACCGGTCATCGATTTGGTGGAACTAACCATCAACCCATTCTTGGCGTAATCCGAAAATACATTTTTTAGTGCGGTGGTCTCCGAACGATCGTTGTAAGGAGTCGATGTACCATGAGCATTCACATAATCGACTGAGTTCCTCTCCAACTTTGCCTGATCCAGTGCGAGGTTCATGCACTGAGTAAGTGCCTGGCTGGAAGTGTCTGGAGTGGTAACATGAAAAGCGTCACAGGTGGCAGCATATCCAGTGATTTCAGCATAGATCCGGGCACCGCGCTTTTGGGCATTTTCCAGGGTTTCCAAAACCAACACCCCGGCACCCTCACCCATAACAAACCCATCACGATTTTTGTCAAACGGACGGGATGCACGGCTCGGGTCATCATTAAACTTGGTGCTCATCGCTTTCATTGAAGAGAAGCCGGCAAATCCTATACGGGTAACAGCCGCTTCGCTGCCCCCGGCAAAGATCACATCGGCTGCTCCACGCTTAATCATCTCAAATGCTTCCCCAATTGCATGGGAACCAGATGCACAAGCACTGACCACAGAGAAATTAGGTCCTCTGGCACCTAAATCAATCGCAATAATCCCCCCTGCAATGTTGGCAATCAGAGAGGGAATCATGAAGGGTGAAACCCGACGGGGACCCCGCTCGATCAAAACAGTCATCTGCTTCTCGATGGTGTCCATCCCTCCAATACCAGAACCCACGAGTACGCCCGTTCTTTCGGGAACAAGTTCTTCCCGGGTAAGGTTGGCATCCTTGAGGGCACCATGAGTGGCCGCCAATGCAAGTTGTGCATAGCGGTCATTACGGCGGGCCTCCTTGGGGTCCATGAAATCCTCAGGATTGAATTGAGTGATTTCCGAAGCCACCTTGCTGGCAATATCGGAGCAGTCAAAGGTGGTCACCGAAGTAATTCCTGATTTGCCCGCTTTTAGGCTGGACCAATAGCTGTCTACATCATTGCCAATGGAGGTGAGTGCCCCCATTCCTGTAACTACTACTCGGGTCATTGGGAAAAGTTAAGGAAATTAAAAAAAAGAGACCGTACTAAGCAAGCAGTCTCTGCCCTGAAAAAGTTTAGGAAAGATTTTTCTCAACATATTCGATCACCGAACCAACGGTCTGAAGCTTTTCTGCTTCTTCCTCAGGAATTTCGGTTCCAAATTCTTCTTCCAAAGCCATAACCAATTCTACTTGGTCAAGGGAATCAGCTCCAAGGTCATCAATGAAACTGGCCTCGGGAGTGACCTGCTCTTCGCTGACATTCAGCTGGCTTACGATAATTTTTTTTACGCGATCGGAGTTATTCTCAGACATATTATATATAAGTTTGGTTAGGTTATAATGAAATTCTCATTCTACATCACCATCCCGCCGTCAACCGTAAAAACTTGTCCGGTGACATAGGATGCTTTGTCAGAACATAAAAAAGCGGCCATTTCAGCAATGTCTGGCACTTGGCCAAAACGCTTGAGTGGGATGGTGCTTAAAGCACCTTCTTTGACCCGCTCATCCAATTCCGAGGTCATATCAGTATCGATAAAGCCAGGGGCAATGGCATTGACGGTGACAGAACGGGCTGAAAATTCCCTGGCTAAACTTTTGGTAAGCCCAATCATTCCGGCTTTGGCAGCCGAATAGTTTGCCTGACCTGCGTTTCCAGTAATACCAACCACGGAAGCGACATTTACAATTCTGCCCCATCTTTTGCGAGTCATGGGGCGTGCCAGACCTTTGATCCAGTGAAAACAGCTGGTTAGGTTTGTGGTTAGGACGGATTCCCAGTCCTCCTCATCCATACGGAAAAGAAGGTTGTCTCGGGTAATACCTGCATTGTTGACGAGTATATCAATGCACTCGTGCTTTTCGAGTAGGGCTTCACAGGCGTTGCGAATTTGTTCACCCGATGACACATCAACTGCTAGGGCATCGGCGTTGCCACCTTGCTCACGGATTAAGTCGGCAGCAGCACCGCAGGATGATTCAGACTTGCTGACACAAATTACATGTGCACCATCTTGGGCCAACGCTTCGGCAATCCCACGACCAATCCCACGACCGGCACCGGTCACTACCGCAATCCTTTTCTTTACTGTTTCCTCATTCATGAAAATATTCAGGTTCCCATCCCTGTTGTTGACTGTTTTCGATATTTGATGGATTCCTGATAAATAAGCAACCTCAAGTTTTGCACATGCCAAAGAACTTACCCAAATCTACATCTTCCAACGCCTCGCTCCCCAAGTTGCAAAAGTTCCTCGCCGACGCAGGTGTCTGCTCGCGCCGGGGCGGTGAAGAACTGATCAAAGAGGGGCAGGTAACTGTTAATGGAGAGTATGCCACATTGGGAATACGGGTGAATCCAGACAAAGATGTGGTTAAAGTCGGATCGAAAAGAATCCAGTCCAAATCCTCCAAACCTGTAATTTTCATGGTCAATAAACCGAAAGGGTTTACCTGCTCCAATGATGACCCCCATGCCCAAAGGCTCATTTTTGAATTATTGGAGGCAAAGCATCGAAACTTCAGGCTTTTTTGTGCAGGCAGACTGGATAGGGACAGTGAAGGCTTGGTCATATTAACCAATGATGGAAACCTTGCCCATAAATTGACCCATCCTTCCCAGCAGGTGAGAAAAAAATACCAGGTAGAGATTAGCGAACCCCTGGAATATGAAGCCATGCGTTCCATGCTTGATGGGATCGAAGATGAGGGCGAATTTTTGCAACTCGATGAAATTCGTGCAAAATCAGGAAATCCAGTTGGTTCGACCAAGCTGGAAATCATTATGGGACATGGGAAAAAAAGAGAGATCCGCAGGTGCTTTCAGCGTTTTCGTTATAAAGTGAGAAAATTGCGCAGAGTGGCCATTGGTGGAATTCGCCTAGGCAAACTTCCTGTAGGGACATACCGAGACTTAAAAGATTCAGAAATTGATTTGCTCTTTCCCAAGCAAATTTCCTAAATTTCGATCATGGGAACTAAAGACTATAAATTCTTGAATCAAATGAAGGGTATGGTGGCTCTTCTTTGTGCATTTAATTTGGCGCATGCTCAACCATCTGCGGATGCCACACCTTCCTTGGCCGAAAGCTTCAATGCAGGTGCTCCGGAAGTCGAACCTGTGGTGGTGGGCAGAGAAAAATGGAATGAAAAACCACCGGCTTCTCCTGAACCTGAACCCACTCGTTCTACTTCGGGAGACAACAACCCCACTAGAATTAATGAGCTGGATCCTCTGGAAACCCAGCAGGTACAGCCAGACCCAAGCCTTTTACCTCTCGATCCCCCAAAAAACAAACCCGCCACCAGCATTGTTAGAAATTTTGAAGGCACCTTAGTTTTTAAGCCCAGAAAGCTGGGTTTTGAGAATAAGTTCCCTTACCAGTTGGAAAACACTAGAGGAAAAAGACTTGCATATCTTGATGTGAGTCAGCTCAAGGGATTAGACCCGCAGCAATTCGTGGATCAATCCATCAATGTCATGGGCAAGCTTGAAGCAATCAAGGAAGGATCAGACGATCGGGTGATTCGGGCACGGGTGATCCGGCCAACCAACTAATACAAATCTTTTACCCTGCCATGAATTTGATTGATGGGAATCAAATCGCTTCTCAGGTATTGGATGAGTTGAAAATCCGTATCGACTCCCTCGCTGGCGGAAAGCCATGCGTGGTTTTTATAAGAATTGGAGATGACCCAGCATCTGTTTCTTATGTCAAAAAAAAGCAGAAAACCGCTGAATCCATAGGAATTGATGCAGAGCTAAAAGTGTTTAAAGAATCGATTACAGAAGAAGAATTATTGCAGGAAATCGATTCCCTCAATCTGAACCCTATGGTGCATGGCATTTTGGTACAGGCCCCCCTGCCCTCGCACATCAATGATGTACGGGTGTTTAACCATGTGTCCCCTGCCAAGGATGTGGACGGGTTTAATGCGGTGAACTTGGGCAAGCTTTGCCAGGAACAACCAAATGCCTTTCGCTCCTGCACTCCGGCTGGCATTCTTGAGCTTATCCAGCGCTCAAATATAGAAACTGCGGGTAAACGCGTGGTTGTGCTGGGGCGCAGTTTGATCGTTGGGAAACCCACTGGTCTGCTTCTGCTCAACCGGGCGATTCCTGGAAATGCCACCGTTACTTTTTGCCACTCCCGCACCCACGACCTGCCTGCCATTACCAGGGAGGCGGATATCCTCATCGCAGCAATTGGTAAACCTCAGTTTGTAACTGCGGAAATGATCAAAACCGGATGTGCGGTGATTGATGTCGGAATTAACCGGATCCATGATAGCAGTAAAAAATCGGGCTTTCGCTTGGTGGGAGATGTTGATTTTGATCAGGTTGCTCCCAAGACTTCCCACATTACCCCTGTACCGGGCGGTGTGGGTCCCATGACTGTGGCAATGCTTATGACCAATACTCTTCAGGCATTCGAGCAACTGCAAAAAAATTAATGAGCGACGCCTTACAAACCTTGGATGATGAAGCTCAACCTGCTTTGTCTCCCGAATTAGCACCCGCCCCCCTTTTTAAACGTATGGTCGCTTTTGCGATGGATTTTATTCTGATCGTTTTACTGCTGCAGTTGCTGGCCCATTTTATGCCATCTTTTTGGGATGTACACACGCAAGAAGAATTTAAAAATTTACTCCAGCAGGCCACTCTTTTGCCCAAAGATGAACAAATGGATTCCGAGGAAATGGCTCGATTTATCCAACAGTCAGATCTTTCACCTGAAACTTATGAAATGCTCATGGCTATGGTCGTTTGGGCATGCTTCCTCCCCATCATGTACTTCTTTATCGGAGAGCGTTTTTTTAACGGGAAAAGCCTAGGAAAAGCTACCTTTGGGCTAAGCAGCGTACCGATGGGCGGAGAAAACCTTCCGCCCCACCCATTTAGGCAGTTTCTTCGGGCACTGTGCAAAGGATTGAGTGCTCTGCTGCTCATTACCCCTTTTCTTCTCCCCGGATTGATGAATTTTCTTTTCTGTTTCATCAACCGTAAGCGCAGGTGCCTGCACGATATAATCGGAGGGTCCCTGACCGTCCAACAAACTCGCCAAGCAGACCCATCCGAATGAATCAAAAGATTAGTTTTATCGGAGCCGGAAAAATGGTCTCTGCAATCGTACACAGCTTGCTGCGTTCAGGTGCATTTTCTTCCGATCAAATTTCTTGCTGTTCTGCAAACGATGGCACTTCAGAAAAACTTTCCAGTGCTACCGGTATTTCCCGCTTCGACCATGTGGAGCAAATGCTAGCGATGCATCCTTCCCTGCTGGTGCTTGGCTGTAAGCCCCAACAAATTGGTGACATGCCACCGTCCATTGCCGATGCCACATCTGGATGCTTAATTCTCTCCATCATGGCAGGCATCCCTATCGCCCGGCTCCACGAGGTATTTCCACATGCACGAAACATTGTTCGCTCGATGCCCAATACCCCTGGACAAATTGGACACGGTGTGACTGGTTTCCTTTTTTCCCAGTCACCGAGCGAAGAGGACCGCAAATGGATCGAAGCTATTCTTTCCTCCCTAGGTTCAGCTTATGAGCTCAAAGAAGAGGCAGACATCGATCGCGTCACCGCAATAAGCGGGAGCGGACCGGCTTATCTGTTTGAATTTACTTCCGCCTTGGAGGAGGCAGGACGGTCCATCGGGCTCTCAGGCGATCTCGCCAAAAAACTTGCCCTTGGCACAATGGCTGGAGCAGCCCGCCTGATGGAATCCTCCGAATTCACCCCCAAGGAGCTTCGAGATCAGGTGACCTCCCCCAACGGCACCACACAGGCCGCTTTGGAAAGTTTCTCTGAAGATGATTTAAGAAGTATTGTCAGGCATGCAGTGGAAGCAGCCCGCACCCGTTCGGTCGAGCTTTCTCATGAGTAATCTTGGCAAGGGAGACCTCGTCGTTACCGGAGGTGCCGGACTCATTGGCAGTGCCCTAATTTGGGGATTAAACAACCGGGGTTTTGAAAACATCTGGCTGGTGGATTCCCAGGAACCGAACGAGCAGAAAGCAAAAAACTTAGCCCCACTTCATTTTTGCAGGCACATCTCCCCGGATGATTTCCGCGAAATGATTCGGGATAACAGTGATGACCTATCATCCCTCTCCACCCTGTTTCACTTGGGTGCCTGCTCCAGCACAACGGAAACCAACGAGGAGTATTTAAACGACAACAACCTCGGTTACACCCGGGAATTGTGCGAATGGTCCCTGGAGCATGATGTTCGCTTTGTTTATGCCTCATCCGCTTCCACCTATGGCGATGGATCTTTGGGCATGGATGATCAGGAAGAAGATTTGAGCCAATTCAAACCCTTAAACTTGTATGGTTGGTCGAAACACAAGTTTGATCTTCTTGCCTCCGAAAACCAATGGTTACAGCACATTGTTGGTTTGAAATACTTCAATGTTTATGGGCCCAATGAAGAACACAAAGGGGATATGCGTTCCGTGGTTAGCAAAGCCTACGAACAAATTGCATCCACCGGGGAAATGACCCTGTTTAAAAGTTATCACCCTGCTTACAAGGATGGGGAGCAAATGCGGGATTTTCTTTATGTCAAAGATTCCGTTTTGATGACCCTATGGCTGGCTGAAACCTCCTCCGCTAATGGACTGTTTAATTTAGGTAGTGGAAAAGCCCGAACCTGGCTGGACTTGGGCCATTCCATCTTTTCTGCTCTTGGGAGGGAGCCTAACATCAGGTTAATTGAAATGCCCGAAATCCTGAGAGATAAATACCAGTATTTTACCGAAGCAAAGATTGAAAAGCTTCGCCTAGCAGGCTACGCCAACGAACTTTTTGAGATGGAGGATGCTGTCCGAGATTATGTCACTCAATATCTGGTCCCTCAGCGAAGGCTTGCATCCTGAATAGCATATCCTCGAAAAATCCCCCCTTTGGCATGGGCTGTTTGCCCCCCTAAAAGTTTTTTTCTTTGACGAAGAGCATTTTTTGCCAAGAAACAATTTGTGGGAACATTAGTGGCGGATAAACGCAGGGAACTCCTGTGCGAATGGATCAAACAATCCACCCCGTATGGGGCATGTAATTTAGAAATAGCCTCTGCTGATGCCAGCTTTCGTAGGTATTTCCGCATGCAAACTGAGGATGGCACAAGGGTGATTATGGACTCCCCCCCCCAACTGGAGCCCTGCCTACCCTTCATTGAAATTGGGCAAAAACTGGCAACTGCAGGGGTACAGGTGCCCAAAATTTTCTTTAAGAACCCTGAGCTCGGGTTTCTCATTCTTTCGGATTTTGGTGATCGGCACTTACAGGACACTCTCCATACCAAGGAAAGAAACGAACACTACGCCCAGGCCATCCAGCAAATTATAAAATTGCAGGAAACCTCCGCAGATTGGTCCACAACCCTTCCCTCCTTTGATCGTGGATGGCAGACCAAAGAGCTGGAAATCTTCCGTGAATGGTGCCTGCCCCATATCTCATCCGAGGAATTTGAGCATTATACATCCCCTTTACTTGATGAAATTAACCAGATTCCCAAGAACTTCATGCATCGTGATTTTCACTGCAGAAATTTATTGGTGCTTACGGACGGCTCCCTTGGGATAATTGACTTTCAAGGAGCCATGCTTGGGCCAATTACCTATGATCTGGTTTCATTGCTACGCGATTGCTATGTCGATAATTCGGAAGATTGGATATCTCAAAAGATTACTGATTTCCGTACACAACTCATTCAGTCCGGTCTGATTGGCCCCGAAGTGGACCGAGGCACCCTAACCAAGTGGTTTGACTGGACCGGCCTGCAAAGGCACCTCAAGTGTGTGGGTATCTTTCACCGCTTACATCTCAGGGACAGCAAACCCCAATACCTGGCTGATGTACCGAGGGTCCTTGCATACATAAACCACGCTCTCTCCAGCTACCCCGAGCTATGTGATCTAAAATCTTTGGTCGCAGATGCAAAAATCCTCACTCCTTAATCCAACTATTAGATGAAAGCAATGGTACTGGCCGCTGGGTTCGGCAACCGCTTACGCCCCTTAACGGATCACACACCCAAGCCCTTGGTTCGTATCGGTGGAAAACCCCTGGTTGTACACCATCTTGAAAAATTGAGCTCGGCCGGTTTCAAAGAGGTGGTGATTAACCTTGGCCACCTCGGAAGTAAAATCCCTGAGGCACTTGGCGATGGGTCGAAGTGGTCCCTTTCAATCAAATATTCTGATGAAGGTCCCGAACCGCTGGAAACTGGTGGGGGCATGGCCAAAGCTCTGCCCTTACTCGGTCAGGACCCCTTCCTGCTTGTGAATGGCGATGTCTGGTGTGACCTGGATTTTTCATCGATTTCACAAACACTTCACGAAAATAGCTTGGCCAAGCTCTATTTGGTACCCAAACCGGATTGGAGGACCAAAGGAGACTTTTCGTTATCGGGCTCTTTGGTCATCGATTCAGACACCTCCGAGTTCCTTTACAGCGGAATCGCAATCTACCACCCAAAAATTTTGGATGGGGCCAAGGTGGAAAAGTTTTCCATCGTTCCAAGGCTTAAAAAAGCAATTTCTGAAAAACTCGTTCAAGGGGTTGTGCACACAGGAGAATGGGATGATGTGGGCACACCAGACAGGCTCGGTGCCCTTCAGGAAATATATGGTGCTTAGAAGGGTTTTTCGGATTTAGCAGGCACCATACGATCCCACATCGAAGGCTCATCCTCTGGCCCCCAAGTATGGACCACATATGCAACCACATCCTTGAGAGAGTCATTCGATATTCCCTTTGACGCAGCAGCCATAATTCTCCCGGTTTCATCAAGCAGGTGGTAGCCCCGCTCGCCCGAGCGGAACTTTCTCATCTGTTCAAGAAAGTACCATCCTTCCAAACGGTTCAAAGCAGGACCGGCGAGCAAGCGGTTGCCCTCCGCTTTTTCCCCATGACAGGAAGCACAACGAGCCTCATAAAAAAGCTTCCCCCGCTCCATGTCTCCGACAACAGTACGCACAGCAGGTTTGGGAGATTGGCGGGCAAACCAGTCGGCAAGGTATGCGGCTTCCAGATCGTTGTTTATTTTCTTCACCCCAATCCCCATTAGATGCTCCGATCGGTTTTGGGGATTTTGTCCGCGGACACCAGAACGGAACTTTTGCAACTGATCGTAAAGATACCAGTATTCCATCCCGTCCAGAATCGGCCCCCTCTGTGCTTCCTTGACCCCGTGACAGACCTGACACCCCTGAACCAGTTCTTGGGCACGAGCCATGGATCGTTTTTCCATGGTTTTTGTAATTCTCGCGTTTGGATCAGGCTTTGGATTGCAGGAGACGCATGCAAACAGGCATGTCATGGAAGCAACCCAACACAGATTTATAAGAAACTTTTGCAACGCCTGCACAGTTCTCTTTTTAGCGTTCTCCTGATTTCTGGACAAGCGACAAAGCTTTACGCAATGGAATCGATTGTCATGATTGGAAATAAGTTATGAGCAGTGCCATTTCATTTCAAAGCGTAGAAAAGACTTTTTCACCAAATGTTCGAGCCTTAGACAATATCAACCTTGAGGTAAACGAAGGAGAAAGAGTCGTAGTGGTTGGTCCATCAGGTTGCGGAAAAAGCACCCTGCTCCGGTTGGTTTCCGGATTGGAATCTCTATCTGGAGGATCGATTCATTTATTTGGGAAGGATGCCCGGGAATTGGCCCCAGGGAAAAGAGGTGTTGGGATGGTATTTCAAAACTATGCCTTATTTCCACACCTTACTGCATTCAATAACATTGCCTATGGCCTGCAGGTACAAAAAGAATCAGCCTCAGACATTCGTAACAAGGTACAGAAAGTTGCCCAAAAGCTCACCATTTCAGAACTCCTTAACCGTAAACCCCATGAATTAAGTGGTGGACAACGGCAACGGGTCGCTCTGGGGCGCCTGCTTGCTCGCGACCCAAAAATCCACCTCTTTGATGAACCTCTGGGCAACCTCGATCCACAGTTTCGCCTGGAGATGCGATCAGAATTGGCACGGTTACACCAGGAAAACCCACGCCCAAGCCTCTATGTGACCCACGACCAGGCAGAAGCAATGACCCTTGGCCAAAGAATATGCGTGTTGCTCGATGGTAAGATTCTGCAAACCGGTACGCCTGAGGAGATTTACAACGCTCCCAGCCACCGTTTTGTTGCCCAATTTTTTGGGTCGCCCGGTGCCTGTTGCTTACATGGCAAAATTGAGAGAAACAACGAAAACGCCCCCCGCTTTCACCTCAATGGGCATACGCTCGAACTACCAAATAAAGACCTGCCCAACGGATCGATCACCCTAGGCGTACGACCGGAAAACTGGCAAATGTGCGAAGAGCATATGCCCAGCTTTCATGGCACAATCTCGATGGTGGAAAACCTTGGTGATCATAGACTTATTCAATGCAAGATGAAAGATATTACCGTTTTTATCAAAACCACAAGGACGGATCTTATCCAAGGGAAAACCATCTCTTTCAGGCCCGATTTCAACAAAGCCCATTGGTTCGAAAGGTATACCGGAAAAAGAATCCGGTAAGGCTACGATCAGGAAACCACCCAGTCCGCCAGTGCTGTCCGAATTTTCCGGAAAAAGAGTCCAAACAAAAGGAGCATAGGTAGCATCGCCACGACCCCGGCCGCCAAGCCCACCGCTTCTGGGATCCGGTAGCTTGAATCAGCCAGTTTACTCAGGGCAAGGGGCAAGGTGAGCTGGTCGTTGCTCAATACCAGCAAGGGAAGCAGGTGCTCCTGCCAGCTCAGAAAAAAGTGCAATATGCAATAGGTAACAAGTGCTGGAACCAGCAAGGGAAGAAGGGAAAGAAAACAGCCAAAATGACCTCGCCCTTCCAGCAATGCAAGATCGACCAGTTCAGAAGGAACTTTTCTAAACACCTGAGTAAAAAATATGACTCCTAGTCCACTTGCCACACCCGAAAGTATAAAGCCATATAAATTGCCGGTTAGTCCGAGCGTTGCCATCCATTCAAAAAGAAAAAGGCTCATTGCCTGCTTGGGGAATAGCACCAACAGGATCGCAGCCCCAAAAATCAGGTTTCTTCCCCGGAAATTCCCTTTGGCAATGGCATAGCCGGCAGCAGCCGTGACCAAGCAGGCAAAGAAAGCTTGTCCACTGCTGAGCAACAACGAGCGAACTAATACCTCATTAAATTGAAACAATTCATTGGAAAACAAAATTTGAAAAGCGTCCGGCTTGAAAAAGGAAGGGAGCAATCGATCAGGACTGTAAATTTCTCGGTTGGTCTTAAAAGAGGACAAAAACATCCAAACAAAAGGATAAGCCGTCAGGAGTATGAACGATAGAAGAAAGACTTTTGAAACCATTCCCCTAATCATTTCGCCACACCCTCTTTTCTGTTCATCCAAAGTAAGAAGTAAGCCAGGCAAGCAGTGCCCACAGCAACTAGGACACTCATAGCAGCAGCAAGTGGTAAATCCAACCGTCCGCTTCCACCAGGAAAAGCCACCTGATAGGCGTAGGTGACAAATAGCAAACCAGCATCAAGAACCCCTCCCGAACCACCCAGCAAATTGTAAGCTCCCGAAAAAGCGGCCACCCCATCGACCATTAGAAATACAGCAGCAAACAGCAGTAAGTGCCGCACACCAGGAAAGAGGATTGATGCGATCACCTTCCCCCCTTCCGCACCCTCCAGTGCGGCTGCCTCAAATTGCCACTTGGGGATCGCCCGCATACCACAATAAAGTAAAAGAGTGACCAAACCAGTCCACCTCCAAACCGATTGAAAGATCAAACAAGGTAAAATCCAGTCCGGGTTCATCATCCAATTAATCGGCTCAAATCCAAGAGGAACGATCAGAAATTGGTTCAATGCACCCGACTTCCCGTGAAAAAAAAGATAAAACAATTTGGCGAGTGAGCCAGGCAAAGCAAGGGATGGTATTAGAAGGAGAAACAAATACGGGGCATGGAAAATTCGTTTCGACCGAAAAATTACCACCGCCAAACAAAAACCAAGGATCAAAGTAATAAGGATTGAACCCACTACAAAGAGGGTTGTATTTTCCAGTGATTTTAGGAATTTAAAATCGTTTAAGGCAGACTGGTAGTTGGCCAGACTGATTGTATCTATTTCAACTACCTCAGAGGTCGATAAAATGCTCCCTTTTCCGCCAACCAAAGACAGTTCAAGTCCAGTAAATAAGGGTATGAACCAAAAAATTCCCCATAAAACAACAAAGGGGCCAAACAAGGGCAGAAAGGAGAAAAACCCGGTTCCTGCTTTAGCTCCGGACATCAAACCAAAAATAGAGTCGTTATTGTTGTGGCTTTTCCCCGAAGCCAGCCTTCATTGCATCCCGTAACCTGGCAATGGTATCCTCAGGGCTAAGGGTGCCATACATCGCGGATGGAAAGAAGTTTTCCTTCATCAAAAAGATAGCCTGAGGACGACCAGGGTTTACCGTAACCGGAGGGATTTCCTCTGCCAGCTCAACCAGCAAATCCCCCATCGATTGCTCAAAATAAGGCTGGTCATCCAAAATACGGGGATCCGTCCATGCAGGTTTGTAAGCAGGAAAACTGTTTCCCTGCAAAAAGCGTTCCGCATTGGCATCGGGATCAGTCATTACAAATTCTATAAAATCCCACGCCTCTTCCTGTTTCTTACTCGAATTCATAATCATCAAACCCTGCCCGGCAAAGGTGGCAGTGCGCGGTCCGAGGGAACCATCCGCTTTTTTCCAGGTTGGCAAGGGGAGCATGCCCCACAAACCCTCCATACCTGGGGCAAATTGTTGAAAAAGGTCGAGCCCATACCAGTCCGCCCCGATCACGCACAAAACTTCGCCCATTTCCAAGTCTCCGCTAAAAAAGACTGGGTCAAAGATGGAACCACGGTCCGGCAACACCGCGATCTGTTTTCCAGCCATTTTGGCAAATTCAGATAGAATGGAAACGGCAACATCTTCATCAGGTAAAAAAGTGCCATTTTGATCAAATAAATCACTTCCCTTTTGCCGAAGGAGGGAGTCAAACATCGTGCCATCTAGAGCAAGCAGACGTTGCCCGTTCTCGTTCATCAATTTTTCGCCCACCTCTGCAAAATCCTCCCAGGTCGTAATATCTTCTGGACGGATATCAAATTGTTCAAACATATCCTTGCGGTAATAAAGGACCAACGCACTCAAAGATTGAGGAACTCCGTATGTCTTTCCATTGTAGGTAAAAACATCCACCCTTTGTTCCTGCAAGTTCTTATCCAGCTTGGACTTACGCATTTTTTTTGTCAGATCTAAAAACGGAGGAGGTCCATTGAGAAACACGCCAAAAAAGGTCTCATCCAACTGAACTAAATCGGGTGCCCCCTTACCTGTTCTCATCACCGCACCAAGCTTATCCGGCATTTCCCTAAACCCATAGGCTTCAACCTCTAAACTAATCTTTCCCCCAGATTTCTTGGCATACAAATCAGCCATTTGCTCATAATAGGTCTGATCCTGAAAAGAACTAATCCACATGGTTAAAGACTCTGCCTGAGAAGGGCAAGCGGACCAGTAGATAAGAAGGACGAGTAAACGCAGACCCCTCATGTTGTTTCTACACAATGCATACATGCTCTCCATCTAAATCCTACCTCATTTATTCGCAAGCCGATTGCAGAAGATAAGGACCAAATCTTTCAGAAAGGAATGGATTTTTGAACGAAAAAAAACTTTTAGCAAATTTGTTGTATTTTTCTAGCGTATTGGGCTAATAATATGCAGACTATTAAAGATGAATTTCTGTTCTCACTGGAATTCTAAAAATCGTTAAACAAAAAATAACCCGTAATCATAATAAAAATGAAAAAAATATTATTCTTAATTCCACTTATTGGAATCTGTTCCTCGTTGCTTGCACAGGCACCACAGGTGACTAATGTGCAGGCTGAACAACTGACCGGCACAAAAGATGTTCAAGTGGAGTTCGATTTGACCGGTAAACTCGGTGTCTATACCTGCTTCATTGAGATTTGGTTCAAATCTGAATCAGTAGAAACACAATGGCAACAAGTGACAAGTATCTCTTCCGTTCCGCCGGATGGCTTAGATGAATTGACTTATGATTTTTATGACGAATTCGGAACTTTTTTGGAACAACGTAAAGCTTTCACCACTAGTGTTAGCGATTTCTCGCAATACAAAAATTTCACTTGGAAGGCAGGCGAGGATGTGCCTGATATTCAAACTGCTGATGCACAAATCCGAATTATTGCGTTTTACCCCAAAGAGGATGAATTCGGCAATCCCCATCCAGAGGATCAGCAAGTTTCCGGTTGGGACGGTATCGGAGACTTTGGTGGATCCGGAGGCACTCCAGGTAACAATGGAACAGGTCCATCTGGTGATGTTTATGTCAGAGATTACTCCGATCCCAATACCTACATGGTCCCCCATGATCCTGCATATGCAACTGTATCTGAACGACTTCAATCCCAATTTGGAATTTCCCCAATCGCACCAACAAGTTACTTTGACGATGCCAGCGGATTGCAACTTGATGTTTTCGAATTGTCAGACGGTATTGTTTCTGATCTTACAGGCGTTATGCCACCATCAGGAACATTAATATGTGTAATTGATGGCAGTAATTATTTAATTCCTGTGATGCTTCAGTAAAAAAATCATTCAAACGAATTTCTATTTCTTTTGTAGATTCTTTGGTTGAAGTTTAGTAAAACCAGTCTTGGTTGGTTTTGCCTTTCGCTACTTGCATATCCCAGTACCTCCTCTTTTGCACAAGAAGATGCTGGAATAGGTGATTCCAACGCATTCGCACTCGATACCACCGACACGGGTACTGGGGGTGACTCGGGCGTAGGCGACTCCAATGCGTTCGCTCTCGATACTACCGATACAGGTACGGGAGGTGACTCAGGCGTAGGAGATTCCAACACCTTCGCTCTCGATACCACCGATACAGGTACGGGAGGTGACTCGGGCGTTGGAGATTCCAACGCATTCGCACTCGACACCACGGATACAGGCACGGGAGGAGACTCAGGCGTAGGAGATTCCAACACCTTCGCTCTCGATACCACCG
>JAYOTQ010000037.1:0-15499 GCA_038150505.1 Opitutales bacterium | reverse complement strand
TCCGATATGGAATTACAGGTTCTTCAAACTCGAGAAAAAGATATCATCTTTTTCGTTCGGATGTTTCTGCTAAAAATACTTTTGAAGCAGGTTATAATTTACATCCAGAAAATGACAGTTGGTATGGGAGTGATGCATCAAACATCTCAGTTGACCCAAATTTCCTAGGCACGCCCAGAGTTCCTTCCACCCTAATTAATCCGGTAATTGAGGAAGGCGGGGACTACCTGCCCACTTCTTTTTCCTTGGCTACCAACATTATTGATTTTGGTATTAGAGCATACCATCTGGAAAAGAACAGCTTTGGTACAGGTAATCTAGTGCAGATCTTTCCGCCCATTGATCAAGATTCCCCAGGAAACCTTCTTGCCGAGGAATTTTTAGCCACCTCGCACATACCTTATCAGGTTATTACTGACCCAACCTTTTATTTATTTCCTGATGTTGTGGATGTGATGGTCCGGGTTCTCTCTGAAGAAGGAGCTAGAATTCTTGAATCCTTTGAAAATGGTGACTTCCCCAACATGGAGGAGGTTGACTGGTGGAGTATTGCAGAGGAACACTCGAAAGTGTATTTCCGGAGAATCAAAATATACGGCAGTGGTATCTAAATGCTTAAATAAAACCCTTTTGCTTTCTGTATTTTAATGGAGTGATTTTCATTTGGCGGCGAAATAACTGGGTAAATGAACTCTGATCGTAAAACCCATTTTCTTTGGCAATAACTGAGAGCTTATTGGTCGAAGACAAGAGATCATCACATGCAGCCTCAATCCGAGTACGGGTAATAAACTGCATAGGGGCGATTCCGAACAATTCAACAAAGCCACGATGCAACTTTCTGTGCGTTAGTCCAGATATACTCACCAAATCGCTGATAGAAATTTCGCCTCGAAAATTATTTCGGATATGATTTACCGCCCGGCCAATTTCGTCGTCTCTTTCCCACTTTAATTCTTTCTTTTCTCCATCTCCATAAGGTCGAACTGTCCCCATCAATCCTATTACATCGTTGCGGTCATTGAAGAGTGGATACTTGTTTGTGAGGTACCAATCGGGCAAACCCTGGCTGTTGAACACTAGTTCAAGAATATTCAACTTAGGTTTTTTAGATTCAAAAATTTCCCGATCATCTCTTCGGAAATGCTCAGCCAACCTGGCAGGAAAAATATCAAAGTCAGACTTACCAAACAATTCTTCCTGCGACAACCCAAGCCGGGGTAAAAAACCTGCATTAACCATAATCAACCTGTGCTCCCTGTCCTTAATAAAAAAACTTACACCAGGAATATCATCAAATAAACCAGTTACTAATAGAGAATTGCATTGGTTTCTCTCAAACCAGTCAGACACATGCTGAATAGAATTGTTGTTTTTATTAAAACCAAGGTCGCTCATATTTGTATGATAATTACTTTCACAATTCTGATGCAACAACTTTAACATCGCGCATCTTCATATATAAAGGGCTTTAAGTAAATGAAACGAATTAATTTTTTTAATATTTAACAAAATTGTTTAGTTCACAGCATGTGGAAAAAATCCTGAATGCTGCATAATTCGCATAAAACTTAAAGTTCAGACGAGGTCATAAAATATCAGCCCGTCCAACTGGAGTTGTTAGTCCGCTTAGTCTTCGAGACCTAATTTTTTTAATTTAGGTCGGATCACAAACGAGCAATAACCTTGGTTTGGATTTTTGGCGTAATAATCCTGATGATATTCTTCGGCTGGATAGAAGTGAGGTGCAGGCACAATTTCAGTAACAACAGGATCAACAAATGTGCTGGAAAGCTTGTCTTTCCACTCCCTCGCTACTTTTTCCTGCTCTTTATTGTAATACATGATGGTAGATCGGTATTGGGTACCTACATCTGCTCCCTGCCGATTGAGCGTAGTGGGATCATGTGCTTTGCCGAAAATTTCTAAAATTTCTGCATAGGATAAAATGTGGGGTAAAAATTTAATTTTGATGACTTCGGCATGCCCCGTCTGCCCCGTGCAAATATCCTTGTATGTGGGGTTGGGTAAGGCTCCCCCCGCGTATCCAGAAATAACTTCCATCACGCCGTCTATTTTTTCAAAAACTGCTTCTGTACACCAAAAGCACCCTCCTCCAATTAAAGCAAAATCCGGGATGGTAGACTTGGTCATATTTTGTTCATCATTTGGCATAGTTTCTTTTGCTGGTGCGGAAAATAAACTAAGACAGGTAAAAATAAAAAGAATGCAAAAACTGGAAGGTCTCATGTCTTAATTCGTTAACCATTCATGCCCACGCTGTAATAATAATTTATCTGCAGCCAGTGGACCCCAAGTACCTGCTGAATACTTTTCTAATCCGCCCATGCCTTGAGCATGCCATGCATGCAAAACTGGTGATAGCAAGCCCCAGGACTGCTCAGCCTCATCCCCTCGAATAAATAATGTTCCATCACCGACCAATGCATCAAGAATGAGCCGTTCATACGCCTCTGGTGTATTCGATCCAAAAGTAGTGTGGTAACCAAAAGAAAGATTAACTGGCTGTAATTTTGTCTCCAAGCCCGGGGTCTTCGAATTAAGGCTTAGGCTCACACCTTCATCTGGTTGAATGCGAATTTTAAGTAGATTGGGAGATAAGGGAACCTGTGAATTTTGCCCAAACAGGATGGCAGGAGGCCTGGTAAACTGAACCACTATTTCGCTTACTTTTTGTTTCAGTCTTTTTCCCGACCTAATATAAAAAGGAACACCTTTCCACCTCCAATTATCTAGTTGCAGACAAAGGGCAGCGTAAGTTTCGGTAAAAGAATGATCAGGCACCCCTGCCTCCTCAAGGTATCCAATTGCTTTTTCACCGCCCACTAAACCTTCAGAATAAACCCCTCGAACAACTTCAGCATGAGGTGTGTCTAAAGTTAAGGGCTTGATCGCCTGTAAAGCTTTTACCTTCTCGTCTCTGATCGCCTCCGGGTCAAGGGATGAAGGGGGCTCCATCGTGGTAAGTGCTAGTAATTGCATCACATGGTTTTGAATCATATCACGCAGGGCCCCACTGCGATCATAATACCCTGCACGGGAGCCTACACCCAGTTCTTCGGATACGGTGATTTGCACACAAGAAACATAATTTCGGTTCCATACAGGCTCAAAAATACTGTTCGCAAATCTTTGCACTAATAAGCTTTGTACGGTTTCTTTTCCCAAATAGTGATCAATGCGGAAAACCTGAGATTCGGCAAACCTACGGTTTATCATTTGGTTTAACTCACGAGCACTTTTGAGATCTCGACCAAATGGCTTCTCAATGATCACTTTGGAGGCCGAGGGGGTGTTGTGGTGCAATCTCGCTAAACCACTATTTCCCAAATTTTCAAGGATGGGCAGAAACCCCGAGGGTGGGGTGGAAAGATAAAATATACTTTGTACTGGTTCACCTACAGATTTTTCAATTTCTTTGATTTCAGACTTCAGGGACTCGAAGCTGGCCTCATCATCGTAAGCACCACTGTGAAATGAAACCCTCGGTTCCAAATTAGCCCAAACTGTTTCATCCACCGGCCTCCTGGAATATGATTCGAGCGACTCTTTTAATGTTTCCCTAAACTCTTCATTGCTAACGGATTTCCGGCCATAACCGATCAGGAAAAAATGATCGGGTAATAACTTATCAATGGATAAGTTGAAGAGGGCAGGCACCAGTTTGCGAGAAGTTAAATCCCCCGATGCTCCAAAAATGACCATCACGGTGGGAGGTATTGTTCGTTTACTGAAATTTGTCATGAATTGCTCAACATATGCGGAGTAAATTGTTATGGAAAGAGGGAAACGTTTTGATGATGAAATACTTTTCCCCAAGATGTTTCCAGATCAACTTCGGTCACATCGAACCGGTAAAATGGGTATTGGCCGTCGTGCTTTCTCAAGTAGTCTTTGAATGCATTCAACAGAGATTTTTTCTTTTTATGGGTCAAAGAAAAATATCCACTATTGAGAGCACTTTCTGATCTTGCTCGGACTTCAATAAACACAAGGCAGTCACCATCCATTGCAACCAGATCGATTTCTCGCCTTTCATCAAAAGGGCTATGCCAATTTCTTGCAAGAATAGTAAAATTTTTTTGAACCAAGTAATCCTTGGCAAGCCACTCCCCAAACCAACCCTTCGTTTGGGCATTCCGTAGAGGGATTGGGATACCTAAACCCCAGAGGATTTCGAGTAAGATTCGGCTTAAATGGATTTTAGCTAGCGCCATTCGTGTTTTGGATAGCGACCCGCCAAGTCCTTGCGTACCTGAGGATATGTGTTTTTCCAAAAGTTTAATAAATTGGATGTTCTTTGAACAGGTCTTCGACTGGGGGCTAGTATCTCCAATACCAACGGATATTTCCCAAAAACGATAGATGGATGCCCAGATATATCATATAAATCCTGGAGGATTACCCTCAAAACCACCTCTTTTCTGGAGGAGTAATCTAAAGGATAAGGACGTTTGCCGTTCTTTAAATCAATGGTATCTGGGACTGCTTCTTCCAAAAGATTGCGTTCCTCGAGGCTAAAACATTCCCGCAAAGGAAGATAAACTTCCAAATTTTTAATTTCCTTCCAAGTCGAAGTGCTTTCGCACAGTTGTTCGTAAAAAAGAAGTTTTGTATCTTCATCCATTTCACTTACTTCATATTCTGGAAACTTGAAGGCTAGAAAACTCTTTCGATCTAAAAACTTTTCAACCTTTGAATTCCAATTTTTCAGCTTAAGGTCCCCTCGTAATAAAGCCTCCGCATAGGCACTGCTTCTTTCTTTTTTACTGACTTCTTCGGTTTCAGAGATCGACAACACGAAGTCATCCCAACCCTCCGTTGTCCTCTTGATAACTTTTCTTATATTTAGGTCTAACAAAACCTTTTCTTTGAAAATGATCTTATTGGAAAAAAACTCTCTTATCCATGATTCATCTAATCCACTAACCCCTTCCATCTCTAAAACCATTCGCCCCTTCACTTTTTTTTCTAAAACTTGAGATGCTAAAACAAATTTTTCCGAACCCACAACCGAACGGTTACTCAAGTGTAACCTTCTTCCCTCGGCATCTTGATACATTTTTTGCCCCTGGCTTACCATGTATGCGATTTGGTTTGGGAAACACTGGAGAAGTGACTTGGCCAAGGGTGCATATTCTCCGAACTCCAAATGGAAAGAATTTCCTACAAGATTACACAAGACCTGGGCCAATTTTGCTATTTCTCGGCATCTTATGGCATTGATTCCCATGGTTCTACACTCATCAACAGAAAAATTTCTTCGGGCTGCCTCCTCAAAAGCCAAGAGTAGGCAATAAATATCAGAACGAGGATTTTGCATGGGATAAAACTCCAACAAAGAGTCGGGCTGAACAAAAGAACGACCCTCAAAGATAGCAAGAAGCAAGGCAATGACTGAAACTGATCCGTTGTTTTTAGCAATGAGTAAAGCATGGGCCCAAGAAGGGTGAATCGGTAACCTGCTCATTTTTTCTCCATGCGGGGTCAACTCCATTTGGTCGTCGATTGCACCAAGAAAATGAAGTTTCTTTCGTGCATCCTCAACTGCCTCCATTGCTATTGGATCCAGTAGCCTAATTTCCTCGAGTTTAAGACCAGCTGAAACCAAATTTAAATAAATTTCACTTAAATCGATACGAGTGATTTCAGGTAAATCAAAATCCGGCCGGTTCTCATGATCTGACTGCGACCATAACCGTACACAGTAACCGGGTCTAAGACGCCCCGCTCTTCCGGACCGTTGCTCTGCTGAACTTTTACTGATTGGCTCGCTCAATAAGACATTGATCCCCCGTTTAGAATCATACCGCATTTTTTTTGCCTTACCGGTATCAACAACAACACAAATCCCCTCAATGGTAAGGGATGTTTCAGCAATATTTGTGCTTACAATAATTTTTCTATTTTTCGATGGGTGAAGTGCTGCGTCCTGTTTTTCAATCGGGAGCTCTCCATAAAGGGGCTTTACATCTATCCCGCTAGACCAAGAACTTGCTAAGATGGTATGCATTGTTTTGGAAATCTCGTAAGCACCATCCATAAAAATCAAAATATCCCCATCAAATTTATCCAAAAGCCTGGGAATCAGATTACTTACTGACTTCCATACAGGAGTCTGGTGAGGAATGACTTTGTGCTCAATCTGTACTGGAAAGCTCTTGCCCGTTAACTCCAAAGAGCCAGAATCCGGAATAAAATGAGTCAGATGATCGAGGTTCAATGTCGCTGAAGTGACGATTATCCTTAGGTTTTTGCCGGTGGATGCACAAAGCCTTAAAGCCAATGTGAGACATAGATCGATCTGGGCACTTCTTTCATGAAATTCATCTAGGATTAATACTTCTGCTCCATCCAGCCCATCCGGACTTAAAAGTTTATTCAGGACAATTCCATCGGTTGCATAAATGACTTGGGTATTTTTATCAATCTGCTTATCGAAACGGACCTCATACCCCACCTCTTTTCCCACTCTCCACTTTGCCAAACGGGCAACCTGTGCTGCGAGAACCCTTGCAGCAATCCTTCGTGGTTGGATGACAAAAATTTTCCCTTTCACTAACCCCGATGTTTTAAGCAAATAGGGCAGGGCGATAGATTTACCAGAGCCTGTTGGTGATTTTAAAACTAAATGCCGATGCTTACTCCAAGAATTTTTGATGCATTCAAATTCTTTGTATACTGGAAGAGTTTTAATTAATTCCACCACTTAAGGGTTTTAAAATTAAGGTTGTTTCCAATTACAAAGATAATGGGAACTGTTCCGAAATGAATCCGTGCCCAAACCGAACTCATGGCACTCCTGGAGAGTAGTTATGCTCACCTGAAGAGCGAACCATACTGCTCAAGCATTTTTTTGGCTGATTCATCTCCTTTCTGAGCAGCAACTGAAAGCCATTGCTTGGCATCGGCAGTGTTCTTGTTAGTACCTCGTCCTGAAAGTTTCATCAGTCCTACCATGCGGGCAGCTTCTGGGTATCCTCCTTTTGCCAAGGGGAGTAAGAGGTTAAATGCTTTTTCGTAATCCTTGGGCTTGCCAATACCAGTGTAATACTTCCTTGCTAGTTGCATAATTTCCTCATCCTTCATCGTGGGATTGGCGAAACTACTTTGAGAGGCAGTCGCTTGGGCAGAAAGGCTCGAACCTTCGTCCCCCAGCTTTTCGAGATAGGATTTAGCTAACTTATGGTTCTGGTCAGCAGCCTTACGTAAATAATACCTACCTTGGTTTAAATTTTTGGGCAGCTTATCATCACCTTCAGTTAAAAGCCTGCCCAATACATACTGGGCCTCAGCAAAGTTCTGTTTTTCCGCAACTTTTAGCCACTGGGCAGCCTTTAAGGAGTCTTGGTTCACACCATCTCCATTGTAATATGCCATGCCTAGGTTAAACCTCGCTGTCAGTGATTTTGCCCGAACAGCTTCGGACAAAAGAGCAACCCCTTTATCTGGTTCTCGGTCTAAAATACCGGGCAAGCCTTTCAGGTAAAGTGCTCCAATGGTCGCTTGTGCCTGGGGATATTCAGCATCTGCTGATTTTTGAAACCAATCAAGGGCTCGGGATACATTGGTTGGCAAAACCTGAAAATCAATTTCACCCATACAATACATCGCAACAGGATCTCCCTCGGATGCCCTCCTTTGTAAAAGCAAAGCTGCATCCTGGTAGAGCCTTGTAGCTTCGGCAAAATCTCCTTTCAACATCGCAAGATTTGCCAAGTTGTAAGACCCAAAAGGATGCCCCTTTTTTAAGGCTGCTTTGGACCATTGTTCTGCCGCATCCAGGTTGACCGAGCAACCAGCCTCACCCGATCGCAAGAAAATTCCCAGCAATCCCATGTGATAGGTCGAACCCTCTTTGGCTTTTAAAGCAATCTGGTCGTAGGTTAGAGACGGACTCCATGTTTCTTGCCCAAAACAGAGTTGGCATAAGAACAAATGAATGAATAAGGAGAAATTTTTCTTCAAAGTATACACAATAATTTGAATTTAGTCTTATAAGAACAAGTTCCAAGCTTGAAAGGACTTATACTTTAGCAAAGATTGGCACTCTCCAATGATTAGCTTGTTCTACAGATTTTATCCTTTCGTGCTTCTTGTTTATTGCTGTAGCACCACCTTACTATTTGGGAAAGGTGCAAGCCTCTCCGAACTTGAGCTGGCAAAGATTGTTACCCGTCAGGAAAAACTTTTCAAGGATGGTAAAAATTGGACGGAAACAGCCCTAACCACCGAAGCACAAGAGATTGTTACCCGTTATGAAAATTTTTTATTGGATAATCCTAGTGATTTAAACGGATACTTATTATTTGGAAAGTTTCTTGCCCAAACCGGCCAAGCTGAAGGCGCACTGGAATTGTTTCTTCAAGCCGATCGAATCAACCCGAACATTGCGGTAACAAAGCAATACATTGGAAACTTTTTAGTTGAAAATGGAAAGCCATTGGAGGCGTTTCCTTTTCTGCTTATGACCACCCGTCTTGCTCCAACTGAGCCAGTTTATCATTATGATTTGGGCAATTTTATCTTTCTATTTAAAGAACAATTGGAAGGTATTGAAGACCATAACAAGCTTTCAATCCTCATGCATGAATGCTTTAAGGAAGCAGCAGCGTTAAACCCTAAGAATTTCGATTACCATTTACGCTTTGCTCAAAGCTTTTTTGATTTTAATAACTCCATGCACAACGAAGCGATCGCTGCTTGGGATGTTTTATTAAACGAATTTGGAAAGCGGACTAAGGATGAAATTGATTACATCAAAATCTCGAAAGCTCGCCTTCTTTTAGATATGAATAAAAAGGGCGACGCATTGAGTATTTTAAAAACAATCCAATCAAAAGTTATCCAAAAAGAAAAAAATGCTCTCATTAAAAAAGCTAGAGGCATTGATGGTGGCTCCTCAAATAAAAATTCTTTTAATTCATTAAGTTATCCAAGCTCTTCCAAGTTGCACCTATCCTATACTTTTCCTTTAGATCCACACATTCTAAGAATGAAGCAAGTTACCCTAAAATTATTTCAAGAAAATATGCTGAATGATTTGAAGCGCGATGTTACCCAAGCTAGGATTCTAGAAAATGGCTCTCTTTCTTTAGAGTTATCTTCCAAACAAAAATAAAATTAATTACATTGAGGGTCTGACCTTAAGTACCTACTCTGCCCCAAAATATTCATTTAATGAGACGATTAGCTCAATTTCATTCAGAAAACCAAGCCTTAAAATTCTGGAATTTCCTTAAAAAACAAGGGATCGAATCTTCGCTGGAAAAAACAGAGCAGGAAGAGCAGGAAATGACTGAAATATGGGTAGAAGATGAAGATAGTCTAGAAGACGCAAACTTGTTTTTGGCTGAGTTCAAGGACAACCCAAAGGATTTAAAATTCTCTGAACTGCCCCCCAAAGAATCCAAAAAGAAAACCAATCCTTTTTTGCCCAAGCAGGGATACAAAGAATATAACTTGGGCAAAAAATGGCATAAAAGTGATCTTTCACCTGGTGTCGTGACCCTCTCTCTCATTATTACCTGCGTTGCTGTCTTTCTTGTCTCCGGAATGGGAAACAATACTCAGATTGTAGGCGGTCTTTTTATTTCAGAAAAAATGAATGGTCAGTTATCTGAAATAGCCAATGGTGAAGTATGGAGATTTTTTACCCCTATCTTTCTTCATTTTAATTATCTTCACATAATTTTTAACATGTTTTGGTTGCATGATTTAGGGAGTCAAATTGAGAGGCGAAAAGGGGCAAAATTTTTCATTACTTTCCTTTTACTTATCGCTCTTATTTCCAATCTTTTTCAGTTTGTTTTTTCTGGCCCTGCATTTGGAGGAATGTCAGGAGTGGTTTATGGTTTATTTGGATATGTTTGGGTCAAAAATCGCTTAGACCCTGCTGACGGGTTCAGGCTCGATCCCACGGTTGCAATGATTATGTTTGGGTTTTTTCTCCTCTGTTTTACTGGTATATTTGGCGGTATCGCCAACTGGGCACACGCAGGAGGTCTCGCTGTTGGTCTCGCCTGGGGTTATGCATCCGCCTATCGGTGGAACCGGGGCAAAGGTTAATCTTTAATATTGATTATTTCGTAAATCGCCAAGCCGGCTCTGAGGTTGGGGAGCAGGGAACACTTTTTCGCCCAATCACCCCGATAAAAAAGCTTTCTACCTAGCTTTAGTTTCATGCCTGAAGATTGTAGTCTTTTACAAAAATCCTCAAATTCGTTGATTGAAAAATGGTTACTCAAATGGTTGCTTTCCCACTCATGAGGATAAACTTCATTTCGAATGCGAGAGCCTTGCAGGAGAAAGTTCAAACGATTCCTCCAATACCCATGATTGACAAAGCTAATGGCAACTTTGCGTCCAACTCTAAGGGCTTCTTTGATAATACATTCTGGCTCTGGTAGGGACTCAACCATCCTAGAAAAAATTACCCAATCATAAGAATTATCATTAAATTTGGATAATGCGGTTAGGATCTCCTCTTGGTAAATGGGCACTTTGCGTGCAACACAAGAAATTGCATTATTGAGTTTCCAATCGACTCCCAGACCTTTTACATCTTTTGTCTCCCGAAGGTGTTCGAGTAGTAATCCTCTACCACAGCCAAGATCCAACACCTTATCATTCGGCTGCACCCACTCGTCTATAGCACGGAAATCTACTTCTTTTTTTACATCGTATCGGTTTCTTATCTTTCTAAACCCGTCGAACTCATTGCTTTGCTCTTTGGCGGAGTCGTCCGTTTGTAAAAAACTTCCTAAAGAGCGGAGAAAGGGACCCGAATCGATAAGAAAAGAATCGTGGCCATGAGAATGGCTAATCTCAAGGTAAGAAGCATTTTTTCCCGCTCTGAGCAGGGCATCGACAATATCTTTATTCTGCTTAGGCGTGTACAACCAGTCACTTGAAAACGCTATTACCAAAGTTCGCGTATCAACCTTTGCAACTGCATGCTCTAACCCATTGTCACCGACAAGATTAAAGCGATCCAGGGCCTCTGTTAGTTTTAGGTATGAATTTGCATCAAACCTATCCACAAATTTCTTTCCCTGATAATCGAGATAGCCCTGAACACTGAATTCAAACTCCTTACTCGGATCTAGCCTACGATCACCACCAAACTTTTCTTCCATACCAATATCAGATAAATAGGTGATATGTGCCATCATCCTCGCGACTGATAAACCTGTATTTGGCCCTTTTCCCTGTACGTAGTTACCATTTTCCCAGGCTAAGTCCCCCCTGATCGAACATCTTCCTGCTTCATTAAATGCAATCGTCTGAACACTATGCTTTGCGGTAGCGGCTATGATTATCGCATTTTTGGCAAACCCGGGATATTCCACGGTCCATTGCAATGCCTGCATGCCTCCCATACTTCCACCGATTACAGCATGTAACTCTTTTATGCCCAAATAATCGATCAACGCTTTCTGGGCATGAATCATATCTGTAATCGAAAGGTCGGGAAAATCTGCCCCCAAAGAGGTATTATTTTTACCAAATGACTTGCTTGCCGGACCCGTCGATCCCCTACAACCCCCCAAGCAGTTTGAGGAAACCACAAAGAAACGATTAGTATCGATCGGTTTTCCCGGGCCAACCACATGGTTCCACCATCCTGGCTTTTCATCCGTTTCGCTGTAAATTCCTGCGACATGATGATCCCCAGTCAATGCATGGCATATGTAAATCGCGTTATCTTTGTTGGGGTTGAGCCTTCCATAACACTCATACCTAAGCTCAAACCCGTCTAGACAGGCACCACTGGTAAGATTGAACTTATCTTCATTGAAAAAACTTTCTTCCTTCACCACGCCCACTTCTTGGGGATGATTGAGGTATGGATTGGAAGAAGGCATTGATTTAAAATTAAATAAATGCCCAAATAGGCATTAGGTAGAAAGATATCAGGATATTTTTTCTATTAAAGCTTTGTTCATGTCATAATTCCCATGAACAGATTTTACATCCTCTAATTCCTCCAAAGATTCAATGAGGCTCATAATTTTACGAGCAATGTTTTCATCTTCGATTGTAACAAGGGTGTTCGGGAGGTAAGCAAGCTCGGATGAATCGGGTTCGATTCCTTTCTTTTCAAAAGCTTCAGCTAATCGATCAAAGTCAGCCACTTCACAAATTATTTCGTAGTGATCATCTTCGACAAGCACATCTTCCGCTTCGTTTTCTAAGGCCAGTTCAGTCAATTCATCCTCCGCAATTTTATCCAGAGCCAAAAGAAATTGACCTTTCCTTTTAAAGTTAAAAGCAAGGGCACCCACTCCGGCGAGGTTGCCTCCACCTTTAGAAAAAGTGCTTCGAACCTCGGATGCAGATCGATTTTTATTGTCTGTGGTAACTTCGACAATCAACCCAACTCCGCCAGGACCATAACCTTCATAAAGCAACTCCTCAATGGTTATGCCTCCCAATTCTCCTGCTCCCTTTTTGATGGCACGATCAATATTATCCGAAGGCATATTTGCTTGCTTTGCCTTGAGGATTAAAGTTCGCAATCTAGGATTGAATTCCGGATCTTTACCGCCGTCTCTAGTGGCTAAGGAAATTTCTTTACTGATTACGCTAAAAATTTTCCCTCGTTTTGCATCCACCGCAGCCTTGTGCCTTTTGGTGGTTGCCCATTTACTATGTCCTGACATGAGAAAATCTACTTACGCTTCACGAAGAAAATTATGACTTTTAAAGTAATCCTTCTTTTAAATATTTATAAGCATCTGTGATCTTGTCACGCTTTTCTTCCGCAATAAGTTTCTTTTGCTCAGACATATCCGATAATCGTTCAGGAGTGTAATTCTTCATACGATCCTTATACCTGTCTTCAAGAGTAGATAAATCGATTTTTCCCTTCATCTTTAAGCCAAGCAGGTTACGAGATTTTGCCTGCTTTTCGTCTAGTTCTTCGTGCTCTAATTGTTTTTTATCCTCAATATTTTTGCTTGCACCACTGCCCTTGGATTCTTCCTGGTTGTTTGAAACTGCAGGAACATCGAATGTATTCTTGGTTAATAGGGTTTGCAAAATGGTCATAATATTTTGCACCGTCCAATATAAAACTAGGGCAGAAGAGAAAAAGTAAAGGAACACTAAAAACATGAAAGGCATGAAGCGCATCATTTTTGCGTTTATTCTCTGAGCCTCACTCATTTCCGGACCGAGCTGCATCGGGTTTAAGCGCATTTGGTACCATTGGGTAAGAACCATAAAAATGGGCAGAATATTTAGAGAAAACCCTTGAATC
This sequence comes from Opitutales bacterium, assembly GCA_038150505.1. GTDB lineage: Bacteria > Verrucomicrobiota > Verrucomicrobiia > Opitutales > Seribacteraceae > Chordibacter. The sequence continues at coordinate 2,214 of JAYOTQ010000037.1, read as the reverse complement.
ATGGCCATGTTGTCCTGCTCCGATAGGTCCGTTGCCCACAAAAATTCCTGACCATAGAGTTCGGCAGCAGATCTAAGCATCCAAAACATACCCAAAAAGATTGGAATTTGAATAAGAATAGGCCAACACCCGGCAAATGGATTTACTTTGTATTCCTTGTAAAACTTCATCATTTCCTGGTTCAGCTTTTGTGGGCTGCCCTTGTGCTTCTCCCTCAACTTGGATAAAGGGCCCTGAAGTGCCTGCATCTTCTTTTGCGAACGGGTCGCTTGGGCGGTTAATGGCCAAAGGATCAACTTCACCAATATGGTTAAAACGATAATTCCAATACCATAGCTACCAAAAAGAGAACTGAGTTTATTAAGACTCCAACTCAGAGGCTCTGAAATCCACCAAAAGACGCCAAACTGCATGACCTTCTTTTGTTCGGCTGATAATTTAGACAATTCCACATAGTCCTTAGGTCCGGAGTATAGAGTGAAAGAGAATTCTTTTGGTTCTTGAGGCTTTAATATGCCCAAAGGAAAAGACACCGCCCCACTGATTCCCAAAACTTCAGATCCAACTTCCGGACTTGCTGCCTGAACAGATTCACCCATTACTCGAAAATCTGTGAGTTCAGATTTTGGTTCAATTAAGTTAACAAAAAACTGGTTATTTACACAGGCCCATTTCACTTTTGATAACCTGCGGGGTTCCATCTTACCACTTGGCCCCATTTCATTTAACTGAAAAAATTCCTCCCGCTCGCCGTCTATCCTTCCACTGCAAGTTGCACAAGAACATCCCTCGGCTAGGGGAGCACCATCGTTGTAATAACCCACGCTTAAATAGGTACTGGCCTGATCAAAAGGGTTGTACATACGGGGAATTTGAAAACTTGTGCCTAAAAACATTCGTACACGCTCAATCGCAACTGGAGCATCCCTGAGGTTTTTAAAACTTGTACGATGAGATAATAAGTATCCGTTATTAGGATCTCGTTCGTAGGTACGTTCGATCTGAAGGTCTGCCCCAGCATTCCAACGAAAAACAATCTTTTGATCCGTTTCTTCGATCACTTTAAAGTCCCTCGGTTTAGGCAACCCCTTAGCGATTAAATTTCCCTCACTATCTTCAAAGGCAAGGCCAAGAAGAGGTTCATTCGAATGGTTTATGTCATATGCCTTACTGAGCCTGTCGGACTCATGAAGCTGAATTGAACGGATGGCTCCAGTATGGTTTGTGAAAACTATAGATGATAAATCAGTTGATAATCCAGGAACAAGAATTTCCTCTGATAAATCGTTTGTTTGATGAATTGGAAGTTCTTGTGGGGAAACTGCAGAGATAAAACTATTGCCATCTGGTTTGGCAGCCAAAGATTGGTTTGATTCAGGGGCTACTTTTGTATGCTTGGCACTTGAATGAATGGGTTCATAAGGATGATTATCCTCAATTTGCTGAGTCCCTTGCTCCCAAATTAAATAAAATGCGAGTATAAGAAAAACAACGCCTAGCAAATAGTTTTTCATAGTCGTTTAGTTGCCTTCAGAAGAACCTTTCTGAAGCATTTCTCTAGGAGTGCGAATTCCGTGTGGAAGATGGGTTTTCTGGGGAGGATCACAATTTGACAAATTTCTGGAATGAATTTTTTGTTTTTACGATAGAGTTCACGGATGCATCGTTTTGCATAATTTCTCTGCACGGCATTGCCTAGACGCTTGGTTGCGATGACTCCCACTCGTGAAGTCAATCCCTTGTGCTTGCATATCTGTAGCCAAAACGGATTTTCTTTAAAGAAAATTCCATCTGACTTTACTTGGAGAAAGTCGGAGGTTTGGGTTAACCTCTCGGTGCGTGAAAAACGATTACTCACGCAAATTTAAGTAAGATGAAAGTAGATTAGCGAAAACGGGGAAGCACCGAGGCTGTAAGTTTCGCTCTGCCTTTGCGGCGACGGTTTTGGAGCACCTTGCGACCAGCACTCGTTTGGTTGCGTTTACGAAAACCACATTTTCTGGCTCGTCGCAGTTTGGATGGATTGTAGGTAGGTTTCATGACAAAGGATTAGAAATATCGCAACATTCCCTAATGTCAAACCCTGAGCATGTTCATTCGATATCTAATAATTTGGAAATTCGTCTTGCGATAATTTTTATCTTTATCAATATGAACTTTTTGGTCCCGTTCGTCTAGCCAGGTTAGGACACCGGGTTTTCATCCCGGCAACAG
>JAYOTQ010000036.1:0-15578 GCA_038150505.1 Opitutales bacterium | reverse complement strand
ACGGGGGCTTTTTCTAATTCATCCAGCAAAGTGTTTAAAAAAAGTTTCGACTCCAGGGATTCCTCATGAAAAGAAATGGCAAAATCTTCCTCGAGAGAGGAATCGAGCACGAGTAAAACCTCGGCCCAAGTGGAAGAAAGATTTTGATCCTGCATGAACTCATCTTCCTGTGGAATTTGTTGCGAATTCTCCGAGAGTGCGAGTAGGGAAGATTCTGCTGTATTTTTAATATCATCCACAAAGGAAGCATAAAAAAATACTGCAATGCTTAAAATGATCAGAGCGATACAGTGCCAGGTCTGCATTTGTTAGATCAAAAATTAGAATCTTGATCTTGGCAACTAAAGGGTTTGAAGAAAATTCATCCTTATTGACTAAAACCAAAAATCTTATTCCTATGGTTCTGTGAGTGACAACTCAGTATCTTTCGAATTCTCCCAAAAATTAGTGGGAGTGCAAAGGAACCTTTATGCATTTATCCTTAGCCTTCTCGCCAACCGGAGCGATGCGGAGGATGTTTTGCAGGAAACCAACCTGATTCTTTGTCAGAAATCAAAAGAATATGATCCCGAAGGTAATTTTCGATCCTGGGCATTTAATATAGCCAGATACCAAGTGCTTGCCCACCTAACCAAAAAGAGGAGAAGTAAAATTCACTTCAGTAACGAACTGGTTGAAACCCTGGCGAGTGAGGAATTTGATTCTCAAAAACACCGCATCACCCAGCGAGCCTTGCAAATTTGTTACGATTTATTGCCCGAACACATGAAAGAGATCGCCCGCCTGCGTTTTAAGGAGGATCAATCCATGAAACAAATATGCAAAGCACTCAACCGGCCAATTGGAGCGATATCTGGCACTCTTTTTCGTATCAGGCAAAATTTGATTCAATGTGTGAGAGAAAAAATTCCGAAACTGGAAGCAGACACTGAATTTTAAGAAAAGTTCAAAAAACTGGTATCATTTTGTGAATAAGTGCTAATTCATTGCAGTTAGCTTTATATACACATGCAAAAAACTGAAGAGCTTGAGCGATTAATTTCTAGCCTCCTGGATGGGTCGATCTCTGTAGACGACCACAGCAGGCTCTCCTCGTTGCTACAAAATTCTCCTGAAAACAGGGAAATTTATTTAGAATATATTCGTTTAGAATCTCTTTTGCACTGGGAGACTGCCCAATCAGAACCTATCGAATTTGCCACGCCTAAACCCAAACTGCTCCCGGTCATTCCCTTCCCTGTCTGGGCGGGTGCCGTTGCAGCCATGTTTTTGGCATTTTTCGGGATTATTTGGTTGGGCACGGACCAAAAAACTTCACTCACTGCGTATATCGATCACATTATCCAGACGGATGGGTCTTCTTACGCCAGTGAAGTGGGAAGAAAAGCACCGATGCCCACAGAGACCATCCCTCACAAGAATGTTGGTGAAGCTATGTCTCCCGATCGTAGAAATTATGTCAATGTCGCGATTGCCAGCTTGCATTCGGGCAACCAACCTGCAGATGAGGGCGTAATCGAGTATTTTGACCACCTCAAAAGATGGAACCGTTTGCCAAGCTTACTCAAGCCTGCTGAAAAAGGGGTGTTGCCTGCATCTGGCTCCAGTATGATTGGGTTGGAAAAGATGGCCGTGAATGTGGACAGCCAAACCGCGGAGGTCGAAGAAACTGTGCAGGTACTTGATGTCCGTATGGCGATGGAAAATACATCCGGGGAGAAAGCCAGAATTTTCGCTGCTCTTAAAGTAAACCAAAGCTTTGGCAACTCGCAGGAAGGAGCTGAGTTTGGAATTACTCTCAAGGCGATCCGGTCAGACTCCAGCACGGTGGAACATGAGTTGTCTAAGACAGAGAGTAAAACATCTGCGGATCTGGACCCGAATACCTGGAGTGAATTAAGCACAGAAATGGTGCTGCCTTTGGATACCCAATATGTGGTGGTTTCCTTGAGTGCCAGCAAGCAAGGTCCTGATTCCATACTCGCTAACACAAGCAGCTATTATGCGGACGATTTGGAACTGTACCTATCCTTTGATAAAGATCGTGTGATCGGGCCTATTTAAGCGGGGCCGAATACCTGCCGAAAACAAAAAAATTCGGTTGCAGATGTTGATTTGCACTGATCCATATTCAATGCAAAGATCATTATATATGATCAACCGAGTGGCCCTGCCGATATTTTTCTTCCTAGCATCCGTTTCCTCTCATGCACTAGATTGGCCTACTTATGGGGGGGCCGAGAAAAACCACCAAACCCAAGAGAATTCCCTGCGGTTGGATTGGAGTGATCAAGAGCCGGATATTCTTTGGAAATATGAGGTGGGGCTGGGCTATTCTTCGGTGATTGAGGCCGAGGGTTTAGCTTTCACTCAAGGTTACAGAGACAACCAAAATACATTGTATTGTCTGCAGGCAGATACAGGTAAGATGGTCTGGGCTTTTTCTTATCCATCAGGGTTGGGAGATAAGTATTTTCAGGGAGGGAGCCGGTCTACCCCCACTTTTGCTGAGGGGAAAATTTATTTGCAAGGGCATGAGGGCCCCCTTTTTTGCCTCGAGGCAAAGACTGGTAAGGTTGTTTGGGAAAAACATTTGGTGGAGGATTTTGGGGGAAATTGTCCTACCTGGGGATATGCAGGTGCCCCCTTGTTTTTCAAAGGTAGAATTATTGTACAAACTGGGAGTAAAAAGGGTTCCCTGCTGGCATTGGATGCCGAAAGCGGTAAGGAAATCTGGCGTGGGGGCGACGCGGAGGCAGGTTATGCCAGTCCTTACATCAGGGCATCGAAACCATCCGAAATTGTGGTGTTTAACCAACAGGGCTTAGCCATCCATAGCCTTGCCAATGGAGGGGTGACCAGTTCCTATCAGCACCGTACAAGATATGATGTAAACGCAGCCCAACCTTTAGATTTAGGGAGCAAAGTGCTTGTTGCCAGTGGTTATGGAAAAGGAGCTGCGATGTTGGAACTAACGGAGTCACAGCCCAAAGTACTTTGGGAATCCGATGAAGTGGCTTGTCAAATGGCCAGCCTAGTTCATCAGGGGGAATTTGCTTACGGAATTCACGGACAAACGGGGGCAAAAGCAAGCCGTGCCACACTCTTTTGCTTGGATCTTACAGAGGGCAGAAAAGTGTGGGAGGAGAGAGGTTTTGGTGTGGGTACAGTTATTTTAGTCGACGACAAACTTGTAGTTTTGAGCGATCGTGGAGAGCTGGCAATTGTCGATGCATCCCCCAAAGGGTTTAATGAAATCGCACGGTTTCAGGTATTGGGGGGAAAAAACAACTGGATTCCACCCAGCTACGCCAATGGCAGGATGTATTGCCGTTCGAGCTCCGGCACTTGGGTCTGTTTGAACATGGGGCTTTAATCAGCTCCAACCACTGCGAAATTATTTGTTTTTCAATCCAAGCTGGTTTGACGTTCCACGATGCGTGGTTACCAAATTAAGAACCATTCTATATTCAAACTTTTTAGTTTTATGAAGTCCTTAACCGCTTTGATTCTGTTTGCCTGTGCCTCTGTACTCGTGAGCTCCTGTATAAGATTTTCTTCGCCGAGTCAGAAGATCGTAAAGGCCACAAGTGTGGTGCATCTGGAGAATAAATCCTCAAACTGGCTGTTTTCCAGGGGTGACCGCGGCATGGGTGTATCCACGGAAACGGGATTGCCGGATGAATTAAATGGGTCTGAGCTTTGGACATATGAAATACAGGGTGGGGGGGTCCCGGTTGTCGCAGGAAGCAAACTTTATCAGTTTGGATACTACGGCAGCGGAGAACAGGTTGAGGAAAGCCTGACCTGCCTGGACCTTGAAAGTGGGCAAATGTTATGGGATAAAAGAAGCAAGGATTTTATCAGCGATATTGTATACGACCGGTATGGGGTAGGGGCTGCTTGTATCGATCCAGAAACTGGAAATATTTTCTTTCAGACGAGCCCGGGCATGCTCATTGGGTTTGCTCCAGATGGTTCCTTGTTATGGGAGAGGTCTTTGATGGAAGAGTTTGCACGCCTAACTTTTCCCAATGGGCGCACCGGCGGGCCTTGTGTGAGCGAAAACCTTGTTATTTTACATGCGATTACTGCGAACTGGGGGACCAATGGTCCTGCGAGAGACCGGTTTTATGCTTTTGATAAATTTACCGGTGAGCTTGTTTGGACCTCCACCCCGGGTACTACTCCGCAAGATAGTTCTTTTTCCCCACTGGTGTTTGAAGAGCTGGACGATGGCAGGCGTGTCTTTTACAGCGGCACTGGGTGTGGGCATGTGGTGTGTGTTGATGCACGGACGGGCCAGCCTTTGTGGAGGTTTAAAATGTCTCACGGTGGGGTAAATGCAGGGGTTGTACTTTTTCAGGATTTAATCATTGCGGTGCATGGAAAAGAAAATACCGATAGCTCAAAAATTGGCAGAATGGTCGGTATCAACAAGCCCCAGATATTGCCTGGACTCGGGGAAGCGATCCTCGAACTTGACCAAAGCTACGAGGCGTGGAGGAATGATGAGCTTGAATCTTTTACCAGTTCGCCTGTGCTTCACAAAGATCGGGTTTATACATCCACCAAGACGGGGGAGTTATTTTGCAATGATGCAGAAAGCGGCAAAACGATTTGGACATTAAAGTTGTCTCCGGACCAGATCCATGCAGCTCCTACCTGGGCAGATGGTAAGATTTACCTGCCTATGTTTGATGGGCATGTTTTCGTTGTTAAAGATAAAGGGAATTCTGGAGAAGTGCTTAATGAGATAGACCTTGGTCATGCCTGTTTGGCTGCTCCTGCAATTGCTCAGGGAAGAATTCTGGTGCAGTCCAAGAAGCAACTTCACTGTTTTGGCAGTCCCAAAAATCCGTCCCCTTTTAAAAAAGAAGAAGGAGATTATTCTGCCTCGTCCGATAAAATTGCATCCCTTCAAATTGTTCCTTCCGAGTTTACTTTGTCCGCCGGGGAAAAATTAGACTTTCGTGTCTATGCACTCGATTCTACAGGTCAAAGAATTCGGCAACTGGGAGATGGGTTGAGCTGGGAAAAATGGATCCCTCCAACCGCCAAAGTACGGGCTGAACTGGATGGAAACCTTTCACTTTCGGGGCCCGGCAGTCTCAGTACCACTCAGAATGCCAAACTCTCTGCGGGTGCTATCCGGGTAAGCTTTCAGGGTTTATATGGCATCGCTAGGGGGCGGATTCTTCCGGCTTTGCCTTACCATGAGGATTTTCAGTCAGGCTATGTGTTAGACCAACTGGCTTCCGATGGGGTTTCTTATTCCTACCCACCTCTTCCCTGGCTGGGAGCGAGAATGAGGTGGCAGGTACAGGAGCTGGCGGGCGAAATCGTGGCAGGCAATACCTTAGACCGTGTTTTGTTTCAGCGGGCGATCAATTTTCTAGGGTCATGGAAAGAGCAAGACTACATTGTGGAAATAGATGCAATGGTAGATGGGAACCGTAGAATTAAGTCCACGGTTGGGGTGATTAATCAACGGTACATATTTGCATTAGTGGGCAATGCGAATGCTTTGCAGGTTGTATCCAATTACGATCGCTTTCAGAGGTCTGTACCATTTCCTGTAAAAGCGAACACATGGTACCGGCTCAAAACACAGATTGATATTGGAGAGGACGGTACGGGTTTGGTCCGGGCCAAAGCATGGCCAAGAGAGGAGCCCGAGCCTGATGAATGGAACCTCGAAGAGGTGCATGCTAAACCTCATACCCAAGGGGCACCGGGTATCTATGCCATGTCTCCGCAAAGCCAAAAGAAGGTCTACTTTGACAACCTGAAGGTATACAAAAAGCCTTAACCTTTTCCCCACTCACTGTATCATGAAAATCTGCAACTTCTTCTTACATGCTTTTTGCATAACCGTATTTTTACCGGCACTAACCGCTGCTGACTGGCCCAGTTGGGGGAAAGATCAATCCCGCAATATGGTCTCCTCTGAAACAGGGCTGACCTTTGAATTTGTACCAGGTGAATTTAATGATGATGAAAGCGTTGATTTATCCACCACCGAAAATATTAAGTGGGTGGCAAAGCTCGGTTCGCAGGCCTATGGAAATGTTACCATTGGAGAGGGGAAGGTGATGGTGGGTACAAATAATGAATCTGCTCGAGACCCGAAAAAGAAAGGAGACCGCGGGGTGGTGATGTGTTTCGATGAAAAGAGCGGTGCCTTTGAATGGCAGTTAGTCATACCCAAGTTAGGGGCAGGTAAAGTCAGTGACTGGGAGTATATTGGGGTCTGTTCATCCGCAGCCATTGAGGATGGGAAAGCCTATGTTGTGACCAACCGGTGCGAGGTAATTTGCCTGGACTTGGATGGGCTCAAGGATGGCAATGATGGCCCCTACAAAAATGAGGAAAACTATGTACGCCCCAAAGGAGGACTAGACCCGCTGAATAATGAATCCGATGCGGATATCATTTGGCGGTATGATATGAGGGATGAGCTTGGGGTGTTTCCGCACAATGTTACAAGTTCTTCTGCATTGATCGTGGGTGATCGTATATTTGTGGCTACATCTAACGGAGTGGACTGGTCCCATACCAATATACCGAGTCCGCTTTCTCCGAGCTGGATTGCTCTTAATAAAAGCACAGGTGCCTTGGTTGGAGAAGATGGCTCGGGAGCGAGCCAGCATGCTCTTCATGCTGCCTGGTCATCCTTAACTTACGGAGTGGTGGACGATGTCGAAACATTGTTTTGGGGAGGAACGGATGGCTTTCTTTACGGCTATCCCAATGAAACCACTCAGGATGAGGAAGGCTTTGATCTCTTTCTTCCAAAGTGGAAGTTAGACTGCAATGAGGCCAACTATCGAGTGGATAGCAAGGGACGAAAAATTCCCTATGCCACTCCTCCTGGCCCGAGTGAACTTATTGCTACTCCTGTACTGTATCAAAATAAAATCTATTGCTCGATCGGTCAGGACCCTGAACATGGTGATGGAGTGGGCCGACTTTCCTGTGTCGATGCAAAGACGGGAGAAGTGATCTGGAAAAACACGGATGTTGGAAGAACGATCTCGACCCCTTCGATCGGTGATGGGCTAATTTATCAGGCAGAGTATGCAGGGATTTTGCACTGCCTGGATGCGGAGACTGGGGAAGTTTATTGGACCCATGATTCATACAGTCGTATCTGGGGGTCCACCTTGCTGGTGGATGGCAAAGTTCTCTTGGGCAACGAGGATGGTGATCTTCTCATTTTTGAACATGGAAAAGAATATTCAGAACCGAAAGCAATCAACCTGGGTGCACCGATATACAGCTCGCCCGTTGTGGCGAACCAAACACTTTATATATCCACACAAACTCATCTTTATGCAGTGGGTAAGTAGGAGCCCTGAAAATCTTTTAAATTTGCCCGTACGATGAAAATCTTCTGGATTGTTTTCCTGGCTTTATTGTTTCTCCACCAAGATGGCTGGAACTGGGGGACAGAAGAAATTGTTTGGGGAGGTATGCCCATCGGTCTTTTTTATCATGTGCTTTTTTCTCTGGCTTGTTCTGGTTTGGGAACATGGGCTGTTTTTCGGGCATGGCCGAAGGAGTGGGAGAGGTATGCAGAGCAAACGGTTCAGAAAGAACAGACGCCTGATTCCCAGGCCTAACGAGTATGAATGTTTTACTGATCATAGTCGGCTATCTTATCTTATTATTGCTTCTCGGATGGGGGAGCAGCCGAATGTTTCGAGGCACCAGCAAAGACTTTTTTGTGGCAAGCCACAGCATCGGGCCCTTTCTCCTGCTCATGAGTGTGTTTGGGACGACGATGACTGCTTTTGCCTTAGTCGGATCCACAGGAAAATCATTTGAGAGGGGGATAGGGACCTATGGATTAATGGCTTCCATCAGTGGGCTTGTGCACATGGCGATCTTTTTTCTTGTTGGTATTCGCCTATGGGCACTTGGGAAACGAAATGGGTACCTTACCCAAATCCAATTCTTTCGTGAACGATTTGAAAGCCAAGGAATTGGATACCTCCTTTTTCCCATCTTAGTTTTACTGGTGGTTCCTTATTTACTGATTGGTATCATTGGGGCAGGAAAAGTAATTGAACCGGTCACCGCTGGGGCATTTCCTGAACTTTTCAGCAATCCGACCATTCCTGCCTGGGCTGGCGGTGTGCCTCCCTGGTTAACAGGACTGGTCATTTGTTGTGTGGTGCTAACCTATGTGTTTTTAGGTGGTTCCCGGGGAACCGCGATTGCCAATGCTTTTCAGACCCTGGTCTTTATGGGAATGGGAATCGTCGCTTTTTACTTTGTTGTGCAATCTTTGGGCGGACTGGAGCAGGCAGGCAAGGTGCCTATGCGGATCAATGAACAGGGAGATGTGGTTCAGGATTTTCGTTATGCACCAGAAACACGCCAGTTAACCCCTCATGTTCCGCCAAAAAAAATCGGCAAAGTTGCCGACTTTTCATCTACTGATCATACTGACAAGCACCCTCACCTTTCCCGGGATGCAATAAGGGTGGAATTTAGCAAAAAAAACCCTAAAACCGGAGAGCTCAAACCATTTGAGCGGGAGATTGGTATGCCCTTGATCACCTTTATCACCTACCTTTTCATTCCGCTGAGCGTAGGAATGTTTCCTCACCTTTTTCAGCATTGGCTTACTGCCCGAAATGCCCGTGCATTCAAGCTCACCGTCATCGCCCATCCCATTTGTATCATGATCGTTTGGGTGCCCTGTGTTTTGATCGGCTCGTGGGCGAGCGGACTTTTGCCTCCAGGAATACCTCCACCAGCTGTATTATCCACAACCCTGAAACTGCTGGTGGGTGACCCCTGGTTAACAGGCTTGCTTACCGCTGGCGTGTTAGCGGCCATCATGTCTTCCCTTGATTCCCAGTTCCTCTGTCTGGGCACGGTGTTCACCAATGATATCGTGATGCATAAAGCAGGAGACAAGGCCTACACCGACAAGCAAAAACTCAAAATAGCACGTATGTTTATTGTGGGAATTGTTACCCTTACCTATGTGTTGGCAATGTTGGTAAAGAACGCCAATGTCTTTGATCTCGCCATCTGGTGCTTTAGTGGTTTTGCCGCACTTTTCCCGCTCGTTTTTTCGGCTCTTTATTGGAAAAGAGCAACCAGAGCGGGAGCGTTTGCCTGTGTGGGTAGTGCACTCGTATCCTGGCTGTATTTTTTCCACAAGTCTGGTTATGGCGGGGAGTACTTTATTGGTCCTGGGATTGTCCCAGCTGCGGTTTGCTTTTTGGTGTCGAGCTTCGCGATGATTGGAGTTTCCCTGCTCACAACTCCGCCATCATCTAGCACAGTCGACCGGTTTTTCCCAAACCAGTCTTGATTGCGAAATTATTTAATTGCGGATAGAAAACCCCCCAATATGGCGAGTGAAATCCAGATTAAAGAAGCATCGGTTAACTTAGACAAACATGTCGCAGAAATGATGCAGTGGCATTTTTCTGAAGATACTGGGTGTCCTTTTTGGTTAAATTGGGCAAAGGAGCAGGATTGGAACCCTCTCACGGAAATTTCCACTTTTGCAGATTTGTGTGAGAAATTTCCCACTTTTCAGGATGAATGGTTGAGAGATTTGCCCAACAGTACATGGGTGCCCAAAGCGTATGCAGGCCGGCCCTTTAATATTTTTGAAACCGGTGGAACCACAGGTATGCCCAAGCAGCGTATTGGTTGGGATGATTTTCGTGTCGATTACACAGAATTTTCCAAAACGCTGAAGGACGAACATTTCCCCAGAAATCATTATTGGATGATGGTTGGGCCCACTGGTCCGAGACGGCTCAGGCTTGCGATCGAGCACCTGGCTAATGAAAGGGGCTGCTCCTGCTACTTTGTCGACCTGGATCCGCGCTGGGTGAAACGCCTCATTGCCACCCAGCAATTTAATCAGGCTCGGGCATACATGGACCATGTGGTGGAGCAGGCACTCACCATTTTAAAACATCGTGAGGTAAGTGCCCTTTTTACCACCCCCAAACTCCTTGAAGCCCTTGCAGAGCGTAAGGATTTGGTGAAAGCCGGTATAAAAGGGGTTTTCTGTGGGGGTACAACCATGGACCGCCAGTATGCACGCTTCCTTCAGGAAGAGGTTTGTGAGGGTGGCAAGATTGGGTTTGTGCCCACCTATGGTAATACCTTGATGGGACTGGCAAGGCATCGTCCATTTGGTCCAGACAATGATTATTCGATTGCTTATTATGCTCCTCAACCACGGGCTGTTCTCCGGGTGATTGATACAAAGTCTGGCCAACCGGTCGAGTATGATCACTGGGGAAGGGTCGAACTGACCACTTTAACCAAGGAATTTTTTATGCCCCGTTTCCTGGAGAGGGATGAGGCGATTCGTAGGAAACCCTGGGCGGAAGCACCCTGGGATGGGGTGGCTGAAATTCGCCCATTTGGTGCGATGGAGAAGAAAATTGTCGAGGGAGTCTATTAATTGATTATGAGCTCAATACCCCATCTGCCATGCCTGCGATTGGGCAGTGCTTACACCAGCCTGAACCAATCAGAGGTTCTCGATTACCGGGATCAGTCCATTCGGGCAACCCTGAGCCAGGTCAATCCCGGGGTAATTCGGCGTGACCTGAAAAATATTTCCTCTGCCCGCGACAAACTGCAAAAGTTTACAACCGCAGAACTTATAAAAATTTGTCAGAAAGCGGGAGATTTATTCCTCCATGCAAATTTACCCTTAGGGCAGGGCGAACATCTGCAAAGTGCGAAGGAGTATCTGGAGACCTTATCATCCACCAGTGGTCTGCCCCATGTTATGGTTCGTAAAAATATGGAAAAAATCCATTACGCCCTGTGTAATATGGATGTCATTCTCAATGGATTGACCCGTGGATTAGATCTTGAGGTGCTTGACCGTGGGCATGGGGTGCAGTCTGGATCACCTGTTTGTTTTCATCCAACCACCCAGGCTCTTGGGCTGGTGATGCCAAGTAATTCTCCAGCGGTTAATTCCCTTTGGTTGCCTGCTATACCCCTTAAAATACCAGTGGTCATGAAACCGGGCAAAGATGAGCCTTGGACGCCTTATCGGTTGATGCAGGCATTTATAGAGGCGGGCTGCCCGGCGGAGGCTTTTGGGTTTTATCCGACCGATCATGAGGGAGCGGCGGATCTATTAAGACTTTGCGATCGGGCCCTCATCTTTGGGGATAAATCCACTACCGATTTATACGCCGGAAACCCTGGGGTACAAGTCCATGGTCCAGGGTTCAGCAAGGTGATTATAGCGGAGGACGAAATCGAAAATTGGCGCGATTATATCGATGTCATGGTCCGTTCGATTTCTGAGAATGGTGGACGGAGCTGTATCAATGCGTCTGCAGTGATTGTTCCCAAATATGCCCAAGAGATAGCGGACGAACTGGGACGCAGGCTGGGGCCAATCAAACCTTTGCCTGTGGACGACCCCAACGCCGTACTCTCTGGGTTTGCCAACCCGAAAATGGCGGAGTGGATTGATTCTGCGATCGAGACGGATTTGTCGGAAACGGGTGCTTATGATGCCACCGCACCTTTCCGTAACGGCCCCCGTTTAATACAGGCAGAGGGGGGAACCTATTTGCGCCCAACGATCATAGCTTGTGATTCGATTGATCACCCCCTGGCCAACCGGGAATTTCTTTGCCCCTATGCCAGTGTGGTTGAAGTACCACAAAATAAAATGCTCGATTTAATTGGGCCCACCCTGGTGGTTACTGCGATCACCAAAGATGAATCCTTCACCAAAGAGCTTTTGTTAGATTCTCGTATTGAAAGGTTAAATGTGGGCCCTATCCCCACGATGAAAATCTCTTGGGATCAACCCCACGAAGGCAACTTATTTGAATTTTTATACAAGCGTAGATCCATTGGCATTGCCGCATAGGCACAGATTGACCGCGGGCGGATCAAGGACGGCTTGTCTTAACTTTTAATGGAATCGAAATTTTATTCGGAAGATGATCCAGCCGCACAGGAAGTGGTTTTCGGTCTGGGCTGTTCGCAAAGGGCTGGAGAGTTTGGCAAAAAATTGGGTCGTACTGCCTTGGTTGTAACCGACCCTGGTATCGTATCCGCTGGGCATCCACAAAAAATAATTGAGTCTCTTGAAGGTGCAGGTATCCAAACGCATCTGTTCGATGGTGCTATGGAAAACCCAACAGATTCTAGTGTGCAAAAATGTGCAGACACGGTTCGATCTTTGGACATCGATTTTATCATCGGGCTAGGAGGTGGCAGTTCCCTAGATACCGCCAAGGGGGCAAATTTCATTCTCACCAATGGTGGATCAATGGAAGATTACTGGGGTGTGGGGAAGGCGAAGAACCCCCTCCTTCCTATGATGGCCATACCGACCACCGCAGGAACTGGAAGTGAGTGCCAGTCCTATGCACTTATTTCCCATGATTCGAATCACCGGAAAATGGCCTGCGGGGATCCCACTGCCTTGCCCAGGGTCACGCTCTTAGATCCTCAGCTTTCGCTTTCTCAACCTTTTAGAGTCTGTGCTGCAACCGGAATGGATGCACTGGCTCATGCCCTGGAATCTGCTGTGTGTACAAGAAGGAGTACCTTGTCTTCTCGGCATGCGAAAAGGAGCTTTAAGTTGCTTGTTCTCAACCTGGAAAAAGTGTGGAGCGAACCGGATAATATCGATGCGAGGGGAGAGGTGTTACTCGGTGCCGCCCATGCCGGTGCTGCGATTGAAAAAAGTATGCTCGGTGCTGCCCATGCTTTGGCAAACCCTCTTACTGCCCAGAAGGGAATCATACATGGCGAGGCGGTGAGTTTGGCATTACCCTCAGTTCTGGATTTTAATAAGAGCATACCCGAGGTACTTTCGATATATGCCGATTTTTCCCGTGAAGCGATGCTCGCTCCTACTGGCTGTAGGGATGACCATGCTTTTGGTTTCCTGCTCGATAAAATCACTCATTTGCGAGCTCTTGCCCAAATGCCCCAAAGTTTGGCAGAAATCGGTTGTGAGGATGGGGAGCTGAAATCTTTGGCTTCGGATGCGTCCGAACAATGGACCGCAAGTTTTAATCCCAGGCCGGTGCAAGAATCCGATTTGCTCGGGATTTATCAATCGATCGATTCCTACTCAAGGAAGTAAACTATCGATGGGGAAGAAGAGACATATTATGAGCCTAGTCTTTCTCATGCTTCTCCCACTTTTGACTTATGGAGAATGGCCCAACCATCGGGGCGGTTCATCCTTGCATGGGGTAAGTATGGAAGAACTGGGCAACGGGCTTTCTCTTCAATGGACTTTTGAGGTGGGGAAGTTTTTAAAGTCATCGCCCGTTGTTTCAGGAAATTTGGTGTTCATCGGTGGACCAACGGGGGTTTTTCATGCCTTGGATACAAGAACGGGCAAGGAGGTGTGGAACACTCCGATAGGAATCGGGGTGGATGCTCCGGCAATCATTCATGAAAAACAAGTGTTTGTGGGAACGAAGGATGGTCTCGTTGTCTGTTTGGATGCCCAAACTGGAGAAAAAATTTGGACCTATGAAACTTTGGGAGAAATTGTGGGTGCGCCGAACCACGCTCGCCACCCCAAAGATGGTCGACCCCTGCTATTGGTGGGTAGCTATGATAATTTTGTTCACTGTATACACGCAAAAGATGGCACATTGCTCTGGAAGTTTGAAACGATGAACTATGTCAATGGCACCCCGGCAATTTGGAAGAACGAGGCGGTGGTGTTTGGGGGTTGTGATGCACAGCTCTATGTTATTTCGCTGGAAGATGGACAGCTTATCAGGCAGACAGATTTAGGGGCACCTATCGCTTCTTCATTGGGGGTAATCGATGGGTTTGGCTATGTTGGAAACATGGATAAAGCAGTGCAGGCAATCAATCTGACCACAGGTAAAATCTCTTGGTCCTATCAGCCCAAAAACTTTCCTTACTTCTCATCCCCCGCTTTAACCAAGGAGCTGGTTGTAATTGGAGGGAGGGACAAGGGCTTGCATGCGATTCACCGACAAAGAGGCACCCCCGCCTGGCGGTATGCAGCCAGGGGCCGCATCGATGGGTCTCCCGTAATTGCCGGGGAAAAGGTGGTGGTTGGCACGATGGATGGCAAGCTTTGCTTATTGGATCTAAGCTCAGGTAATTTGATTACCCAATATGAGATCGGGGCATCCATCTCTTCCACCTGTGCGGTATCCGGTGGGTGGATTTTCGTTGGATGTGAGGATGGTACCTTGTATACCTTTAATACTCTCTGAAGAGTCCATGAGTGATTCCATAATAATTAAGCCCGACCGGGAAACCCTTGAAGATACAAAGGCGGGAAATTACTTCATTGCGAACTACCCGCCTTTTTCCTTTTGGAATGAAAAAGATGTTCCAATGGTGGAAGCGGTCTTAAACAGCCCCACACCCGGCAAGGCACCACTCGGGTTGTACTACCATATACCGTTTTGTAGGAAGCGTTGTCACTTTTGCTACTTTCGTGTCTATACCGATAAAAATTCTGCGGATGTTCGTCGGTATTTGGATGCGACTATGAGCGAATTGGAAGCCTACGCATCTTCTTCATACCTGGCAGGACGAAAACCAAAGTTTGTTTATTTTGGAGGCGGTACACCGTCTTACTTATCCGCACAGCAGTTGACCGAACTGACGGACCGGATGAAGAAAATTCTTCCATGGGATGAAGCAGAGGAGGTGACCTTTGAGTGCGAGCCAGGTACCCTTACAGAAAAAAAAGTACAGGCAATCCGCGACTTTGGGGTGACCCGTTTGAGCCTGGGGATTGAAAATTTTTCAGATCATATTCTTGAAACGAATGGACGGGCTCATCGATCAGGCGAAGTGTTTCGTGCTTTCCAGTGGGCACGCGATGCAGGAATCAAAAACATCAATATCGACCTGATTGCAGGGATGCTTGAAGAAACCGATGAGAACTGGTCCGATTGTATCGACCAGGTTATTGAATTAAGCCCTGATTGTGTGACCATCTACCAAATGGAGGTGCCGTTCAACACCACCATTTACAAGTCGATGAAAGAGGAAGGGAAATTATCTGCTCCTGTGGCGGATTGGCCAACCAAGAGAAGATGGGTTTCGGAGGCCTATGCCCGATTGGAACAGAGTGGCTATACCATTACCAGTACCTGCACCGCAGTCAAGAACCCCGAGCAGACCAAGTTTCTCTACCGTGATCATTTGTGGGGTGGGGCAGATATGGTTGCATTAGGAGTGGCATCCTTTGGGCATTTGGGTGGTATCCATTACCAAAACATCACTCATTTTGAAGATTACTGCTCCACGCTAGAGAGTGAAAGTAAGGTTGTGCGCAGAGCATTGCTTACTACAGATGAGGAAAGATTTATTCGGGAGTTTATTCTGCAGTGGAAACTGGGTGCGGTAAAGCCCGGTTACTTTGCCGAAAAATTTGGGGTGGATATCAATTCCAGATACCAGAAAGAATTTGCCCACTGGCAGGAGCAGGGAATCCTTGAAAAAAAACCAGACTCTTGGGAGCTTTCCCGTGAGGCTTTGCTAAGGGTCGATTCTTTGCTGCATCAATTTTTTCTTCCTCAGCACAGGGATGC
>JAYOTQ010000035.1:0-15631 GCA_038150505.1 Opitutales bacterium | reverse complement strand
AACAAGATAGTTCTTCTCAGGTATCAGAGGTAAATCATCATTATCATTCCTTAACAACAGACTCATTTGGAGTTCTGACGGATGTTCGAACAGGTGGATTGAAGAGGGATCTTAGCTTGGCATTTTCCCTCGATCAAGAGACGAGCGAGGCGTGGAAAAAGGATTTTTCGGACAATTTTATCTTCAGGGATCGGGTGAGGGCTATGAAAAATATCCCCCTGGAACCGAATGTTTCTAGAAACCAATGGTATGTATCAGCTAATGATGCTACGGTCGATGACCCAGACGCTTTGCTTGCAGGTTCTCCATGGTCAGTTCTCTCTGATTATCACAATTTAGAAACGACAGAAGGTATCTTGAAAATGCAAGCTCCCGACCAATTTCCACGAACGGTTGGGGACAATGCGTTAATTTTTGGTCGCAGGGCTCCCAAAAGTCCAAGAGGTGCTTTTTCTAATGCTCGTGAAGCGTACCCCTACTTCAATTGCTTTAGTTCATCTGTAAGAAAACTTAGACCGGAGCCCAAAAACCATTCTATTCTCCCCGTTTTTGTTAAAGCTAGACTGTCTATTTCTCCAGTTGCGACAGATATACCTGGAAATTTTTGTATAGGTATTTACCCATCGGTTACACTTTGGAATCCTTACAACGAAAATCTAGAATTAAACAATTTGCATGTAGAGATACCATTTTGTGGGGAAGGTGCTCAATATGAACCTTTTGAGTGCGAGGTTACCCAAGTTGATTTTAGAGAGTATGACCTATACAGGAAATGGTGGGCATACATTTATGGAGACTTCAATAGTACATTTGAGTTAAAAGACTCTGATATAAGTACTGCATATCGTCCGTACTTATCCTCATATATCAAAAATTGGAGAGAACCGTGGGGAATCTATGAATTTCAATCAGGATCGAACCAAGAAGGTGGTGCGGAAATCGAGCCTGGTCTGATTGCCCAGTTTTTTAACGGAGGAAACCCACCCTTTGATCAAAATATAGATGTTACAAATTGGAATAACAGAATGCCCCCTGATTCGATGTATGGTATCAAAATGGAAGGCAATCAGTTTTATCATGAGAACCCTAAAGATGGTGTGGGGGATTATACTTTTGTTTTTCACAGTATGAAAAAAAAGATCATTTCATTTGAAAATCTAATATTAAAAATTTCTGATGAAAGCACATCTTCGGTAATTTTAGAACCTGGTGAGGTGGTAACTTTTGCTACTTTCTCATCTCCAAGCGGAGAAGATGTCCAATCTAACCAGCCAGCAGGAGCGAACCCTCAAAGTCTGGAAGTTATTACTATTGGTAGGAAGGCTTCAGAAAATGTTGAAAAGGGATACGTCTGGGATTCAGGATTTGCCCTGGACCGTGATGCCTGTGCTTATTTAATAAGAATGGGAGGGTTGGCTGGTTACCTTACCAAAACAGCAGAAAAGTATGATGCTTCTGGTGTAAGAGCAAATAATTCTTGGTCTGCTTCTGAAGGTTATATCATGCCAAAGAGCTTTACTTTATGGGAAGGCAACCCATCCATTGATTCTAGTCGAGTACTCACTCGACTCACAGAACCAAAAGTCATCATACCAGATGGAGGTAGTTCTGTTAAATACAGCACGAATGAATATTTAAAATCCACCTTGGAAGAATGTGCTCAAGGGGATTATCAGGAGTTTTTATTTGGTCTTGGTTGGGAGGTCGCCCTGAAGATGCCAGGAGACTTGAATAACGAAAGAATTCCGCTGGTTGAATTTAACACTAGGGCTTTAGTTCATAGCACTCAGCACGGTCAGGGAAGTTGGTTGCAAGAAGCAAAAATGCTTAGGCCTTCGCACTATGTTAATCCGCAACAGTTGGAGATTACCCCAGCACCTGGAGCTTTCAGTTATACAATCAACAATAAATTATTTTCTTTCAATACAACTTCAGGAGATTATTCACCAAGCTTTCCAAAATCTACTCCGGATATCTATCAACCACCCTCAACCCTACCTGAAGGTCCATTACCAAATATCAACAACTTAACCAATGTGGATGCTCGCGCGAATGCTTTAGGCTTCACGATCAACCCGACTGTTTATGATTTTCAGGACTCTGATAACCCTGACTTTGCGAACGATCCTGCTGTCCCATCATCACATGGGCAAGAAAGGATTGGTTTCTTTAGTAAAAAAACAGATTTATCATCCCCTTACACCGATAAATTTTCTGACTCCACCCATGCTGTCTTATTTGAGGTGCCCAAAGGCAAGCTTCTCTCATTGTTTCAATACCGACATGCGAACTTCAATAACTACCTACACGGTCCAACCTATGCCTTAGGTAATTCATATGCGAGCACCCAGGTTGCAAGGCATCGAAGTTGGGGTCGCGTGCAAAATATCGAAAAAAGGCCAACCTCAGAAGGAGGCTTACAAAGTGTTTCCGGGAATATGGAGAACGAAACAGCAGCCATAAATTTTTATAAACAATTACTTGGTGATTTTATTGCCGCTAAAAAAGGATTGAACAATTTCATAAACTGGGACATCGACCCTTCTCAAGGGTTTGCCCCTTGGAGGGGTTCTGGTGCGAATCAATTAAATCATCAAAATACTACGATCGACCATTCCTATTATTTGAACCGAGCTTTATCTGATGGTTACTTTCTGACGGCTTCATCTGGGATCAATGATCACACAAGCCAGAACAATTCACTTGTAGGTCAAAGGTATCGTCCTTTTCTCTGGGATGCATCCAATAATTTACCGGCTGATTTATCCCAGAATGATGAGGTGTTTGGTAATTCGAGACTTATTGGGTTGGTTCGAGGTGAAGCATGGTCAAATGAAAAGACTTCTTTTGGTAAAAGGAGTAAAGAAAGAGGGTTCTCGACTGAAAAAGATTCAGATTTTCGCTACCAAACATCTTCCAGTGATCTTTTGGTAGATGGAGCTTTTAATATTAATTCTACTTCCGTAGATGCGTGGATTGCTCAACTTTCAAGCCTTCGCGGTTTAGCGGTAGAAAATGAAAATGTTTTAAATGGGGAAACGCCCATCCCTCGATTTTTAAACGAGCCTGTGGCCAATGATTGGAACCAGTTAAGAAAACTTTCAGACGAAGAAATCAATTCTTTGGCTAAATCTTTGGTGAAGCAAATTAAGTTATGTGGACCCTTTCTTTCCAAAGCTGATTTTGTGAATCGTAGGTTAGCTCTTGGACCTATGGATAGTGATCCCAGCAAAGCAAAGGGCACAAGAGTGAATTTTGTTCTTCATGACTTAAATGATTGGGAAGCAGAAGATAGATACACAGCTCAAGGTTTAAGGGGACCGGTTCAATCGGCTATCGCTGAAGCTGGATTAAATGACGAGGGTGAATCATGGGTAACCGAGGACTGGATTCCAGAAGTACCGAGATTTAGATATGATTTAGAAAGTAAAATACTTTTTGATTCTTCTTTTGGCTTAAAAGCTTCAGCAAAAAACCTTCTTTCAGAAAGAAACCCAGAAGATGTTAGCGAAAGATTCTATTATCTTAATCCCAATGGTACTGTTAGCAGAAATTGGGGAGTTGCCTCCAAAACCAAGATTAAGGAAATTTCAGTGGGAGATGTAAATGGAGATGGAAGAGTAGATTCGATAAGGGATGATATCATCACCTACCCAAGCACAGATTTCGGAGAAGCTCCTGAAAATTTATTGGCCGTTGAGCATCTCGCTACCGGTGCCAATAAGCCAGGTTGGGTTATGCAATCGGATCTACTCAGCCCTCTGATGCCTGTAACTTCGGCTCGTTCAGATACTTTTATCATTCGCGTCATGGGTGAGACGAATAAAGATACGCGGGCCAAAGCATGGGCAGAGTTGGTGGTGCAGAGAACACCCGACTATGTGAAACCAGACATAGACGCCCCCCATCACCGCCCCCATGAGCCTTTTAAAGATATTAACCTTAATGGCTATTGGGATAATGGAATGAGGGAGCACTGGATCGATCTTAATCGAAATGGAGATACCCAACCTCAGCCAGATCTACCGGGTGTTGGTGAACTAGGAAAAGAGAAAGACTACCGTGACGGTATGCTTACAGATTTAAAATTACAGATGGATAGTCAGGAAGAAGACCCTGCATCTACTGCTCAGATCTCTTATCTTGGCATTAATCAAAGATTTGGAAGGAAGTTCAAAATCATTCGATTTAGGTGGTTGCACGAAGATGAAGTGTAATCCTGCGTTTGACCCGAACAAGATTAGAACTGTATGAAACATAAACTGAAGGTTTTAGTCTTACTTTGTCCATTTTTTTTATTCCCTAAGCTGCTAACTGCTGAAGAGGTTGGCGAACCCCCCGCTCCTGCGTTCTTTCACATGCTTGTCTTTGAAGGCGGTGGAACGGAGGAATTAACTTATGCACCATGGGGAAATACTGAGGACGAAAACGCCACTCTTTATACTATCCGGGCCGGTTCATTTAGGATGTCCAAAAAATTCTGTTATTATGGAAAGAGCCCGATTCGATTCTATAAGGAAGGCAAGGAGCAGGCGTTTGAACATTCATTTGCTCACAATGGAAGCAATGATTTTGAGCAGATCATTTTGATCCGAAAATCGAGCAATGGGAAACTCCAATCTTACGGTCTTGCCTTTCAGGAGAACCGGGTACCACTTGGTACTTTTTTGTTTCAATCCTTCGCTACAGAGGCGACTTTTTTTAAAGTTGGGAACAAAAAATTTAGCCTCCAAAAAGGAATGAACCAATTTTTTACTTCAGATAAAAATACCCAAAATTTGTCAGTCAAGGGGTACCTAATGAGAAATGGAAAATACCAAGCTGCACTCACTAAAAATATATCGAAACCTTCATCAAAACGAGGGATTATCGCGGTTCGTGTATCTGGTGATATGATTCGATCTACCTCATTGATCACTGGTCCTGTTCAGAAATCTTTTGTCTTGGGCTACAATGCACCAAAAACAATCAACCCAAAACCGGATTCATCTGAAAATCTTGCGGATCCTGTTACCTTGGGTTCGAATTAGTTTTTGATTGGCTCAAGCGCATTAGAATTAACAATCTTACGGTAGTAACAACCCGTCCGGGCAATTCCTCGCTCATCTTTCACATGGCAGGCCCCCTGCCCTTTGGGTTTTACGCGATAAAGAACAGAGTTTTGCTCGCAATTCACCCGCACTTCCACGATTTCAAGGTAATCCCCTGATGTTTTTCCTTTGATCCACAGCTCGTTGCGACTGGAGCTCCAAAAGGTAGCCATGCCTTCACGCAGTGTTGTTTCCAAAGCAAGAGCATTGGCATAGCCTACAATTAAAACCTCTCCGGTGTTAGCATCCTGAGCAACTGCTGGGATGAGGTCTTCGCCACAGGCTGCAACTTTGGCGAGTTTCTTAAAATCGAGGGAAAGCTGGGTGCCGTTTTCCAATTCGTGATGATCCATATAAATCTTTTAATAGGAAGGTAAAAGTTAGTCGAATGGGAAAAGGCAAAAAATATTTAATTTAGCTCTACGGATACAAGAATTATCCTGTAAGCTGTTTTAAGTTTATGAAGGTTGAAGAGAAGATTGTTTTATTCGATGGTGTGTGCCATCTCTGCGATGGTGCGGTTCGATTTATTTTGAAGAGAGAAAAATCATCTCTTTTACGGTTTGCACCCCTCCAATCAGAAGTAGGAAAGAATTTTCTACGAAAGTACGGCTACCCAGAAAATTATTTAGGAGGTCTAATTTATATACAAAATAACCGGGCCTATGACCGGTCCTCTGCTTGCCTGTATATTGCTGGAAAACTAAAATTCCCCTGGAATGTATGCATACTTTTCTTGGTTGTTCCGAAGCCCCTGAGAGATCTTATTTATGGCATCATTGCCTCCATGAGGTATCGCTTGTTTGGCAAAAAAGAAAGCTGTTCTCTACCGCAGGGAGAATCCCTGGATCGTTTTTTGTAGGACTGCTATACTCTGCTGAGGCCGGGAAGTAATTGGGCTAAAAACCTGGTCATCTTGGGCAAAGCAAGCTCCGATGTATGGGTAACATCTTCGTGAGTGAGCACATCCGGAGAGCGTCCGGCAGCCAAATTACTAATACATGAAACTGCCCCGACCTTCAAACCAAGGCTATTGGCTACCAT
Source organism: Opitutales bacterium (assembly GCA_038150505.1). Classification (GTDB taxonomy): domain Bacteria; phylum Verrucomicrobiota; class Verrucomicrobiia; order Opitutales; family Seribacteraceae; genus Chordibacter. The sequence continues at coordinate 9,497 of JAYOTQ010000035.1, read as the reverse complement.
GGCCTCAGGTACAGTGGACATGCCCACTGCATCTGCTCCTAAACGAGAAAAAGCACAGATTTCTGCCGGGGTTTCGAATGCAGGTCCAGCAAGGGCAAGATAAGTGCCCTGCTTGAATTGATAGCCCAAAGAGTCACCCACCTCGAGAATGGATTTCCTCACCCCTGAGTGGTAAACTTTAGATTGGTCTGGAAATCGAGGGATCAAGGGATGGGGAACTTCTCCAATTAGAGGATTGCTCCCCATAAAATTTAAGTGATCCGAAATCACCATTATATCACCCGGGGTTAAATCTTCACGAATACCACCCGCGGCATTAGTTAAGACAAGGAACTCCGCCCCAATTTCATGAGCCAGTAGCGAAGGGAAAATAACAGGACCCCAGCCTGCCCCCTCATAAAAATGCCTTCTTCCTTGAAAAATAAGAACCTCTTTTCCTCCTGGTCTGGCTAGCCAGAGATTTCCCTTGTGCCCATCAACTGTGGTGGTGCCCATACCAGCAAGCTTTTCATAGGGAATAGATGAAACAGGGGATAGGCTAGCTACGATATCTCCCCATCCAGAACCACAAATTAAACAGGCATGTGGTTGAATATCTCCCCAGGTGTCATGCAATAGCTTAGATGCTTGCTCAACAGGAAAAGGAGGGTTCTTAGCCATAATTGAGTTCAATCTCACCACGCCGGATCGTCACATGATTGGATTGGTCTGTCCGTTCTGATGGTTTGGTAAAACCAACCACCTGAGCATCGATCCCAAATGATTTCGAAATTTCAATTACTTGGTCTGCAACTTTTGGCGAACAATACGCTTCAAGCCGGTGTCCCATATTGTATACCTGGTGCATCTCTTCATCAGTAGTTCCGGAGGCTTTTTGAATTTCTGTAAAGAGAGGGGGCGGCACGAATAAATGATCCTTTACATGATGCACCCCCGTGCCAAAGCGCATACATTTGGTCTGCCCGCCCCCTGAGCAGTGAACCAACCCTTTAAGGTGCTTGCCTAATTCTTTGGCAATATTTTTGGCTAGGGGAAGGTAGGTACGGGTGGGGCTGAGCAGGGCTTGCCCGACACTCAGGGGTGAGCCAGGCAAAGGGTCACCCAAGCGGTAAGGCCCACAGTAAAGATATTCCTCGGGCGTGTTAGGGTCATAAGTTTCGGGGAAGTTTTCAAAATAATGCTTGGAAAGCAGTTCATGCCTGGCACTTGTGAGGCCATTACTACCTATGCCACTATTTTCTATAGTCTCATAGTTTGCTTTTCCGCTGGAAGAAAAGCCCACGATAGCCAGGTCAGGGCAAATGGAAGCATTGTCGATGACTTGACTGCGCTCCATCACCGCTACGGCACAGGAATCTACTGCAACCGTTCCAGTAAGGTCACCCACATCAGCAGTTTCCCCTCCCCCGCTGAAAACAGAGATACCTAGGTCTCTCATTTTTTGTAAAAATTCTTCCGTTCCTTCAATCAAAGCGGCCAGTACTTCTCCAGGAAAGTTACGGGCATTGCGGTTTACGGTGCTCGAGATCATGACATGATCCCATGCTCCAACACATGCCAGGTCATCTAAGTTCATAACCAAGCTGTCTTGGGCAATTCCCTTAAAAACGGATGCATCCCCGGTTTCCTTGTACCAGAGATAGGCCAGAATTGATTTAGTCCCTGCACCATCCGAATGGATCACATTGCAGCATGTTTCTCTTCTTGTAAGAAGATCGTCTGTGATTTTACAAAAGGCTCCCGGAAACAAGCCTCTGTCCATCTGGTCGACCACTTTATGAACTTCTTCCTTGCTTGAAGAAACGCCTCGTTGGTTGTAGCGATTTTGGGAACCTTGCATAATTCTAATCTTTACTACTTGCTTGTCTCCTTGACCATCCGAAACCACATTTGAATGAACATTCAAAAAGGAAATTTAAATTTGAGGATAGAATCGTATCCAGATCTAGGTTCTTGGAAAAATAAGGCATTGGAGTATTTGCGTACGGAAGAAGGGGTGAATAATTTATTTTGGCAAATTATTAAGATGCGTGAGCGATCGATGCAAAAAGGTTGGGCGGGAAATGTTTTTAACCAGGGAAAAATTATCTTATCTGCCATTCATACAGGCTCAAATTTTTTACTTTTGTCACATGGTTCCTCAGATGCGGTCCATGCATTGGCCCAATTCGCAAGAAGTGAAGGATGGAATTTAGCAGGAGTTAGTGGGCCAAAATCTATGGTGGAGCATTATTTGGAGTCTTCACCAAGTAAGGAAATCAATGTGCCTCCTTCTTCGAATCGTAGATTTAAAATCTTTCAAACCGCTCGCTTAAAAAACAAGTTCGGATCGTCAGCCCATCAGTTTGGAAAAATTCAAAAGATTGATTGGCCCAAAGCAAGAATATGGGCCCAACAATTTGCCTTGGAAGCAGACCCACCAATGGACCTGGTCGCCTCTACCCAATTGGCTAAAAGGATGTATTCTGAGGGAAATCTTTTTATGCTTACAGATTACGAAAACCATCCTTGTGCGATGGCTGGGTTTGGCCGATCAACGGAAAGATTTCAGGTAATCAATATGGTTTATGTTCCTAAGCATTTGCGTGGCTTGGGGATCGCAAAAGAAATAGTCTTTCATATGACTGCCTTTGCAAAAGATCAGGGGTATGACGAGTGTTTGCTGTTCAGCGATTGGTCAGGAAATGGTAATTTATATAAAGATATGGGGTGCAAATACATGGGACACTTTGTGGAATGTGACTTAGTTTAAGCCTAGGTCATCCGCTTGGACTTCAACCACCTTGTTCCCATCTTGTAGGTGGATTTTAACTTGTTTTCCAGCAACTAGGTTTTTTACCGAATGGATCAGGTTTCCGTCCTTGTCCGAGAGATAAGAGAACCCTCGTTTGAGGGTGGCGGGCAGGCTGTTGGCATGAAGCCTTTGCTCAAGGTTCTCGATCCTGTGCCTCAGCTTTTCCATATGAATATGGGTAGAACTTTTGAAACGATGTTCTAAATCATCCAAATGTTGGTGGTAGCGATCCATTCGGTTTCGAGGAGAAAGTTTCTCCATTTTTGCTTCCAGAAAAGATAATTTATCTCGTAAGCGAAGCATGAAATCATTGGCTCTACGGACAAGGGATTCTTCACAATAGCTTAGTCTTTCCAATTGTTCCAAATATTTTGAGCTAATCCATTCTGCGGAGGCGGATGGTGTTTCTGCCCTAAAGTCAGCAGCAAAATCTGAGAGTGTAAAATCGGTTTGATGACCAATTGCAGAAATGGTGGGGATCGGGCATGTGGCTATGGTGCGGACAAGGGATTCGTCATTAAAAGCCCATAGGTCTTCAATCGACCCTCCTCCTCGGGCAAGGACGAGTAGATCCATGCTTGGTAAAGATGAAGCGATTTGGATGCCTTCTGTAAGTTGAGCAGGTGCCTCTTTCCCTTGAACGAGTGCAGGAATAAGACAAATGGTACCCGCCCAATTTCTCCTTTTTAAGATACTGAGGAAATCTTGTAATGCGGCTCCATCCGGAGATGTGATGATACCAATTGTTCGAGCGAAGAAGGGTAAAGTTTTTTTACGGCCTTCATCAAAAAGTCCTTCTTGCCGTAATTTTTCCTTAAGCCTTTCAAATTGGAGACGAAGGTTGCCCAAGCCATCCTGTAAGAGATGGCGGACTCGCAACTGATACTCACCCCTCGGCTCATAAACAGTGATCTCTCCATATGCCAGGCACTCATCCCCCTCCTCTGGTAAGTAAGCTGACGCATTGGCATCTCCCCGGAAAAGGACAGCCTTCAATTGGCAGGAATTATCCTTCAGCATGAAATACCTGTGTCCACTAGATTGAGCCCGAAGGTTGGAAATTTCTCCCCTTACCCAGACAAGCGGGAATTGAGACTGGAGCGATTTGCGGATTGCTTGAGTTAGCTCAGTAATGGACCACACGGAAGAATGATCCTCTGCCTGTTCAAATAATTCAGTTTGCATGGCGATGTTTTCTTTTTATGGCAAACCTACCAAGCAGTATGGTAACAGCGATAATGCAAGCACCTGTCCAAAGATATTTCCACTCACCTCCAAAAATTCCGGCAAAGGCAAGAACATACCCACTTGCGGTAAAAGCAAGAATAGGCAAGGAGACCGAAATGTACTGGGTGAATGACATACCCAACAACCCCAGTGTATAGTTGGTAAATATAAAAGGAACCCCAGGTGTGAGACGAAGGATGAGAGCCCATTCTAACATATTTTTGGGCGTTCCTTCGGGTAATTGAAATCTGGTACGAGAAAGTAACTTTATTAGAACACCTCTTGCCGGACCATGAGCAAACCAATAAGTCCAACAAAGGTTAACAAACAGTGCCATACTGCAATAAATACAGCTTAACCAGGGGCCATGGACTCCACCCCACAGACCAGCAAATCCCAACAAGGGAGCGACTGGCAAAATAAACCCAGGTAAAATGGCAATGGCTAAAAATAAAAGGGGGCCGTTCTCGGTAAGAAGGTTCTGAGTATAGATCCAAATGTTATATAACCAGGCTTGTGCCTGTTCGCCTCCAAATTCGATAATTGCGAAATAAGCACCAAACAGTAATGCAAAAACAAGAGCTACACAGGCTAGAAGCCATATGATTTTATGGCCCATTAATCTTGCTGGTCTGAACGGGTATTATTGCTTTCCTGAGATTCTTGGGCTGGAGAGGATACACTCCTCTCGGTGGAATCATTTGGATATTTAAAAAGCCTGTTATGATTCTCGATTGAGGGTAAAATATCGAAGGAACGCAAAAAAGGAATGCTTAGAAAAATTAGAATTCCTAAACAAAAAAGAAAAATAATAAGTTCAAGAAAAGTAAAGCCGCGGGTTTTATTCATGGTATTTTTTTGGTAAATTTAAACTGAGATAGAAACAAACTACCCTTTAGTTAACCACAGGAGGACTCCAGGAAGGGCAATTCCAAGGAGAGCAAAAATTCCAATAATCAATTGCGCGCGTTGTGCTTTTTTGCGATTCTCAGGAGTCATCGGTGATGGAGGGTTCCCCCAATCATCATCTTCCTCCTTCACATTTTCAGTATCGTCCTTCACTCTCTTTATTTTTCATTCTCTTGAGCATGTCACAAGAAGATTCATTCAAGTATAATCGAGCAACGGTTGTCGGACCCGGTTTGCTGGGTGCATCGATTGCCATGGGATTGAAGAAAAAGCATATGGTCAAGGAGTTGTGGGTCTGGCTGAGGAGCGAAGCAAAAAAAGATCATTGTGCGAGCAGTGCTTGGTGCGACCATGCAACCAACAACCTGCAAGAGGCTGTTGTAGGAAGCGATCTAGTCATCCTCTGTACCCCGGTTGAAACAATTACCGAACAGATTAACCAGGTTTCAAAATGGGTAAACCCGCAATGCATTGTAACTGATATTGGAAGTTTAAAAAATACTATATGCTCCGCAGCGGTAGAAGCATTTAAAGATAAAGAGTCATCCTTTATCGGATCGCATCCGATGACTGGTTCGGAGAAATCCGGTTTAGAGTATGCCTCGAGTGAAATTTTGGAAAATAAAAATTGTATTGTTACTCCTTCCAGTGAGGATGATCCAGAATCGTTTGATAAAATGAAAAGGATGTGGGAGGGGCTAGGCATGCGGGTTACGAAAATGAGCCCAGCAAAACATGACCAGATAGTGGGATGTATTAGCCACTTACCCCATGTTGTAGCATCCTGTTTAATAAATACAGTTGAGCAGAAAAATTTTGATCAATTGTATTTGTGTGGAGACGGGTTAAGAGACACCACTCGAATCGCTGCAGGTAATCCTGAGATGTGGCAGCAAATTATACTTGGAAATAAAGAAAACTTGGTCGAGATGATGGACGATATGGTCGATCAATTAAATAGGCTTAAGGATGCGATTGCTAAGAATGATAAGCAAAGCGTGGGAGACTTTCTTGAGAAAGCAAAAGTGGTAAGGGATGAATTAGATGATAAAAGGTAAAACAAGCATCGCAATCCAACCATTTACAAAACCTTGTTATGCAACCGTAGAGGTACCTGGTTCTAAAAGTATATCCAACCGGGCCCTAATCCTTGCTGCAATGTGTAATGGTGAGGTGGGTTTAAATGGACTGCTTGAAAGTGAGGATGTTGACTTAATGCGACAGGCATTGGTTGATTTGGGGTTTACGATTCGACGAGATGGTGGAAATTTTAAAATTATTGGAACAGGTGGTGTAATAAAAAATAAAGAGTGCACAATTAATGTAGGTAATGCAGGGACAATCGCTCGCTTTCTAACCTGTTTTTTAGCGTCTCAAAAAAGCGGAAAATATTCCTTGGATGGTTCCGAAGCAATGCGTAAAAGGCCCATGCTTGAACTGCTTAATTGTTTAACGGAACTAGGTAGTGAAATAGAATATGAAAAAGAAAAAGGGTGTTTTCCTTTTACATTAATTGCTAATGGATTAAAGAAATCTGATATACATATAGATGCTAGAAAAAGCGGACAAAATATATCCGGAATTCTTATGCAATGTCCGTTGCTTGAATCTGACTGTAAGATCAATTTTGAAAATGGTACAGTTTCTGTTCCATTCATTAAAATGACATTAGATATTATGCGTGCATTTTGTGAAAATAATATCTTAAATTATAAATATTCAAAAAACGCTATTGAAATAGAGAAATGTAGTTACAAAAAGGATATACATAGTTACGAGATCGAGCCAGATGCTACGGCAGCGAGTTATTTTATGACTTTACCACAGGTGGTAGGTGGAAGTTGTGTGATCCCTGGTATGAAAGAGCAGATGCTGCAGGGAGATATTGCCTATTATAAGGTATTAAATGAGTTGGGTGCGGATATTACATTCGGTCAAAGCACTATCAAGAGCAGTCAACGGCACCCTTTAAGCGGAGGATCTTTCGATTTCGTAGATATTTCTGACACCTTTTTATCATTGGCTGCAATCAGTCCGCTTCTGGGTGACACATTGGAGATTTATGGGATTGAGCATACTAGGAAACAGGAGACGGACCGAGTCTCTGCCATGGCTCGTGAATTGATCAAATTAGGGCAGGATGTTACCGAAAAATCTGACCGTCTAATCATTCGCCCAAATTTAAATAAATTAAAATCTCTTGGAAAACATGGAGCCGAGATTTCTACATACAAGGACCATAGGTTTGCTATGAGTTTTGGAATACTTGGCTCTTTTGATCTTTTAGGTAATGGCCAACCTTGGCTTAAAATTAATGACCCAGGGTGTTGTGGCAAAACCTTCCCTTTGTTTTTCGACCGCTTAGATACTGCTAGAAACGATAGTTGTGGAAAAATATAAATATATTACGATTGCACTTGATGGTGCGGCAGGTTCTGGGAAGTCGACCACAGCCCAAGCCATTTGCCAAAAATATAAATATATCCATGTTGATACGGGTCTTCATTACCGTGCAATCTCATTACATTTACTAAATTTAAATATATCTCCAGAAGACACTTCGGAATATCTCCATTCCTCTTCTCTCTTGCTTTCTTCCGAACTGGACGATTTTTCTGTCCAATTATTTGTCGATGGAAACCATTTTTCCAAATCTGAATTGCGCAATGAAAGAATGAACAAGGAGGTCTCTTATTATGCCCGTTTGCCTGAGGTTCGTTCTCTCTTGCTTAAATACCAAAGAAGTTTACCTGATTTTGGTAAAACTCGCGGATTTTCCGGTATTATTATGGATGGGCGTGACATTGGTAGCGTCATTTTACCTAATGCAGACATTAAGATATTTCTTCATGCTGACCTAGAAGTTAGGCAACACCGTCGGCTATCGGATGGAGAAAATGATTCTATATCAGCTCGTGATCAAATAGACAGCACTCGAAAAGTAGCTCCATTAACCTGCCCAGATGGTGCACTTTCTATAGATACAGGAAACATTTCAATTGATAATGTGGTGCAATTGATATCTCACAAAATAGCCTCCTTGTTGTGAACCTATTTTATCGTTTCGCACAGCTCATTAGCTGGTTGTATTTCAGAATCTTTCATCGCATGGAGGTAAAGGGTTTACACAACATTCCTTCTACAGGTTCCTTTATTTTGGCATCCAATCATACCAGCTATTTTGATCCTCCTGCCCTAGGCTGCAAACTACCCCGTAACCTTCATTATTTCGCTCGGGATTCTTTATTTTTTTGGCCGCTTGGCTTACTCATTCGTAATTTAAATTCCATCCCCGTGAATCGTTCCCAGCTGGACATTGCAACTTTGAAGCGGGTGTTGAAGGTTTTAAAATCAGGCGATCCTCTTTTGGTCTTTCCTGAGGGTACCCGCTCACCGGATGGTAAATTAGGGGGTGGGAAAAAAGGGATTGGTCTTTTATTGGCGAAATCTCAGAGCAATGTTTTGCCCGCAAGGGTCGTGGGTGGATGTCAGGTACTTGGCAAGGGTATGTTGATTCCGAGAATTGGTCGTAAATTAGTTATTACCTATGGTCCTTTATTAAGATTTGAGAACTTAGATCCTGGGAAATCTGATTCTCATCGGTACGAAACCATTGCGAATCGAGTACTTGATGCCATAAGTAAACTCTAAAGCAATAAATCAAACAGTTTGATTTATCAATCAGGCCGGTAAAGATTATAGAGAATTTTTAATTCGGTCCATTATGCTTTTGGAGGCATCAGGAAACTGAAAGGTTTGGCCGGTAATTGTTTCGTATAGGTGAATGTATCTTGCTGCCAACTCTATCACGAGTTCTTCCGGTGCCTTAGGTAGGGTTTCATCTTTGTAGGGATCACAATTTTCCCGAAACCATAGTCTGAGAAACTCTTTGTCGACATTTTCTGGTTCCTTGCCCTCTTTAAATCGTCTCTCATAACTCGGTTGGAGCCAGTATCTCGACGAATCTGGGGTATGAATTTCATCGATGAGCAGAATTTGACCATCTTCCGAGAGTCCCATTTCATATTTCGTATCCACCAAAATGAGGCCATTCCTACGGGAAAGTTCCTGCCCACGGTCAAAGAGCATTAAAGCATGCTCGGATGCATATTCCCAATGTTCTTTGCTCATCCATCCCTCATCGACAATTTCCTGGGGGGAGATCGGTCGGTCATGAGCTTCTTCCTTGGTGGTAGGGGTAAGGATTGGGTGGGGAAATTTTTGGTTTTTTACCATGCTTTCCGGTAGCTTTTCACCACAATATTCTCGTATGCCTGCATCGTATTGGGTCCAAATGGAAGTGCTGGAACTTCCCGTCATATACCCACGCACCACAAATTCGACCGGGAAAGGCTGACATTTTTTGGCCAGGGTTACATTAGGGTCTGGAATGGAAATGACATGATTGTTAAGGATGTCCTTGGTTTGTTCGAACCACCAGGCACCGGTTTGATTAAGTACTTGCCCTTTGAATGGTATGGCCGCAAGCACACGATCGAAAGCAGACTGCCTGTCGGTGGTGATCAGGGCATACCGATCGCCCAGATCGTAGCGGTCTCTTACTTTT